>QZLD01000270.1 GCA_004796385.1 Gammaproteobacteria bacterium | reverse complement strand
GAACTCTGGCAAAGGATACTGGGAGGTGGTTGAAAGCTGTGACTAGTGTTTTGTGAGAAAGCAGCAAAAAGCCGGCACAGATAGTGCCGGCTTTTTTAACTTATAGCAATTGTAAGATCCCGCCCGTGTAGTAAGCACATAATATGTCCGGTCTTGTAGCACATAAACTGTCCGGTTTGACTTGACCAGAACATACGGCAAGTGGTGTACCGGACCGGTCAATATTGGCATAAGCCTCTGCCAAACGGTAATAAAAATATCGCACATTATAGCAAAGAGTTTGTTTATTAATTCAGAATCTAAAATGGGCGCGCAGTAGCACTAATAAAACTTTTTCTTTTCAAAGAACCTCTTTCAATGTTATTGTAGCGCCCTTCTCATTTCGGGGTGTAGCGCAGCCTGGTAGCGCACATGCATGGGGTGCATGTGGTCGGAGGTTCAAATCCTCTCACCCCGACCAGAACCTTTCTCGCTTGCCCGTCACTACAGTTCATGAATAAAAATGCTCAAAAATACGCTATCTACCTTCTTTCCAAAAGAGAATACTCTGTGCTGGAGTTGGAAACTCGTCTTAATCAAAAAGGTTATACGTCGCAGGAAATTACAAGTGTCATAAATTTTCTGCAAGAAAATAATTATCAGAGTGATCAGAGATTTACCGAGGCATTTGTCCGTAATCGCTTAAACAAAGGTAGCGGCCCTAAAAAAATAATTGCAGAACTACAATCCAGAGGAATAGATATATGCGAAAACCAACTGGAGATCACAGATCAACAGTGGATATCTGTCTGTAAAAAGGTAAGAGAAAAAAAGTTCGGTAATGGTTTTCCGGTGTCGATTAATGAAAAAAATAAGCAAATTAGATTCTTAATATATCGTGGTTTTAGCTATGATCATGTAAAATGTGCCCTTTCCGATGAATAATCACCATTACGAGAGAGAGATATGGACTGGACTTGTGCAGATATAAGAGAAGCGTTTCTAACATACTTTAAAAATCAGGGGCATGAAACTATCAGCAGTAGCCCGCTGGTTCCCGGAAATGATAAAACCTTGCTGTTTACCAATGCCGGAATGGTTCAGTTTAAAGATATTTTTCTTGGAGATGAAGTAAGATCTTACACTCGAGCTGCTTCCAGTCAGAGATGCGTAAGAGCTGGCGGTAAACATAACGATTTAGAAAATGTAGGTTACACAGCTAGGCATCACACCTTTTTTGAGATGCTGGGAAACTTCAGTTTCGGTGACTATTTCAAAAAAGAGGCGATTCAATTCGCATGGGAATTTTTAACACAAGTGTTGGAACTATCTCCGGAAAGATTATGGATAACCGTTTTTGAAGAAGACTATGAAGCAGCAAAAATCTGGCTTGAAGAGATCGGAGTTAGCCCGGAACGTTTTTCCAGAATCGGAGCAAAAGACAATTTTTGGTCAATGGGAGATACCGGGCCTTGCGGCCCATGTTCCGAAATATTTTATGATCACGGAGAAGATATTTTTGGAGGTCCTCCTGGAACAGAAAATGAGGATGGAGACAGATATATTGAAATCTGGAATCTGGTCTTTATGCAGTACAACCGTTTTGCTGATGGCACTATGGAGCCACTGCCAAAACCATCCGTAGATACAGGAATGGGGCTGGAAAGAATCGCGGCTATACTTCAGGGAGTTCATTCAAACTACGAAATAGATATATTTCAACACCTGATAAACAGGGCAGCAGAAATTACCGCCACTACAGATAAGAGTAATAAATCTCTAAGAGTAATTGCTGATCATATAAGAGCTTGTGCTTTTCTTATTGCCGATGGAGTTTATCCGGCAAACGATGGTAGGGGGTATGTTCTTAGAAGGATAATAAGAAGAGCTATAAGGCATGGTTATCAACTTGGAGTAACGGAACAGTTTTTCTATAGACTTTTTCCGGCTTTAATTGAAGTTATGGGTGGCGCTTATCCAGTTCTTGCAGAGCAGTCCGAGGTAATTTCCAGAGTTTTAAAGCAGGAAGAAGAACAGTTTCTTAATACTCTGGAACAGGGAATGAAGATTCTTGAAAACGACCTTAAGAATTTAAAAGATAAGGAAATTCCCGGAGTTACAGTATTTAAACTCTATGATACATACGGATTTCCTGTCGATCTTACGGCTGATATCGCCAGAGAAAAATGTCTTACGATTGACAGTATTGGCTTCGAAGAGCAGATGAAGCAGCAGAAAGATCAAAGCCGTAAAAATAGCAACTTCTCAGTTGTAATTGACGAATCGGTTCAGATTAACGAAAAAACGGAATTTGTTGGCTACGATATAGAGCAGTCTGTAGCAACTATAATTTGTCTCCTGAAAAACAATGTTCAGATATCACAGATAGAGCAGAATGAGCATGGAGCCATAGTTCTTGATAAAACGCCATTTTATGCTGAATCCGGTGGTCAGATTGGTGACGAAGGTATAATTACTACAAAAGAAGGAGCTGTATTCAATGTAGAGCAAACCCAAAAGATAGGGGATGCCTTTGTGCATATTGGCACTGTTACAAAAGGTGTTATATCGGTAGCAGAGGAGGTTACTGCTGCTATCAACGCAAAAAATCGTCAGGCCATAAAAAAGAATCATACTGCAACACATATTTTGCATGCAGCGCTTAGAAAAGTATTGGGTACACACGTTCAGCAAAAGGGATCTCTTGTTACAAAAGAAAGACTTAGATTTGATTTCTCACACTTTGAGCCGGTATCAAAAGAGCAGTTGACACAAATAGAAAAAATTGCGAACGAGGTTGCACAAACAAATGATCAGGCAGAAACCAAACTTCTTTCATATGACGAAGCTATAGAATCCGGTGCTATGGCGCTATTTGGCGAAAAGTATGGAGATAAAGTCCGGGTTGTAAGCCTTGGTGATTTTTCGGTTGAACTTTGTGGTGGTACTCATGTGGATCGTGCTGGTGATATCGGTATAATCAAGATAATTTCAGAAACAGGAATTGCCTCAGGAGTACGAAGAATAGAGGCTGTTACAGGAATGAATGCAGTTAAATATATTACAGAGAGTGAAAGTAAGCTGGAAACAATAAGCAAAATCCTGAAAACAGATCGAGAAAAAATCGAAGAAAAAATGGATGCGTTGCTAAATAAAACCAAGGTAACCGAAAAAGAGTTGCAGCGTCTAAAAGAAAAATTGGCCAGTAAAGCGGGTGGTGATCTTGCTTCAAAGGCAATGGAATTTTCCGGCATTAAAATATTGGCTACAACTATAGAAAACGCAGATACCAAAATGCTAAAAACAACCGTGGATCAGCTAAAAAACAAACTGGGAGATTCGGTTGTTGTTCTTGGAACAAAGGTGGATGATAAAAAAGTCCAGTTAATTGCGGGTGTTAGCAAAGAGCTTACCAAAAAGATAAAGGCAGGAGACTTGGTCAATTTTGTAGCTGAGCAGGTTGATGGTAGAGGTGGCGGTAAGCCTGAAATGGCATTAGCTGGTGGAAGCAATGTAGAAATGCTTGATAAAGCAGTCTCCTCAGCAGTTGATTGGATTAAGGAAAAGATATAAAATTTCCGCTCTGCGAGACTGCGTAGTAATAAAATTATGCTCTGGAAGAGCTAAGTTTAGCAGGCAATTGTTGTGCATTTGCCACAATACCGGAAAGGAACCTCCAACCAAATTATCTGTGTTGCATAGCTATATATGCAACGCGTCATTTGGTTCACTACAAACATGAGATACAGAGCATAAAGCTGATGGCATTATTAGTACAAAAATTTGGCGGTACTTCGGTAGGTAATATTGATAAGATCAAGGCCGTAGCTAAAAAAATAAAGCAGTTTAGGCAACAAGATAATAATATTGTAGTTGTTGTATCAGCCATGACAGGCGAAACAAATCGTCTTATTGAAATGGCTGAAACCATGCAAAAAAGACCTACTCCGCGCGAATTAGACGTTCTGCTTTCAACAGGAGAACAAACTACAATAGCCTTATTGGCAATGGCTTTAAACGAAATAGACTGTTCTGCGATATCATTTACCGGACATCAGGTAAAGATTGAAACAGACAATAGTCATAACAAGGCCAGAATAACCGATATAGATGCTGAAAAGATTACAGCGCAAATTGATCAGGGCAAAGTGGTAATAGTTGCAGGATTTCAAGGTGCAGACCAAGATGGAAATATTACCACCCTTGGTCGCGGAGGCTCGGACACTACTGCCGTAGCTATCGCAGCAGCATTAAAAGCAGATGAATGTCAGATCTATACCGATGTCGATGGCGTTTATACAACGGATCCCAGGATTGAACCTGCTGCAAAACGGTTAAATGAAATCACTTTTGAAGAGATGCTGGAAATGGCCAGTCTTGGTTCGAAGGTACTACAAATTAGATCAGTAGAATTTGCAGGAAAATACAATGTTCCGCTAAGAGTACTATCCACATTTGTGGATGGCCCCGGCACTTTAATAACACTAGAGGAATCTGAAATGGAAGCACCAGTAGTTTCCGGAATAGCCTTCAGCAAAGATGAAGCAAAAATAACCGTGCTTGGAGTACCTGATACCCCGGGAATAGCTTATAAAATAATTGGTCCTGTTTCTGAAAAAAATATTGAAGTTGATATGATTATTCAGAATATGAGCAAAGATGATTACGCTGATTTTACCTTTACAGTTCATCGCAATGACTATGATAAAGCAATGGAAATAGTCAAGGAGACAGCGGAAAGGCTTGGGGCCAGAGAAATATACGGCGATACGAAAATAGTAAAAATATCCTTGGTTGGTGTAGGTATGAGATCACATGCCGGTGTTGCCAGTAAAATGTTCGAAACTTTTTCAAAAGAAGGAATCAACATACAGATGATTTCAACATCAGAAATTAAGATATCTGTGGTAGTTCAAGAAAAATACCTTGAACTGGGAGTAAGAACACTGCACAGTGCATTTAAGCTCGATAAGTAGATAGGAAGGAAACGCATTATATAAATAATGAAAAACAGTTGGCATTTTTGCTTTTTTATCAGACAAATATTGTAACATTTTTAAAATATTTACTATGCTTTTAGTATACGAACAAACAGGAAAACTGTTTTGCTATAAAAGGAATTAACGGGCAATAGTAAAAAGAACAAAACAAGGAGATTGGAAGTGCTTATATTAACAAGAAGAGTTGGTGAAACCTTAATGATTGGTGATGATGTCACAGTAACCGTTTTGGGGGTTAAAGGAAATCAGGTTAGAATTGGTGTGAATGCACCAAAAGAAGTATCCGTTCATAGAGAAGAAATCTATGAAAGAATCAAAAGAGAAAAGGAAATTGCAGAAAACGGCGAAGATAACTACGGCAATCAATAAAAAATAGTATTTTTTGCAAAATCGCTCTTTACCTGAACCGATTTTTTCCGTATTCTACCTCACCTGAAACAATACTCGGAGAGATGGCCGAGCGGCTGAAGGCGCTCCCCTGCTAAGGGAGTATGGGCTTTATCTCCCATCGAGGGTTCGAATCCCTCTCTCTCCGCCAGAACAAATACAAAAACCCTGTCAAGAAGTAAAGAGAATCTTGATAGGGTTTTTTATTGTAATTTTGAGTCGTGTTTAAATGAGAGAGTTCATGCTCAGCTTCTTTCGGAGGTATACCCCCAAGTGTCAGGATAGTTCCTCAATTGAAAATTATCAGTTAGAGAGAGGGGCAAAGTGAGATGATACATGTTGGTACTTACTTAAAGGGTTGCTTTATGCTTAAGATGCAGTCAGATTTTTTTGAGATGTCTGTGACCAAGAATGGTATCAGCCGAACAACAGGTATGTATTTGTCATTTTCAAACAAAAGAAATGTAGCTGCGACAATAGCTCTTATTTATGATTAGCAGTGAGAGCAATTACAGTTATATTTAAAAAACCACTGCCTTTTAATTTTTGAGCAGTGATAAAAACATAACCTTTTCTATCAGGATATATATTGTTGGGTACCTATTGTGAGTTTCTGTATGGTATCAAGCCGGTTTGTTAGGTTTTGCAGCTAAACAATTACCGACTTTATTTGGTGGTGGTTTATTTCTTTTTAACGGTTTTCTTTTTAGGTTTGGCTTTTTCTTCGATCCAGCTGCCATTGTTATAGTAAGCTTTCCAGCCGGTTGCTTTACTATCTTTTTCAGACATCACATAGGATTCTTTTGTTTTTCGGCTAAAACGTATTATGGTTTTGTTTCCATCTGGATCTTCAGTTGGAGCATTAGTTAGATACTTGTATTTTGGGTCAATAATATCTGCAACCATTTTTAACTCTTCGACCAGAGGAGCTCTTGTTTCTCGGTGTTTAGGGAATTTGCTGGCTGCTAAAAACAGTCCTGCGGCGCCATCACGCATTACATAGTGATCATCTACTTTTTGGCACTGT
The DNA here is from genome assembly GCA_004796385.1 of Gammaproteobacteria bacterium. GTDB lineage: Bacteria > Pseudomonadota > Gammaproteobacteria > QZLD01 > QZLD01 > QZLD01. Next base: position 7,477 of record QZLD01000270.1, on the reverse strand, counting down.
AGGTTTGGCATTGGTATTGGATCCATTTTGGGTGGAGCAGCTTCGCCATTTTTAAGTAATTTTCTGGTGTTTTTGCACTCTTCGTTCGTACAGCCAAAGTATTTTCCAAAACGGCCTGATTTTAGCTGCATTTCTGCGCCACACTTATCACAGTCAATGACAGGGCCGTCGTAACCTTTCACTTTGAATTTGCCAGTCTCTATTTCGTAGCCATCGCAGTCTGGATTGTTACCGCAGATATGAATTTTTCTGTTTTCATCAATTATGTATGATTCCATTGCAGTATCGCAGATTTTGCAGCGGTGTTTTGCTATAAGTTCTTTTGTTTCAGCCTCTTCATCTTCTACACTGACATAGTCGTCAGCAGGGATTAGATTCATTGTGGCTTTGCATCTTTCTTTTGGGGGTAGTGAGTAGCGTGAGCAGCCTAAAAATACGCCTGTACTGGCTGTTCTGATTTGCATATGTCCTTCTTCACATTTGACACAAGGTATGGTTGTTTCCGTTGGTTTATTTGGACGCATACCGTTGTCATTTGCTGCCTGGTCCAGTCTTTTAATAAAGTCGCTGTAAAAATTATCTAATACGTTTTTCCACTGCAGGCTTCCGCTGGCGATTTTATCAAGTTCTTCCTCAAGTTTTGCGGTAAAGTCGTAATTCATCAAATGATCAAAATTTTCATTTAGTCTGTCAGTAACTATATCACCCATTTTTTCTGCATAAAAACGACGATTTTCTATTTTGACATACCCTCTGTCCTGAATAGTCGAAATAATAGAGGCATAGGTAGAAGGGCGACCAATCCCTCTTTTTTCCAGCTCTTTTACCAAGCTTGCTTCTGAATAACGGGCAGGCGGTTTTGTGAAATGCTGGGTTGGGATAAGTTTTTTTAGGTTGAGTGAATCACCAACTTTAATATCCGGCAATTCACTATTATCTGCATCCTTTTTTGGGGGAGGCATTACTTTTAAGAATCCATCAAAAGTATTGATTCTGCCTTTTGTTTTTAATTCGTATTCACCTGCATTTACTGTAATACTGGTGCTGATGAATTCTGCTGGAGGCATTTGGCAGGCGACAAATTGTCTCCAGATAAGCTCATAAAGTCTTTGGGAATCTCGGTCAAACGATGATGGCAGTTGTGTTGCTGATGTGAAAACATTAGAAGGGCGGATGGCTTCATGAGCTTCTTGAGCGCCTTTTTTGTTGCTATAAATATTGGCTTTTTCCGGTAAATATTTATCTCCGTATTCTTTGTTTATATAGTCTCTGCAACTGTTTATTGCTTCTGCACTAAGACTGGTTGAGTCGGTTCTCATGTATGTAATAAAGCCGGCTTCATATAGTTTCTGTGCAAGCATCATGGTCTTTTTAACACCAAACCCTAATCTCGTACTTGCAGCTTGCTGTAATGTTGAGGTAATAAAGGGTGGGTTTGGACGTGATTTTGTTGGTTTGTCTTCTCTTTTTCCTACTGTGTAATCGCTCTGTTTCAGCTCTGTGACGGCTTTGTCTGTATCTTTTTTATTGGTTGGTCTGAATGTTTTGTTCAGGTGTTTATTTACCTGAAAACGGATGTTGTCATTTTGTCGCAACAGATCAGCATCAATCTGCCAGAACTCTTCCGGTGTGAATGCTCGAATTTCTCTCTCTTTTTCTACAACCAGTTTTACAGCAACAGATTGTACTCTGCCTGCTGAAAGTCCTCTGGCTATTTTAGCCCAAAGCAGAGGGGAGACCATAAATCCTACAACACGATCCAGAAAGCGACGTGCTTGCTGGGCGTTTACGCGGTTAATGTCAAGTTCCGACGGTGATTCAAATGCTTGGGTAATAGCGTTTTTTGTTATCTCGTTAAATACTACTCTTTTATATCTGCTGTCATCACCACCAATTGCTTCACGCAGATGCCAGGCGATGGCTTCTCCTTCGCGGTCAAGGTCAGTTGCCAGATAAATAGTATCTGCATTTTTGGCGAATTTTTTCAGTTCTTTAACAACTTTTTCTTTGCCGGGCAGAATATTATAATTGGCTTCCCAGCCATTATCCGGGTTTATCCCCATTCTGTTTATAAGCTGATTGTGGGATTTCTGCTTTTTATATGCGGCCTTTTCTTCAGGCGACATCTTCCTGGTTTTGGCTGCTTCTTTGGCTCTATCTGATGGTGTGCTGTTTGATGATCCGCTTACCGGTAAGTCGCGAATATGCCCAACGCTGGATTTTACGATGTAGTTATCGCCAAGATATTTGTTGATGGTCTTTGCTTTTGCTGGAGACTCGACTATTACCAATGCTTTTCCCATGTTGTTTGGTTCACCTTTATTTTGGTTTTTGAAGCTGAAAAATGATTTAACCGAATAATTTCAGTGCCTGAACTCATCCGGCACTGCTGAAGTATATAATTGCAGGGTCGGCATGAGTCAAGGATAATTTTTTATTATTGTAGTTTAAAGTTAATAAAAACGAGTGTTGATTGTTGTTTATCCTGCAGCCAGATAGGATTTTTCTTACACGGTTAAGTAGTAAAGGCTGATGTTAATTTTTTTTTGGTTTGTTAATATTTTTACATCAGACAGGGCAGGAGGCCCAACCGGTTCAAAAAGGAATTTGCTCCAAATGTGGAGATAGCAGGAAGCTATAAAAGGATTTGGTCTGGTAAAGTAGTGTTCAAGTATACCTAGAGATCTAATAAATAAATTTACAAGGACGGAAATAAATCGCAGGATGCGGTTGCTAAAGAAAAGGAAGCCCCGATTTTCGGGGTTTTTCTTTTTGTGCGCTGGCCATAATTATTTTTGGCATTGTGGGCAGTAAAAGGTTGATCTTTGCCCCAGTTTTATGGATGTGATTTTGTTATTGCACTTTTGGCAATTTTCTCCATCTTTACCGTAAACAAGAAGCTCTTGCTGAAAGTATCCGGGTTTCCCTTCAGAGTTGCGATAATCGGAGATGGTGGTTCCTCCGGCGGCAATGGCTTTTTCCAATATTATCTTTATGTTTTTCGCTAGCTTGTCATACTGTTTGCGGTTTATTGTGCCGGCTGCCTTACGCGGATCAATGCCTGATGCAAACAGAGCTTCATTTGCATAAATATTACCGGCTCCAACAACAATATGGTTATCCATAATAAATACTTTTACTGCTTTGGTTCTTTTTCTGGAGATATTAAAAAGATACTCTCCGTTAAATTGGTCTGTTAGCGGTTCAGGGCCCAGTGTTGCAAGAAGTTTGTGCTCTAAAGGATTGTTATTTGTGTAAATTAGGCAGCCGAATCTTCTATGATCCTGATATCGTAGAATAAGATTTTCAAAGATCAGATCAAAGTGGTCATGTTTATTTGGCGGTAGATCTTTATCAACTATTCGCAAGGTGCCGGACATGCCCAGGTGGATGATTATTGTACCGGTTTCCAATGATAAGATTATATATTTGCTGCGCCGCCATATTTTTATTATTTTTTGTTTTTCGACATGGTTAGCCAAGTTTTGATCAATAGGGTAACGCAGATTATGGTTGCGTATTACCGTTTGAGCAATGCTGTGTCCCTCTATATGTGGTGATATACCGCGACATATTGTTTCCACTTCAGGTAGTTCAGGCATCGCTATTCCTTTGCCGTAGCACTTTTTTCCCGGCTGCATATGGATTTGCAGGGATAGTATTGTTGTCTGCCATTAAAGGTTTTAGTGCGTTCATAAGGCTTTTAAATAGGTGGTGATTAATTTTTTCCTGCTCTTCAAGTAGTTTCTTTATGTGAGGGCGTGAACGCTGTGTTTCTTTGCCGATGCAGTTATCTTCAATTATCGGAAGTGATGCTGTGTTGACAAAGTCGGTTATCTGTCTTTCTCTTACATAAACAAAGGGGCGTATTACACGCAGATCGCCTATGTCATTTGTGTAGTGAGCTTTCATTGTCTCTAGTTTTCCGGTATAGAACGATGACATGAGAAAACTTTCGGCGAGGTCGTCCAGGTGTTGTGCCAGGGCCAGTACATTACAGTTTTCTCGTCGTGCTATAGAGTAGAGCATTCCTCGTCTTATTCTAGAGCAGAAGGCGCAGTAAGAGTCGTTACGCATAGATTTCTTTGCCTGCTCAAATATGGAAAAGCTCTCCATAAAAAAACTAATATCCATTGATTCAACATAAGTACGCAGAGGTGTAGGTTCAAAGCCATCTGCTAATGGGTTTATGGTAGCAGTGGAGAGCTTAAAATTAACTGGTGCGTATTTTTGTAAGTGCGCCAAAGTATGTAGTAATGCCATGGAATCTTTCCCACCGGACAGTCCCAGCAGGATATGGTCTCCATCTTTAATCATGTTGTATTCGGTGATCGCTTTGCCGATATTACGAAGCATTTTTTTAGGAGGTTTTTCTGGAATCATAAAAAAATAGTGGTTATGTGGAAAAAAGAGTTGGAATTATAACGAAGGAGTTGTAGTAAAGTCATCCTTAAAAATCATGCTGTTTATAGATGATTTGAAAAAAGAATAAATGTAATATTGTAACAATTATTGTGTTATGTTATATTGTAACAAAATATATTCGTAAAAGGAGATATAAAATGAGTACAGTAAATCTAACTTCAGAGAACTATGAGAATGTAGTTAAAGATAATGATATTGTTCTTATAGATTTTTGGGCAGATTGGTGTGGTCCTTGTAAGATGTTCGGGCCAATTTTTGAAAAGGTTTCAGAGAAGTTTGATGATGTTGTTTTTGCTAAATGTAATACGCAGGATGCTCAGAATTTGGCGGCTACTTTTGGCATTCGTTCAATTCCTACTGTTATTGCAATTCGTGATAATGTTATGGTTTTTAATCAGTCTGGAGCTCTTCCAGAACCTGCACTTGAAGAACTTGTAACAAAGATTAAGGAGCTTGATATGGAAGATGTAAAAGATCAAGTGGAATAGTGTTGTTGTCTAGCAGAAATGGCCTTTTTAAGGGCCGTTTCTGTTTGTATTTTTTGATGAGCGAAGGAGTATCAGATTTTAAATGATAAGGTATGATCTGAAAGTTCCTGAGATATCTTGCTGAGAGATTCGTTGGTACAGATAAGTTCTTGCATACTTGTTTCATTTTGAACAGACACATCTACTATACTTATTGTATGTTGTTGAATTTCTGTTGCAATTCCATTTTGTTGCTGAGCATTTACTGCCAGTTGATTGTTTACTTCGTTAAGTTCGGTTACAACGTTTGATATGTTATCCAGAGCTTCTCCGGCTTTTTTAATCTGTTCCACGCTTGTATTTGCCTTTTCTTTTCCATTTTCCATTACATTGGCAGCGTGGTCTGCATCTTCCTGAAGTTGTTCGATAATATTGAGAATTTCTTCAGTGGAGTTCTGAGTTCTTTGAGCCAAGGTTCTAACTTCATCTGCAACTACGGCAAAGCCTCTTCCTTGTTCTCCTGCTCTTGCAGCTTCAATTGCTGCATTAAGAGCAAGAAGATTTGTCTGTTCGGCAATTCCCCGGATAACATCAAGAACCATGTTAATATTTTGGCTATCATTTTTAAGTTTTGCTACCACTTCAGTTGCATTGCGAACTTCATCGGCAAGAGAGGTTATTGTTTCAATAGTGTATTTGACTTCAGTTAACCCGATTCCTGAGTTTTTGCTGGCCTCATTGGCAAGATCAGAAGCTCTGATAGCATTGGTTTCGGAGTTGCTGGCCGCTGTTGAAAGTTCTTGTACGTCTTCTCCTATTTTTTCGGATGCCTCCAGTTGATTTAAAATGCCTTCCTGTGATTTTTGGGTTATGGAATCCATTTGTTGGGATGATGTTTTTATTTTGGTTGCAGCAGTAGTAATATTATTTAGTAATGTTCTTAGGTGATCGATAGTAGCTTCGGTTTCATGAAACAGTTTTCCGAATTCGTCTTTATATTTATGAGTGATCTTGGATTCTGAAAGATCTCCTTTTTCAACTCTATTTAATACATCAATAATTTTAACAAGAGGAGAGCTGATTCTTCTGCTGACTTTTATACCAAGAACTATCATTGCTAGCGCAGTTATTATTCCAATAACTATTAATTTAATTCTACTTTCGGATTCTATAGAGTTGCTTTTATCTCTTGATTTTTTAACCAGCAGTTTTGCTTCAGTTGAAATCTTTTCCATTATTCCGAGCATTTTCTGTATATCTGTTCGTAAAGCCGAGCTGATTTTTTCAAGTTCAATTCTTTTTTGAATGATGGATTTTCTCTGATTAAATAACGAGTTATCGCCTAGCATTATCTCATTTTCAAAGTTTTTTATTTTATCTTCAAGTTCAGGTATCAGCTTTTTTATTTTTTCCTGATCTTTTAAGGACTCTTTTAGTTGAGATATTTGATTGGCTGTATCTTTTGTTAATTGTTTTATGGTGTTGCCTTTTAAAGATACCAGACTATCTATTGTTTGAGTGGATGCGATTTTACTTGAAATAGATATTAATTTTTCAGCATTGAATCTAATATTATTTGAAGCCGCTACCGAGTCGGAGTAGCCTCCGTAGATAGATTTATTAATTAAATCGAAGATTGTTTTATTAACAGTATCGGCTTCAGGAGCCCTATAAAGGGAGCTGTCCAGTTTTTCTTTTTTCTTAATCTGTTTTTTTAGTTTTCTGGTTATTTTATTCTTTGAAAAACGCGCTTTACCGGCTATCTTGCGGGCATAGTTAACAAGGTCGGTACCATCTGTTTCAATTTTTCTTTTATTTTGCAAAATATCTTCTTCTAATTTTTTTGCGGAAAGTTTTGTGTCAAATAGCTTTTTATCATTTTCAGTAAATGAAATATGAGCCTTTTTTAAGGTTAACAGGTGAGATTGAATATTTTTATAAGATTTTGTTTTTTCAAGTAGTTTATCTATTACTTTGTTAAAGCGCCCATCAAGATCGGTTCTGTCTTTAAGCTTTGTGATTTCTTCAGGTGACGGAGCGTTTACAATTGCATTTTGCCTGTCGATATAGTCTGAAATAATAATTGCGGTTCTGTAGTTGCTTGTTTGCAGGGGGATTATTTCATCTGAAATAAATTCTGTTTGATTGGATATCTGACTGTTTGAATTTAAAGAGAAAAAACCTATAACCACCAGGGCAATAGTTCCAGAAACGATCCAGATAATCAGAAGACTCTTGATGGAAGACATGGGGGACGCCTCTCTTTTACCATTAATTATCGATAGTAATGAAACCTTTTTTTTCAATACCATAGCTAATAGTAGTAAAAAATATATGCTTTTCTATAAAAACAGAGATTAACTGCTACTATTTTGTGTAATGGTTGGCTCTTTTGCAAAATAAACAGGGCTGTTTATATAGTTAGTAACCAAATAATGGAGTATGTATATGTGTAATAAGATATTTAAGGTATTTGGAGTTGTGCTGACGCTTTTTGCATTTTCAGGCGAAGTGTTAGCAGCAGATAATATTAAAGTTGGGATTTCAGCCGCTTTTAGCGGGCCGGCAAAGGCTCTTGGTAATGG
>QZLD01000207.1 GCA_004796385.1 Gammaproteobacteria bacterium | reverse complement strand
GCATAAATATAGGGATATCACATAACTTTTAGGCTAGCCCGCATATTTCATAAATACGCATCATTTTTAATGTATAATACTGATTAATAAAGTAATTATTGAAATATAAGTGCGTGACGAATTGTAACCATGCTTTGCTATCCGGGTTAAGCAGGTGCTATTCTGGTCAGAGTCATTGATCTATTACCCTGATATCCTTAACCTTCTGAGAAATACGTTTAATCAGTTCAATATACTCCTGCTCCATCATCAGGTTTTTGTTATGCACAACCGATTGTAGTTTTGATAAAAAACGGGATGCCTCTCCCTGTGCCATTAATGTCTGCTCTGTTTTATAGGTACGCGCTTCCTGTAAAATGCGGTTGGCATATTGTCTCGCCTCAGGAATTATCCGGTTTTTATAGGTTCGGGCATCATTAAGCAGTTTGCGTTTTTCAACCTTTGCCTTTATTACATCATCAAAGTAATTCTGCACCAGTTTTGGTGGCGATATCTCTCTTATTTCAATAAAAACCACGCCTATGCCACTCTCCAGTTCATCAAGTCTGTTCTGCAACCTTTTACCTATTCCTGTTTCCAGGGCTTTTTTTCCGGATATAAGAATCTCATCCACTCCGGTTTTTGAGGTTATAATCAGCAGGCTCTCAGCTGCAAGGCTTTGGATCAGCCATTTTGCATCTCTGCCGGAACGAACATAATCGGCAGGCTTTATGACGTTGTATTTGATAAACAGTGAGATATTTACAATATTGTTGTCACCGGTTATGGCATATGGTTTCAGGCTGGTCTGTTTAATGAATTCCTGCGCCCTTGAGCCATACTCCCAATTGGCACTGGCAAAATCATCCACGATTACCGATTCCACACTCATGGCCTCAATTTTTATTACTTTGTCGATTGGTGCAGGCAAGGCGTAGTGCAAACCCGGTTTTATATTACCGTCGATTATCTTGCCAAAGCGTTCCTGAACAGCGATCTGCTTTGGCTTTACATAGTAAAAGCCTGTCAGGAAATAGATTATTGCAAGGGCAAAAAACACAATAAGGGAGTAGCGCAGCATATGCCCTTTTAGTTCACGGAGCAGAGGCTGGTTATTCATCATCTTGATTCTGCTTTTGAGCATCACGAAACAGGTGTCGCATCAGCTCTGATTTGGTAGAGAGTATCAGAGTGCTATCCCGGTTTATCAACTTCTCGTACATCTCCAGCGATCTGGAAAACTCAAAATATTCGGGGTCGCGGCTGTAGGCATCGGCATAGATCTTAAGGGTCTCTTTCTCTGCCTCTCCGCGAATTACAAGCGCCTGCTTATCGGCTTCCGCCTTGATCTTTGCAGAGGTTCTGTTGGCCTCGGCGATAATTTTACCTGCATCTTCACGTCCCTCTGCGCGGATTTGCTCGGCCTCCATCTCTCTTTCGGTCTCCATTCTTTCGTATACCGATTTCATTACAACAGCAGGATAGGCAAGCCTGACGATGCCGATATGCTTTACCTCTATACCATATCGTTCAGATGCGCTCTTATTGGCTGCGCCGGTAATACGGGACTCTATTTCGTCCAGCTTTACCTTGCGCGGATCGGTGTTGATTATCTGACTGATATCGTAGTCACTGAATACGATTCCCAGTTGCGAATTGACCATGTCACTCAGTTTTTGCCTGGCATTTTCACCGGTCTCCAATGATTGATAATAGAGCACCGGATCTTTGATATTCCATATGACAAAACAGCCGGCTATTATCGGCTTTTTATCGTTCAGCAACAGCTGGATTGTTTGTGTATTAAGCTGCTGCATACGCTTGTCGAAGCGATCGATATTGCTGATAAAACCCGGTTTTTTGAGATAAAAACCCGGTTCGCTAATTACCTTTTCCAATTTACCGAAGCTGGTTACAATTGCCAGCTCTGTCTCATCAACGGTAAAAACCGAAGAGTATGCAACTAAACCTGCAATTATGATGGTTATACTAATCACGAATGGGCGCACGTCTTTTTACCTTTCTGTCTACGGTGATGCGAGGTTCTATGCCGGAATTGGCAGCAGCCTTTTTGATCTTCTGTTTGACCTTCTTGCTGCCGAATATAAATTTTTCGGTGTATAGCTGCGACGGCTCTACTCCGGAATCCGGGTCATAGATAATCTTCTCTCTGTCGGCAATTGCTGCAGTTATAGTTTGCAGTTGCAGATGGCGGGATATTATTTGCGGGTTGCCGGCAAAGGATTCCAGTTGGCTCAGATACTGCTGTGCATAGCCCCGGGCAAGCATGATCTTATGCTGTTGCTCTGTAGTTGCCTTTGAATTTGTCTTTAAGGCATAGAGTCTTGCCTCCGGCATCATAACATTATATTTAACCCTTGCCTTATTCATCATTGTCTCTCTGGCTTGCGATGCCGAAACAATATCTTCAAATGCAGTAGCTACCTTTAGTGGCGGATGGAAATCCTTAAGGCTTATATCTGTAAGAACAATTCCTGACTCTGTGCTATCAAGACGTCGCTGGATTTTTTCAGAAAGAAGCCTGAGCCACTCTTCTCTTTTATAGATTGCCAGAGTAAAAAAATCGTGATTTACAAAGAGGGAGATCATCTCCTCTGTACATATGTTGCCTATCAGTTTCTCTTCAGCGGTAATATGCAGATAGTATTTTTTGATATCGCTAATATGGTAACTAACGGATATATAAGGCAGGAAAAAATTATTATCGGCAGATATAAACTCCAGATTATCACCGTGGTCTTTATTCCAGATAAGTGCTCTGTTTGAGGCAGACATATTGCCGACGTCAACAGTGCGTGTGCGTGTAGCATCAAAAACCACTACCTTCTCAAATGGGAACGGTAACTTCAGGTGCAGCCCCGGCAATATTTCTGCAGGTGAGATCTTGCCAAACCGGGTAATCAGGGCTTTCTGGTTTAAATTTACCCGATAAAATGCCGTAGAAAGCCAAAGTGCGAACAAAAATAGCAGGCTTAAATAAACGCTGTATCTGCATAGCTTTTTAAATATTAAAACCAGATTTGCCAGACTCTCTTTGCGCCTCTGGCTAATGCCAAGCAGGTTGCATAGCCAGCTTCCGATACTATTTCCAATATGTTTGTCAAATAGTGACAGGATGATTTCGGTAATGCGATACTCTGTGACATAACCATTTTCTCCACGTTTAAGAGATAATAGAATATTTACACCTGTTTCAATCGCAAACAGAAGGATTAGAACCCCGATTGCAGCACCTATATAGCGATCTATATCAATGCCGAAATAGTAGATGACCAGAGAAAAACCGGTTAGCAGCGATATAATCATATCGGTGCGATTATGCTGGCTATCTGCTTTCAGGGCTGCCGAACCCTCTGTCTCTGCCGTTATCGCTTCCAGCTTATATATAAAGTATGAGCCGAAAGAGATAACAATAAATACAATGCCGACAAGCAGCGGATTCTGCACCACCGCCGATTCTGCAAAAAACGAGCGGTAGAGTATGGTAAAAGCAATCAGAAACAGCCAAATGCTGATACAACCGCCAATCAGCAGCTCAGGGTCAACTTTAAGTCGCTTATTCCGGTTATTGCTATTTTTTTCATCTCTATTGTTTTTATCACCCTTTTTATCACTAAGCCAAAGAGTAACCACCACCATAAAAGTAGTGGCAATATCGGAAAAGCTATGCCATGCCTCAGAGAACACAGCCAGACTTCCGGAGAACCAATAGGCGATAAATTTAATAAAAGTCAGTAATACAATTATTACCAGACTTATCAAACCCGCTTTAATTTTACCGTTTTTCAAATTACAACTTCTTAAATCACAAGATT
>QZLD01000026.1 GCA_004796385.1 Gammaproteobacteria bacterium | reverse complement strand
TTCGGTTCTAGCTGATTTTTTTCCGCTATCTATTGATTTTGAAAGCAATCTCATTGTGTTTCGCTGAAGTACTCCGATATTTTCAGAATCGGTAAACCTTGAAAAACTCCCGAAATACTCAATACTGCTTTTTACTGCTGAATATTCTATGTTTCCGTAATGCGCTAAAACAGCATAGGGTTTTCCGCAAATTTTTCTGTTTATCTGATGAAAAACCAAACCGTGCTCAGATACTGTAAGTTCCTGATTATCTCCCAGAGAGTACATTCTTTCAAAAATCGCCTTTAATTTTGCAGGAAAGTGGAAACTATATATGGGAAAAGCATATATAATTAAATCTGCTGCAGATATCATTCCGAATATTTTTTCCATATCGTCATTAATAATACAGTGCCCAACCTCATGGCATTTATCGCAAGCCTTACAAAATTCAATATTTTCTTCATTAAGATTCACATATTCATATTCAGCTTTCGCTCTTTTTATTCCAACGCATAATCGTTCTATAAGTATCTGGGTATTGCCATTTTTACCTCTTTGGCTGGCATTTATAATTACTATTTTCATTTATTACCTTATTTTCTCTTTTACAAAATCACATATTGTTATGTTTTTGAGATATCTGATTAATCAGGCGAAAGAGATAAAGAGCAAACAATTAATCAAGGTTTCCTTTTATATTTCAACAGCTCCAGTCGTACATGGATTGCTGCGTGCAATACCTCGCTGATCGGTTTCTGTACAATTTATCCCTACTCCCTTTGCCGGACTTGAAGATGAAGGAAGCATTGTTTCTGTATCTCCTCCATTATCGCCCAGAGCCCCTAGAAGAGGATCTTCAATAAGCGGACTTGCAGAGCAATCGGCTCCGGCAGGCCATTCAAGATTACCTCCGCCATCTTCAAGCGGATCATCACATCCGGGAGCCCATGTTCCGGAGGTATTATTTGCAATAATTGTATTCTTCATCTCAAGACCGGAAATTTCTCCTGCACTAAAAATAGCGCCTCCACCCTGACCACCTGCCGGAGCACTGTTATTTGCTATTGTACAATTAAGAATGATTCCGGTTACCGGACTGGAAAGCCAGATACCGCCACCATTACTACCAGTTGCAGTATTTCCTGATATGGTTGTATTTGCAATCTCGATATCACTGGTATGAAGCCAAATACCACCATTATAAAATGCTCGGTTGTTTGCAATTGCGCTATTTGTAATTGAAAGCTCCAACCCCTGAAGATAAAGTCCGCCTGCGTTTCCAGATACGCTACTTGTTACAGTGTTAGAATCAACTGTAGTTTTATCCATTACTAATGAACCGGAATTGTCATTTGATACACGAAAAAAACCGCCGCCAATTGCGCCTGCCTCGTTATTAACAATTGATACACCACACATAGATGTTATCTCATCAGCTCCATCCATATAAACTGCACCGCCGCAACCTCCATTACCGGGATTACCTCCGGTTCCGGTTGCTGCATTATTAGTAAAGGTACTATTAATAACTGTAAGATCACTATTCAAACTACCAATAGCACCGCCATTGCTTGCGCTATTTCCATCGAAAACAGATCCTGAAATAACCGTTTCTCCTCCACCAAAGGCGTATATCGCACCTCCTGCAATGTCTTGCCCGGAAAGAGGGGAACTGTTGTTGCGAAAAGTACTGTCAATAACCGATAAACTACCGCCATCTCTGTAAATTGCACCACCGCCACCAGCAGTATCCACAGAACCATTTGAGGATATTCCGTTTATAAAGGTAAGCCGCTGCACAGTAAGTCTCGGAGTAGTCAGGTTATATGCTGAATCCAGATACAATATCCGGGAAGCACCACCTCCACTAAGAGTTATCACTCCCTCTCCATCAAGTACGGTTTCTTTTGTAAAAACGATTGGAGATGAAACCTCTATTGTTACAGGAACAGCTCCACATGAAAACAGTATAACCCCTCCTCCATCAGCAGCAGCCTGAAGAGCTTCGGCAGTACAACTATCAGCAGTTCCGTCACCCACCACTGAAGTCGGGAAAGAAATATCCGATAGTTCCAGTAATTCACAGATCGCTTGAGGAGAATTAATTGTACCCGAGCCGTTATCGGGATTTTTTTCTGAACCACC
>QZLD01000281.1 GCA_004796385.1 Gammaproteobacteria bacterium | reverse complement strand
TTGTTTGGTTGATCTCGCCTGTTTTTGCCAGCATGGAGAAGGTTTTATCAATAAATTTGCCGTTATCGGCGACATCAATTCCCATAAGCTCAAAACCATTCCATGCCAGTTCCGCATCGCCCAGAACAATGAGAGTTCCCTTTCCAGTATGTAATTTTATAGCAACGGTTTCATGATTTTTGTTTTGAGGATCTGTTATCTTTAAAAAAGAGCCAATGTTCTCTTGGCTTGTTAAAGGCGCAGGAAGAAATGGTTTAACCTTATCAAGATGCAGGTCTTTTGCTTCGCAAAAGGGCCAAAAGCGGTTTTTCTGGGAGGTGTCTTTTGTCGAAGATGAGATAGGCAGCGCTTTGATACCGAATTTTTTTAATAATTTATTTTGAAATTCTCCGTTTCCAAGCAGGTTGTCATGTTCGACCATAAGAAAGATATTGCCGCCATTGTTTAGGTAATTTTTAATGGCTGTAATTGCACTGTCCTGATATTCCCGATACATTGCTACACCAAGAACAAGTATGGTGTTCTTGTTTTTAAGTTCAGGTAAAAAATCCTGAAGAGGCTGAGTGTTAATGGAAACGCTTCCCCCCAGTTTTCTTATTCGTATTGCTAAGCGCGACATTCCTGTGAAGCTGGTGTCAAAAGGGGAGTAAACCTGTTCGTTGCTTTGATCAAATATCACATGGAATTTATAAATATCAGGTATGGTAATAGATGCTTCTGTTTTTCCTGTGGAATTATCTTCATTGTTTGAGAGATCCTTTTCCCATTTGCGCCCGAATCTGGAATTTGTTATTGCGCCATAAATGGACAAAAGCAGCACAAATGCAAATGTAAAAAAGACGGTAGTTTTTTTCATAAATATTGCTCCACAATAAAACTTTTATTTGGCCGGTGTTGTTATTGGTCGTTGAATTGCTGTTGCAACAGCCGTGTAATAGCGGCCGCGTCTCATGCCTCTTATGGTTACTTCTTTCCCCGGTTCAATTCCTGCCAGATAATCCATCGCGGTTCTGGCATCATCGACTTTGTTTCCATCAATCTCAAGTATAATATCTTCCTGGCGAATTCCTGCATTATAGGCAGGCCCTTTTTTTAGTATGTATTCTACAAAGACGCCTTCGTCACTGCTAAGCCCTAATGCTTCAGCCATGAGAGGAGTTATTTTACGCGGAACAATTCCCAGCCATCCTCTAACAACATAGCCCTTTTCAACGATACTATCTTTTACTTTTATTGCCAGATTGACGGGAATGGAAAATCCCACTCCATGAGAGCCTCCGGATTTACTGTAGATGGCGGTATTTATTCCGACAAGATCACCGTAGGCATTGATCAGAGCTCCTCCTGAATTGCCTGGATTTATGGCTGCATCTGTTTGGATAAAGTTTTCAAATGTGGTTATTCCTAGGCTGTTTCTTCCTGTTGCACCGACAATTCCTTGTGTCACAGTTTGTCCTACGCCAAATGGGTCGCCGATCGCAAGTACAACGTCACCAATGCGTAATTTATCTGAATTTCCTATGTTTATTACCGGAAGGTTTTCTGCCTTTACCTGTAGAACCGCTAGGTCTGTTTCCTGGTCAACTCCTGCAATTTCTGCCTTTATTGCGGAGCCATTATTAAGAACTACCTGAATTTCATCTGCATCGGAAATCACATGATAACTGGTAAGTATATAGCCGTTATGGTCGACAACAACCCCGGAGCCGAGGCTTGTTTCAATTCTTTTTCTGGTTTGTGAGCGTAAGTTTCTGCCGAAAAAATGTCTTAGAACCGGATCTTTAAAAACCGGGGTAACTCTCTCTTTTATGATTTTTGCAGTATGAATGCTGACAACCGCAGGTGCAGCTTTGCTGACCGAATCTGCATATGAGACAACGATTCTGCCGCATGTTCGGTTTTGTGTGGCGGGTTTTGTTATTGCGGGTGTGGTTTCCGGTTGTTTGTTCTGGTCAATATAATTGTTTTGATTGTTTGTTTGAGAGCTATCGAAAACAAGGGAGTTTCTGCCGGAGTTAAGTTGCAAAAGATCTGGTTTGAGAATAGCAATTACCGAGGCAATAATTACCCCTATAAAAAAATATTTAAGAACAAATCTGGAAGCACCTGAGATTTTCATTTAAACCCTCCGATTGAAACGGAAAAACAGCGTGATATGATACCATTATCATTTACATATTCCACTCAGGGAGCTGCACTTATGGCATCAATTTGTTCGATTATTGAATATATAGACCGATTTCTGGAGATAGATCAGATTAAAGATTATTGTCCTAATGGTCTGCAGGTTGATAGCGGCGTTTTTGAGGTAGACGAGAGCGGTG
The DNA here is from genome assembly GCA_004796385.1 of Gammaproteobacteria bacterium. Taxonomy (GTDB): domain Bacteria; phylum Pseudomonadota; class Gammaproteobacteria; order QZLD01; family QZLD01; genus QZLD01. The sequence goes on along the minus strand of QZLD01000281.1, from coordinate 981 downwards.
TTGAAAAAGATGTGCGGATAATTACGGCGGTTTCGGTGAATAGAGAGTTGATTGATTATGCTGTAAGTGTCGGTTGCGATCTTATTATCAGCCATCACGGTTTTTTTTGGAAAGGCGAGCCTGCGCCACTGGTTGGAGTAAAGGGTGGGCGAATCAGGATGTTGATGCAAAACCGTATTTCACTTTGTGCATATCATCTGCCTTTGGATATTCATCCCGAGATCGGCAATAATATCCTATTGCTTGAGCGGTTGGGGCTTAGTCATGATGGTGGTTTTAATCGTATCGGCAGATATGATGGTTGTCTGGTGGGTAGATTTGAAAGACCGCATTCAGTTAGTGATTTTAGTGAGATTATTTCGCAGCAGCTTGGTCGGGAACCTCGGGTAATTGATGGTGGTAACGGTAGAGATATATCCAGAGTTGCTATATGTACCGGGGCGGCACAGGATTATATTGAAGATGCTGCAAATGCAGGAGTCGATGCTTTTATTTCAGGGGAAATTTCGGAAAGGACACCGCATTTGGCTAAGGAGCTGGGTGTTCATTACTTTGCTGCTGGGCACCATGCTACAGAGATTTTCGGCATAGAGGCTTTAGGTAAGCATGTTTCTGATAAATTTGCAGTTAAAGTGGAATTTGCGAATGTGGGGAATCCGGTGTAAGTTATTGAAAATAATCTGATTATAATATAACTGCTTGACTATTGTGTCTATTTGTAAGATCCTATGCGGCTTTAATTTCGTATAAATACTCACAGGAGCAAGAAATGGCTGCAGTTGCTGGCAAAAGATCGGTGATGACCCTTTATACAACACCCACTTGTATTCATAGTCACAGAGTTAGGATTGTTCTTGCCGAAAAGGGCATAGGCGTTGAAATAGAAGAATCTTCTGCAGAAAATCCGCCGGAGGATCTGCTTACCCTGAATCCATATGGAACCTTGCCAACACTTGTTGATCGTGATCTGGTTATCTATGA
>QZLD01000211.1 GCA_004796385.1 Gammaproteobacteria bacterium | reverse complement strand
CTAAAACAGAGAGTACTCCCGCACCGGAAACTGAAGAAAACCCCAAAAAAAATACAGAGTCAAAACCCAAAACAGAGCAGGAACCCAAACAGGAAAATTCCACAGCAATTAAGGGTTTCACCATACAGGTTGGTGCCTTTGCGGACGAAAATAATGCCAAACGTTATTTGAATAAATTAAAAGACAAGGGATATAAAGTCTCTATCTATACGGAAACGGAAACAGAAAAAAGGTTGCCGATCTCGGTAAGAGTTGGCTTTTACAAGGGATACAACAAAGCATTGGAGGAAGCAAAAAGATTCGAAGAGGCAGAAAGCCGCCCGACAATGGTTGTAAACGCAGTGAAAACTGAAATTACGGAGCAATAACCCCCTCACGCAATACATGAGGGGCGCCTCAATTATTGGGAAATTATTTTAAAGGCGTGAATTTTATAGAGAGTTTTAGCTCTCTTTCGGGAGAGGTATAACCATAACTGGTTGAATACTCTTTATCGAATATATTCGACATAGTTGCCTTCAATGCCAATTGATCGGTTATTCTATAAATACTGCTGTAATCAACAGTCGCATAACCACTTAATTCAACTGTTTGCCCACCATAAAGGTACTCATAGCTTTTGCCTACAGCATTTAATTTGAGCTGTTGTTGCAACCTGCCGATCCTGGATATAGCAGTTAGTGACAGTTTTTTCTCCGGTCTTTTTGCCAAAGCTCTGAGATTAGAAATATCTTCAGCATCAATTTTAGTTGCATTAATATGGATATCCAGATATTTGCTTTTAATATCAACCTCTGCCTCAAAACCTTTTATCTCTGCTTTATTAAGGTTTTCAGAAATTGATGAATAATCTTCTGCATACACCCACTGAATTAAATCATCAATTTCGGTTCTAAAATAATTAATACGAGCTTTTATCTTCAATACATTCAGCTCAATACCTAATTCCCCATTAGTTGCCTTTTCCGGAAGCAAATCAGGATTACCATATGAGTTATACATCGGATCATTATAATAAAGCTGATTTATTGTTGGTGCTTTATAAGATTTTCCAAAACCGATATTAAAACTTAGAGTATCTACAGGAATTATTTTTGCTCCCAAACTGTAAGTCTCTTCATCCCCTATTCCGGTAAAACGATCGCTTCTGTATCCACCAAGGATATTCACATATTTGCTTGTAAATAACCCCTGTGCAAAAACAGCCCTGGTCTTTTTCTCTCCTATATCATAATCCTCTGCAATTTCCTGCCGATTCTCATTGCCTATAACAAGCTCCAAAGATTCAAGCGGCTGGTAATCTATTTGAACCAATTGCTGTCTTTGCAATGAAGCATAAGAATAAGCCTCAATTCCATTTGCATAAGCCACAGTACTGCTTTCATATTCACCAATATCAAAGGATATGTCAGCATTACTAAACACAGGGGTAATAAACTTCAACCTATGCTGACGATTTGCAGTATTGGAGTGATATTGAACATCTACGGATGGCCACGAACCATCATACTCAACCATCGCATTGGTTCCCTGAAAGTTCAGGTTCAGCTCTGTACCGTTTTGCCACTGTTTGCCGACATTCATCACCATCGAGTTATTTTCATAACCATCCTTATCGGGGTTATGACCAATATTATTTTCGTTGGTACAATCCTGTCCTTCACTCTTGATTCTGTTGTAGGCTATGTGGGTATAAAAACCGTCCTGCTGGCCGGATACGGAAAAACCGACATCGTGATAATCCTTGCTGGCGGAACTGATATTTACAGAAGGACTAAAACCTTTATTGCCATTTTTACCATTTTTGGTAAAAATCTGTATAACACCACCAATAGCATCGGAACCGTAAAGACTGGAACGCGAACCACGAATAATCTCAATTCTGTCAATATTAGCCAGAGAAATATCCTGAATTGCAGCGCCTCCAGAAGAAACCGAATTAATACGAACGCCATCAATCAAAACCAAAACATGCCCAGAGTTCGTACCACGAAAAAACAGACTGGTTGTCGAACCCATACCTCCATTGCTGGCAATACTTACCCCGGCAATATCTGCCAGTAGTTGCGGCAGGGTTTTGGCGCTACTCAGGTCGATATCTTCACGTTTGATTACTTCAACCGGGACTACAGAGTCTTCAATAGAAACGGCAGTTCTGGTACCGGTGACTACCATATCTTCCAATTGCTGTGCAGCATTGCTATTTATGGAAAAAAGAAGCGTTGCAGCAACAATTGCTGCCTTTGGTGTGTTTTTTAACATTACTGTCTCCAAGACGCTCACCCGCGTCATCTATGGATTAAAAGAAAGAGGCTGGTTCCGGGCTCACAAAATAATTCATTATTTTGCCTACCGTTGCGGGGGCAGCACTGGAATATTCGCAGTGGAAAATCACCAGTTTCCCATTTAACCCTGTTATATAAATTTCTTGAACAGAGCACCTTACTTATCAAACAAAACATCTGTTTATTAGCAGATAATTGTGAGGAGGCGCAATTTAACTGCGCCAGAGGAAAAATGTCAAACTGTTTATATATACTTGGGGAAATTTGTCTGCTACTATTTTTTTATGATTTCGTTAGAAATGGAAGTCTCACGGATTATAGAAATGGATCTTTACAAAAAAATATTTTCGATAAAATACACTGTTGCAGCATTAATTGTTTATTTGCTGATAAATTCAACAGCCTTTCCTGCATCATTGAAGCAATCGTCTCTACCTGATATAGATATTATTGTTAACGCAAATAACCCCATAAAAACAATATCACTGACAACATTACAACGAATTTTTATGGATAAGGAAAACACCTTTCCTGATGGCACCAAAGCGATTCCTATATATCAGGAATTTGGCAGAACACCCAGACAAACATTTCTCAGCCTGTATTTAAACAAAAGTGAACCTCAACTAAAAGCATACTGGGTTCGCAGAGTTTTTACAGGAATGGGGATGCACCCTCGTAGCTTAGAAAATTGTGAATCAGTAATTAAGTGGATAGGCAAAAATACGGAAGCAATAGGTTTTGTCTCTGCAGGCAGTGCTAATAACAACTCTAAAATTCGCACCATAAAAGTAATTGGAATACAAGAGCTGGCGGAGGGCAAGCAATGATATATAAAATCATAATTACCTCTGTAATTCTTATAGTTTCTTTTTGCTGCAATGCCGGCGAAAATCTGATTTTTAACGGTTTTGCCACTTTAGGAATGGAATACACAGATCCTGCAACAGAAATCGGAAATACTAACAGGGACAGCAACTTTAGCTTTTCCGACCTTACCAGACTAGGGCTGCAAACTACCTGGCTGGCAACAGATAAACTCAGTTTCACCGGCCAGATTATTACCAAAGGGCGTAAAGACTTTGATGTTGATTTAAGCTGGGCATTTGCAAAATATAACTTTAATAAATACTACAGTATAAGAATCGGGCGTCAGCAAATACCTATCTATATACTTGCCGATTTTCAGCATGTCGGCTACACCTATCCATGGCCACAACCTCCGCGTGAAGTTTATTGGCAGCTGCCGTTTTCAGACTTTGATGCCATTTCCAATATTGTAAATCTTAATTTCGGCGAATGGGATCTTACAACGCAAATAGCATACGGTAAAACCGAATCCGAAGCAGGAACCATTAATGGCAAACATGAGCTTGATCTTAGTGCTTACGGAATAAATGCAGAATTAACAAATAGGAAACTTCGTCTTGGTGCCAGTTACTTTAAGTCAAGCCTCTCTACCGATCTTACAGGAATATACAGAAATCAGGCTGAACTTTTAATCGCCTCCGAACCATTAGCGGGGATATACCTTAATCAAATATCACAGGATACAATTGATGGATGGTTTAAAGTTGACAATGCCGACTGCTCTTTCAAAAGTATAGGAGCGACATACGATAACAATAACCTTCTGATTATTGGCGAATTTACACAGCGTAGAGTAGAAGAGCTATACCCGGATACTGACGGCTGGTATTTTACACTGGGATATCGTTTCAATAATATTATGCCGTATCTTTCATTTGGAAAAATTCATACAAAAAACTATGAAAACAAACATCTACACGCTGATGGTTTAATTGAAGAGACAGTTATTAATTATATTACTTCAGAAATGGAAAGGGTTCTTATTGTAAATCAGAAAGAGACTGCTATTGGGGTAAGGTATGATGTTACCGAATATGCGGCAGTAAAAGCTCAATACAAGAAAGTGGATACTTACGGACAAATAGGCACATTCGGAAATATTCCGGCATCAAATACCATCGACTATTTTACATTAGCGATAGATCTTGTTTATTAAGCAGTTAAAAAGATCACTCTTTTAACTTTTCACGAAAAACAAGATCTCCGGAAACAATTCTTTCCAGCTCCTCTATTCCACGTCTGGCGGTAATTACCCTTAGCTGAGCAACGGGACGCAGCATCTTGGCTATTAGGGCAGACAGTCTTGCTCCAACTATATCTTCAATAAAGTTTTCTGGCACATTACCGGTTTTTATAGAGAAATTTCTGATAATATTTATTCGTTTTCCAGTCATCATTTCATAAAACAGAGCTGCTGCCTGATAGATGTCGCTGCTCTCGCTCCATTTTTCTTCTTCCATCTGTTCTGGTGAAGAATAATCGTTATTTGCATCTATAAGCAGTTGTTTGGAAATTGAATTTTTTTTAAGGTGTGCACAACCAAAATCCACGAGATAAACATTACCTCTACTGCCGATAAGAATATTGTCAGGATTTACGTTGCCATGAATTATTGGATTCGTCCTATTATGAAGAGTTTTTAAAGCATTTAAAAGCTGAGATAAGACCCCAACCGCAAAACGGATATTGCCAAAAACTTCTCTCTTTTTTTCCTTAAACAGATAAGAAAGAGGCATTCCTTTAAGGTAGTTATAGGCTATATATGGAGTGTTGTTTACCAGTCCATGTTCATTATAGTGTGGAAACTGTTCATTATTGAGAATATGAAGAATACGGCCTTCCAGTTGAAATTGCTGTTTAATTTTTTTATTTTTTGCATACTGTGGCTTGAGGAATTTTATATACATCGGAGAAATCAATTGACTATCAGGAATAGCTATAGCTGTTTTGCAGTAACCATTTTTTCCTAATGGACGCAATTCATATCTGCCTGTTTTGAATGGAAGATATTTGCCGGAATCCTCTCTCATAAGAAACCCTCCTTATCCGCGCAAAATGAGTATGTTATCCGAAAATCAAACTTAATCGGAAATTTTGCACTGTTCCTTTATTTATTTATTATATTTTTGTTTTCTTAACTTTTCTTATTATCAGCTATATTTTTCTTTCATTCCCAGATTTTTAATAAAAGCATTATTTCTTGAATTTTTCAAGTATTTTGATTACCCCGACTATTTTCTAACAACTGTTATTTCTTGCCATAACCACATGTTATTAAAACTTTTTTCATATAAAACCAGTTTTTTTACCTTTTCAGGTTTGCACTACCGTAATTTGGGTACTATATTCGGTAAATAGCTTTATTCTCATATGGCTGGTTAGGGGATTTGGCATGGCAACACTGTTTTCAGTGAGCATATAGGTTGCGCCCGTTCAGCTAACGCTGCAGACTGTTTGAAGGGGCCTCCATACAACTAATACACGGAGAGTTTAAACAATGGCAAGTAAAACACTAAGCAAGTCTGATCTTATTGATGAAATAGCAAAAGCCAACGGTGATCTTACAAAAAAAGCGATTACCGAGATAGTTAATTCTGCTATTAATGTTATCTCTACACAAGTAGCCAAGGGTAACGAAGTTAATGTTATCGGTTTTGGTAAATTCCACCGCATTAAAAGAAAGGCAAGAAAGGGAAGAAATCCGGCAACAGGTGAAGAGATTAAGATAGCAGCAACAAATGCACCAAAATTCACTCCGGGAAAAGCATTAAAAAACGCCGTATCTAAAAAGAAATAGGGTGGTTTTTACTCTTACACTAAAAACCGGGCATAGCCCGGTTTTTATTTTGCCTGTTAAAGAGATACTGCTATTTATTGCTCTCTATTTTTTTATCGGCCTCTATAATCAGTTTACCGCCCGCAGTAGAAATTTTAGTGATTTTGCTTACTACAGCCATTTTGCTTTTATCCTTAGCTATGCCATCAAGCAGAGGTTTTAACATCATTACGTTATATGTGAAAGCCTCTTTTTCATTGAGTTTTTTACCTTTCATCTCTATTTCGCTAAAGTGAATAAGTCTGGCAGGCACTTTAAGGTCAAAACCATACTTAATTCTGGCATTAAGAAAATCACAATTCTTCAGAACATCATTGGCTTTCGGAATTGCTTTTAACACTTCTTTTTTATCAAAAACATTAACCGCATTAACTGTATCGGTTATATCGGTAATATGCAGATACTGACTCATTTTGTTGATGTCTTTATCATCATACTTTCTTAAAAGCTGATTGATTTCAAAGGCGGTAAGCTCCAGTTTTGCTGGAAATTTTCCTGCTTTAACAGCATCTACAAAGCTGTCAAACTTGTTTATAGCAGCACTGGCATCTGCCTCATCAACAGCCATAACTTTTTCCTGAGGGATAATTGTGGTTTCTTTTTCTGAGTAGGCAACGCAAACTTCATCAATATTTTTTGCAACCTCTTTCATATTGTTGTATATCATATACAATACAGCACCCAACAGAATTATTACTACTAAACAACCTCCACCAATCGCTTTTCCAGCTTTCATTTGTTTTTTCTCCTTAAGAAATATCAGTTAAAACCCATTTGACGCCATGCTTCATAAAGCACTACAGCTGCGCTGTTTGACAAATTCATACTGCGACTGCCCGGTATCATGGGAATGGAGAGTATTCTATCATGCGCTATTTGTGAAAGAAAACTATTGCCAAGCCCCTTTGTTTCAGAACCGAAAACCAGAGCATCTCCACCTGAAAAAGAAACTGTTGAATAGTTAACTGTTCCGTGAGTCGACATGGCAAATAATCTTTTGGGATCACAGTTTTGAATATAATCACTGTAACTATAGTGCTCAGTTACAGTTGCAAGCTCATGATAATCCAACCCTGCACGACGCAGCTTTTTATCATCCATATCAAAACCAAGCGGATGAATCAAGTGCAAATGTGCACCACAATTAGCGCAAAGCCTTATTATAGCTCCTGTATTTTGTGGTATTTCCGGATTCATCAGTACAATATCTATCATTCTCTTATCTCTTTTTATGAACATTTCTCACAGGCGGTTATACTATCCAATATGGATACAAAAAAACATAACTGGAAATTCTTTTTTCTGAAGGTTGTTCTGCCGACATTGATAGCAATTATCATGTTTACAGCCTCTTTTTTTCTTATTCTTATTCCATCTCTTGAAAATAATCTTCTTGATCAAAAACGCAATATGCTTAAAGAGCTTACAAATACAGCTATAAGTATTCTCTCGGACAATTTGCATATGGCGGAAAATGGCAAGATCACACTTGCAGAAGCAAAGAGACGCTCAATTAAACAGTTGGAAAAAATTCGTTATGGCAAAAACAATAAAGATTATTTCTGGATATCCGATTTTAAAGCTCAAATGGTTATGCACCCCTACAAACCGGAGCTCAACGGCACAGATGTTTCTGAGCTTAAAGATGAAAACAATGTAAAAATTTTTTCCGAATTTGTTCGTATCGCCAAAGATACCGGTGATGGTTATCTTAAGTATATGTGGCAATGGGAGGATAACCCCAACAGAATCGAACCCAAATTGTCATATGTTAAAAGTTTCGAAAAATGGAATTGGATAATCGGAACAGGAATTTATCTGGATGATGTTCGCAATGAGATTGCCAATCTTACCAGCAAGATCATATCTATATCATTAGCTATTGTCGGAGTTCTAATGGTTATTTTGCTCCATATCCTGCTGCAGACTGTGACTATAGAGAAAAAGCGTTTCTCAGCAGAATTATTAACCGTAGAATCACGTGAAAAATATAAGGCTTTAGTTGAGGCATCATCCGAAGGTTTTATTATGGTTCTTGAAAACAAAGAACTGCTGAGCAATGCCACTTTACAGAAAATGCTCGGATATAGTGCTGAGGAGCTTTCCAGAATGTCTGTTTTTGATATTTTAAGTGGTGATAGCGATACAAAAGCACATTTGGATAACCTTACAAATAAGCAGAGTATTCCTGAGCAGTTTGATACCCAAATAATCTGTTCTGATATGACTCTTATTGATGTAAATGTTTCGCCTTCCAGAATCAGTTTTTCCGGTAAAGATGGTTATATTCTGATCTTCAGAGAGATAAGAGAGACAAGAGAATTTAATAAAAATCTTCTTGAAGATGAAAGAGACAATCTAATTGAAGAATTGAAAAACGCTATTGGTTTTTTTAATAATAATGTAAAGAACATTTCCCGCAAAATTATCGAAATCCCAATTCAAAGCACTATAGCCGATGGTGCCGAAATCATGCAAAAAAGCAAAGTTGATATTGGTTTTATTACACTGCATGAGGAAGAGCCTCAACGAATAGGAGTAATTACAGATAAAGATTTGCGAGAAAGGGCTGTAAGTAGAAAGCTGGATCTGACATCTTCTGTGACCTCAATTATGTCTGCCCCTATTGTTGCCATTCCTTCCTGTACTCCTATCTTTGAAGCAGCATTAAAAATGGAAGAGCATAATTTGCGGCATTTGGCATTGGTAGATAATTCCGGCGACTTTAGTGGCTATATTACCGGAGATGATCTGATAAATATTAATAACTATTCCGCTGTTTCTCTTATAAAAAGCATTAAAGTTAGTGAGAATACTGCTCAGTTGGCCAGAGCTAAAAGTAAATTACCGATTCTATTGAATGCGTTACTTAACAGCGGTGGTAATATCAACAGCATTCAGAGGGTAACATCCATTGTTGGAGAAAACATTGCTGCAAAGGCTATAAAAATGGCTATTGCTGAAATCGGCGCTGCTCCTGTTGAGTTTGCATTTTTCAATGTTGGTGAAAATGGTCGGCAGGAAGAAAATCTCGATAGCCTGCAGAAAAACGCTCTGGTTTATAATGATAATGAAGAGGCGATTTTATACTTTAAAAGGTTGACTGATCTAATTAGCTTTAATCTGGAAAAAAGCGGCTATAAAATTAATGCCGAATCTATTCTTTGCAATAATGACGATTTCTGCATGCCTTTCTCTTCATGGATTTCCAAATATCGTCGTTTGATTTCAGGAAAAGAGCAGCTAACCGAGGATTTGCTGGATATACATTGTGTTTACGGCAAGAAATCTTTGGTAGAGAATCTTAAAAACCTTATATTTACCGAGATTAGTGAAAACACCATTTTTATAGAAAGTCTAATAGCAAAAGCACAGACAAATAAACCTCCGCTTAATATATTCGGGAATATTGTTACCAGTTCAGGAGAAAATAACAGCAATACTATTGATATAAGCGCGGTTATCCGTATTGTGAGCGACATTACCAGAATTCTTGCAGTTAAAAATCGCATCTATGAAAGCAACACTCTGGAAAGATTGCGAATATTAAAAGAAATAAAGAAAACATTTAGCGCTACTGAGTATGATGATATAAAAATCTGCTATGAACAGCTAATGCAGATCTTTTTTGAACATCAATGTCAGTCAACAAAACGCAGAGAACCATTTAACAGCAGAATAAATCCTGAAGAGTTGTCGGCAGTTGAAAAAGAGATACTGAAAAACGCATTTTCGCAGATCGGTGATTACAGAGATAAATGGTTAAATGCAAGATAAAAAAATGGCCAAGTGGGGGGCACTTGGCCTTAAATTCAAGTCGAAGTATCTATGGGGGAAATACTTCAACCGCTCCGGCTTAGAGGAGCAAGCTCAACTCTAAAATCAGAGGACAGCAATCCTATCACAAACAATATAATAAAGCTATAATTCTTTAACAAACCCAGTTTAAGAGATTATTACAATGAGTAAAAACCATATTACTGCAGTATATTCCGGCACTTTCGACCCTATGACCAATGGTCATGTAGATATTGCGGCGCGTGCATCCCAGCTTTTCGATAAACTTATTATCGCTGTATCAGACTTTCCCGGCAGCAAAAAAAAGCATATGTTCAGCGCAGAAGAAAGAGTATCTTTTGCCAAAGAAGCACTAAAAAAATACCCGAATATAGAAATTACAACTTTCAATAAATTACTTATTGATTTTGTTAAAGATGTAAATTCCAAGGTAATAGTCAGAGGTATTCGTTCTTTTACTGATTTCGACTATGAAGAACAGCTTAATGGCATGAACAGCTATCTTGATCCTGCAATCGAGACTATATATCTTACCTGCTCACCTCATCTTTCATTTGTATCATCAACACTGGTAAAAGAGGTTGCCTACCTTGGCAAAGATGTTTCCGATCTTGTTCCGGAAGTGGCCGCCAAGTCGATTTACAATATATATAAGAAAAATCATGGAAGATGACATCTACAGACCGCCACAAAGCAACTACATAAAACCAACAGATTCTGAGAATTCATTCGAGAATACAATATATGCAAAAACGATTTGGTTTATTTATTCAACGGCATTAATAATAAGCCTGCTTTACTTTATTACCGCATGCGTCACTCTGACTGCCTCAGATGGCTGTTACGACAATGTACTGAGTTTTGCCGGCTGTAAAATGGGTAAATATGACACAAGTGGCTTTATAACTATGGGGTTCTGGTCGCTATTCTTAATTATCTTTTATGGCTCAGTCTTATATGTGTTATTAAAATACATCGGCATATTTATATATGTGAGCATAAAAAATATAACCTCAAAATAACGCCCGTAAAATATAACATGCAAGAAAAAGCTAAGGAATGCAGAAGTATTGATTAAACATAATAACGGCAAAATAAATAAGAATCTTATAAAATTGTTGGCGTTTTTGTCTCTGCCGATTACTTTTGTTTTGGTTGTTTTTTTCTTTTTTCCTGATTTCTTTAAATATATCTACTACCTCTGTTTTGTTTTTGATGTGTTTGAAGTTTTGTTTATTCTGCTTATTATTAATGCCTGCAATAGCAAGGTAAACGGATATGGAGTATATGCTGTCAGTGCAGGGATTCTATTGTTTGGCCTATTGATAGTATTGTTGCTGTTTATTGGTGGAGGAGCTGCTTTTCTATATTATTCTATTTGTCAATTGCAAGACGTCTGGACTGTCGCTGTAGTTAAAACTGTCTCCGCTTTTGTTTTTCCAGCTGCCGGCATTCTGATTGCATACATATTCAAATAAATACGATCGCAGCCACCGCTTAAATAACAACTTGAAAAACAATAACTTTTATGTAGTATTCAGTTTAATATTTTCATATAAAACAGGGAGAGTTTTATGAGTGACAAACTGGATACTTCTGACCTTAGTGATATTTCTCAAACCATGCTGCTAACGCTTTATTTGCGTTATATGGAATCAAAACTCGATGGCGGCATAATTCGCGCTCCAGAATATAGCTATCTTGTCAGACAACTAGATTACAACTTCTCCAAATTCAAAGATTTTAGCGATTTACAACTGTTTTTAGCCGCGAGAACAGTGCAAACAGAATCGCTTATCAGCGAATTCCTCAATAATAATGAATGTGGAACTGTAGTTTGCATTGCTGCAGGATTAGGGATTTCTTTTACGCTAAACAATAATCCTGATATAGACTGGTATGATCTTGATCTGCCTCCTGTTATCGAACTTCGTAAAAAACTATTCCCCAAACAGGATAACCACCATTATATTGCTGCATCTGCATGGGATGAAACATGGATGGAAACAATCTCTTCAGATAAACCAATACTTGTGGTTATTGAAGGTTTGCTTCTTTACTTTTCAGAAGAAAAGGTTCGGGAATTATTTGTAAACCTTATAAATAAGCTTAAAGCCGATGAGCTTGTGTTTGACTCAATATCTAAATACATAAGACAATTGGAAGAAACCAATAACCCGGAATATATAGATTTTGAAAAAACCCCTTTTGTTTGGGGGATTGATGATATAAGAGAGATTGAAGAGTGGCACGACAACTTGTCTTTCGATAAAAGCCTCTACCAATCTGAATTATACGATGAAAGAGCCTCAACCATAATGCAGGCTGTTCTTGAGTATTGTCCGGTTGGCAAAAATATTTACCGAGTCTCCAGATTTAAAATTAATAAAAAAACAGTCTGCTAAAAAAGAAGGTTTACCAGACTGTATTGAACGCTTTTTTAAGTTTTAAGAACAAAATCATTAACGATTAATTGTTAACCTTTCCATGCCGGGGTAGCCAAATTCTCGCTTAAAATCTTCGCTGAGTTTTTCATCGTAAAAACTAAATCCGGCTTTCGTGTAAGCCTTTTTTGCAGGAGTATTACCTTTGGCAAGGGCTATTTGAACAACTTCGCAATCAGTTTCATTCAAACCTTGCGAAATTATTGTTTTTAATAGTTTATTGATTATCCCTTTACCCCTGAATTCCGGTTTTGCTGCTACCCATTCAACAACCCAGGCATTTTCAAGCAACCCTGGAAAACAACCAACAAAAGCCCCGATGCGGTCGCCCATAGCTACTTTTTCCTCATCGGCAAGAGATAACTTGTCCTGGGCATCAATAAAACAGGCACGAAAATTATCACTGTTTACCTCTGGGGTATAATATCCGCTCATTCCGGCCACAGGAATACCATCTGCTTCAGCAATAATAAAATTAGAATAATGAAACAGCGATTTGATATCGGAAAACATCATTGTTTTTACAAAATCAAAATTTCTTTGCTTATCCTGAGGAAAAAGAACATCAATAAATCCTTTTGGCATTCCTGAACGTGCAGCAGTTTTCATAATCCAAAAAATAAAATCCGCATCGGTTTTTTCAGCTTTTCGCATTGTAATTTCGTTGCTCATATCTATCTCACAAAGTGGTTTATTGAAAGGATTTGTTAAGATAACACAGGTGTATTTTCTAACAATTATTTGAAGAAAATAAATACTATTGATGTTATGAATAACCACAAGAATCTCTGTTTTTGTTTTGCTCAAGAATATAGAATGGCGAACTTATTTTAATTTTTGGGATTATTTCATGCAGGTAAGTGATTTTTATTATGAACTTCCGCCGGAGCTGATTGCACAGGAGCCATCCTCAGAAAGATCTCAAAGCCGGTTGTTAGAGCTTGGCGCTGAAGGCATCAAAAATCGGGATTTTGCAGATATTACCTCACTGCTTAATCCCGGTGATCTGCTGGTTTTTAATAACACCAAGGTAATAAATGCCCGCCTGCATGGAAAAAAAGAGACTGGCGGCAAAATCGAAGTTCTGGTTGAAAGGGTGCTTGATGAGCATGAAGTGCTGGCGCATCTGCGTTCCAGCAAATCGCCGAAAGATGGCGCACTATTGATTGTGGAAGGCGGTTTCAGACTGGAGATGATGGGGCGACGCGGCGAACTGTTCCATCTGCGCTTTTCAGATGCAGAGCCGGTGCTTGATGTATTGGACAAGGTTGGTCATGTGCCGTTGCCGCCTTATATTGAACGCGGCGATGTCAACGAGGACAAGTTTCGCTATCAGACTGTTTATGCCAGCGAGCCGGGCGCAGTAGCAGCGCCAACTGCCGGACTGCACTTTGATGAAGATCTGCTTGCCAGAATATCCAAGTCGGGAGTAGATTTTGCCTACACCACCCTGCACGTTGGTGCAGGAACTTTTCAGCCGGTGCGAGTCAAGGATATCTGCGATCACAGGATGCACTCTGAGTATTTAAGAGTGGATGATGAGCTGTGTGATAAGGTGCGTCAAACCAAAGAGCGCGGAGGCAGAGTGGTTGCCGTAGGCACAACTGTTGTAAGAAGTCTGGAGTCGGCTGCTGCTTCAGGGCGACTTCAGCCATATCGTGGCGAAACAGATATCTTTATAACACCCGGATATGAATTTAAGGTTATTGATGCTCTGATAACCAACTTTCACCTGCCTGCATCTACCCTGCTGATGCTGGTTTGTGCCTTTGGCGGCTATGATAAGGTGATGGCGGCATATCGTCATGCTATAGAGAACAGCTACCGATTTTTTAGCTATGGTGATGCCATGCTTCTTTCAAAAGAGACAGCTTCAGGAGAATAGTTACATATGCAGTTTAAGGTTTCAGCAAAAGATAGTTCCGTAAAGGATCACATAGCACGCCGGGGGCAACTAATTTTTGACAGGGGCACGATTGAGACTCCGGCCTTTATGCCTGTAGGAACACAAGGGACGGTTAAGTCGCTAACTCCGGAAATGGTACATGATCTTGGGGCAGAAATCCTTCTCGGCAACACCTTTCATCTGATGCTGAAACCGGGAACCGATATCGTCAAGGCACACGGAACACTGCACGATTTTATGAATTGGCAAAAGCCGATTCTTACCGATTCCGGTGGTTTTCAGGTCTGGAGTTTAGGAGAACTGCGCAAGATAGATGAGCGCGGAGTAACATTCAAATCACCAATTGACGGCAGCAAGATATTTCTTGGGCCTGAAGAGTCGATGCAGGTGCAGCAAGATCTCGGTTCCGATATCGTTATGATCTTTGACGAGTGCACACCTTACCCAGCGACAAGAGAAGAGGCACGAGCATCAATGGAATTATCCCTGCGCTGGGCAGCTCGCAGTAAAACAGCTCATGGCAATAACCCCTCTGCTCTTTTTGGGATTGTGCAAGGTGGAATGTATGAGGACCTGCGTTTAGAGTCGCTCACAGGGCTAACAAATATAGGCTTTGATGGGTATGCCATAGGCGGGCTTTCTGTGGGCGAGCCGGAGGAGGAGCGCATCCATGTACTGGATAACCTGATGCCACATATGCCGCAAGACAAGCCCAGATATCTGATGGGAGTCGGCAGGCCGGAAGATATAGTCGAGGCGGTTATGCGTGGGGTAGATATGTTCGATTGTGTAATGCCAACCAGAAATGCTCGCAATGCCCATCTGTTTACAGAGAACGGAGTTATCCGGCTGCGTAACAGCAAATACAAAACTGACACCAGGCCATTGGACGAAAACTGCTCCTGCTATACCTGTTGTAACTATTCGCGCTCCTACCTAAAACATCTGGATAAAAACAAAGAGATGCTAGGGGCAACACTCAACACCATTCATAATCTGCATTATTACCAATATCTTATGCAGGGATTGAGAAATGCAATTGCAGAGAACAATTTACACGAGTTTGTAAAGGAATTTTATGAAAAACAAGGACAATAGCGGATTTCTTTGGCATAATGCCGACCAAAATTGTCCCTTTTAAAGACGTCCCCAACAAAGAGAGGTTTTCATGATCGAATCACTACTTGATCTATTTATATCTACAGCAAACGCAGCAGGAGAAACAGCAGCACAAGCCCAACCAAAGGGGCTGTTTGATGGCCCAATGGGATTAATACTGATGGTTGGTTTTGTTGTAGTTTTCTTCTTCATTACAATCAGGCCTCAACAGAAGAAAGCAAAAGAGACCAAATCCATGCTGGAATCTCTCGGAAAAGGAGACGAAATATCAACAGTTGGTGGCATAATCGGCAAGATTACAGCAATAGACGAAAACTATGTAACAGTAGAGATAGCTCAGGATATAAAGGTAAAATTCCAAAAACAAGCCATTGGCGGAGTATTGCCAAAAGGAACTATCAAGAGTATACAGGAATAATTTTTCGCGTTAACCGAAAATTTCAGGTAAAAAAATCAACAATAAAAGAGTAGTCAGATGATTAATAAATATCCGTTGTGGAAAAATCTTTTGATAATTGTCGCCATTGTTTGCGGGGTAATTTACGCTATTCCGAATTTTTATGATGCCGACTACGCTATTCAGATAGGAAAAGAGAAACTTTCCGAAAAGCTGAGTGAGCAAGATTATAAAAAGATCAATGCTGTATTGGACGGTCTTGCAATAAAACCGTACAAGACCGATATCGAAGGTGAGACTCCTGCAACCGAAAAGACCGCAAAGAGCTACGATCACCTACTATTAAGATATAAAAAATCCAAAGAACAACTAGAGGTTCACAAAACTCTAAGTACGCAACTCAAGGATTACTCCGTTACCATGAATCTGGCAAACACTACGCCAAAATGGTTGGAAGGAATTAATGCCGAGCCAATGTATCTCGGCCTTGACCTGCGTGGCGGCATCCATTTTCTACTTGAAATCGACATGAAAACCGCTAGAAGGAAAAACCTTACTGAAAAACGTTCCGGTATCCGCACAATGTTCAGAGAAAATAAGGTTTATGCAAGAAGAGTGACTGTAAAAGAAAAAGAAGAATATATAGATATTCTCTTTAAAGATCAGGAAAGCCTTGATAAAGGCAAAAAGGTTCTGGAGAACGATGAAACCTTCAAGCAGATGATCTTTAGTCAACCGGAAGGAACAGAAGGTTACAGACTGCAATTGCGTATAAGCCAGAAGTATGCAGAAAAACTACTTAATAATGCTATGGATAAAAACCTTATCCGTCTGCGTGATCGTGTAAATCAACTTGGAGTTGCCGAACCGATAGTACAAAAGCAGGGAAAATCCAGAATTGTTGTCGAATTGCCTGGTGTACAGGACTCCAAAAAGGCAAGAACAATTCTCGGATCAACAGCTACTCTGGAATTCAGAATGGTTGACGAGGACAACAACCTTCGAGCAGCAGATGTTGCTCGTTCAGGACGTGTTCCTTACGGTTCAAAACTCTTTTATGAAGATAACGGTCGTCCAGTACTGCTGAAAGATGAGATTATGCTCACAGGAGAATATATCGAAGGGGCATTTATCGGGCCAAATGAGCAAAGCAGCTTTTTCGACGTGCATATCGACCTTAATTCTGCAGGCGGCAGCCGCTTTTTCGATATCACCAAAAACGAAATCGGCAACAAAATGGCTGTTGTCTATATAGAAAACAACCCTAAAAAAACAGAGGTTGACGGCAAAGAGGTCTGGACAACAGAAAAGAAAGAAGAGGTTATCAGCATAGCCACAATTCAGGCGTCTCTTAGTAAAAGATTCAGAATAACCGGGCGTTTTTCAGCTCCTGAAGCAAGCGAATTGGCAACCTTTCTTAAAGCAGGCGCGCTGGCAGCCCCGGTTAAATTTGTTGAAGAACGCACAGTAGGCCCATCTATGGGCGAGAAGAATATTGCAAAAGGTAAAGAGGCTATCGCCATCGGCATGTTACTGGTTGTATTATTTATGATCATCTACTACAAGATGTTTGGGCTTATTGCCAATATCGCATTGGTTGCCAACGTAGCCCTGATGTTGGCGCTATTATCTTTGTTACAGGCAACTCTAACCCTTCCGGGTATTGCCGGTATCGTTCTTACTGTAGGTATGGCGGTTGACGCCAACGTCCTTATATTTGAAAGAATACGGGAAGAGATTAAAAATGGACTGACGCCACAGGCTGCGATCAACTCCGGTTATGACAAAGCGTTCTGGACTATCTTTGATGCCAACCTGACAACGTTTATTGCTGCAATAATCCTCTATATGGCAGGAACAGGCCCTATTAAGGGATTTGCGGTTACATTGTCCATAGGTATTGCCACCTCAATGTTTACTGCCATAATGGTTTCCAGAATGATTGCCAATTTTATTTACGGCGGACGTAAAATCGAAAAGCTATCCATATAACTTTTTCAAGAACATACAGTTAAACAGGAAAACAAAATGCAACTATTTAACAATATGAATGTTAATTTTATGGGTAGCCGCAAAGCTGCTGCCGCCCTATCGCTCAGCCTTATTGCAGTTTCGATCGTATCGCTATTTGTTATGGGGCTTAACTTCGGTATCGACTTTACCGGAGGTACTCTTATCGGCGCTACCTACTCCAAAGCAATTGATCTGGAGATGGTCAGAAAAGATCTTGCGGACGCCGGCTTCGATGACGCTATAGTAAAAAACTTCGGCTCAGCTGAAGATGTTGATATCCACATACCGCCAAGTGATGAGTATAAAGATAACGCATTGGGAGCTAAGGTACTTGAAATTCTGAAAAAAGAAGATCCTAAAGTGGAAATCAGACGTCAGGATGCAGTTGGCTCTGTGGTGGGTAGCGAGCTTGCAGAGAAGGGAGGAGAGGCAATACTTATGGCCTTGGGCGCGATCCTTATCTATGTGGCATTGCGATTTCAGCTGAAGCTATCTCTCGGAGCAATTGCAGCACTGGCGCACGATATTACTATCACCTTGGGTGTGTTTTCAGTATTTCAGATAGACTTTGACCTAACGGTTCTGGCAGCACTGCTTGCCGTTATCGGTTACTCACTCAACGACACCATCGTAGTATTTGACAGAGTCAGAGAGAACTTCCGTAAAATGCGTAAAAAAGGGTCACTTGAGATAGTAAACAGCTCAATTAATCAGACCTTTGGTCGTACCATGATGACCTCTGTTACCACCATGCTGGTACTTCTGGCGCTATACTTTCGTGGAGGTGATGACATCAACCACTTTGCTCTTGCTCTGATCATCGGTGTTGTAGTTGGTACCTATTCATCCATCTATGTAGCCAGTACTACCGCTCTGAAGTTGGGCCTTTCCAAAGAAGATCTGGTTGTACCGGAAAAAGAGGGCTTTAATGAAGAAGAGAGTCCGGAAATGAGCTATGTAGAGTAACCGCTCTCTAGCAAGGCGATCTGACTGAGACAATGAAGGTAATTCGGGGTATATATAATTTTCGGTCGGATCATCGAGGTTGCGTTGCCACCATCGGCAACTTTGACGGTGTTCACCTTGGTCACCAGACAGTAATATCCCAGCTAAGCGATAAAGGCAAAGAGTTGGGATTGCCTGTAGTCGTAATCACCTTTGAGCCCCATCCCAAAGACTATTTTGTTCCCACCTTTGCTCCACCGCGCATATCCAGACTCAGAGATAAAATGATCAACCTTGCCGTGCAAGGAGTCGATTATGTCCTCCTGCTTAACTTCAGCCATAAACTTGCATATATGCAGGCGGGTGATTTTGTTGATCAGGTTTTGGTAAAGGGGCTTGGTATTAAATATCTGGTGGTTGGAGATGATTTTCACTTCGGTGCAGAGAGAAAAGGCGATTTCGGATTTCTGCAAATGCTTGGAGAGCGCAAAGGCTTCAAAGTAGTGCAGATGCCAACTCACCAACTTGATGGTTCCCGGGTAAGCAGTACCCGGGTCAGAAAAGCACTACTGGAAAAGAACATGGATTGTGCAGCCAGATTGCTGGGCAGATACTACAGCATTTCAGGCAGGGTCAGACATGGAGATAAACTGGGAAGACAGCTTGATTTTCCCACCGCCAATATCGGTTTGCCGAAAATGCCGTTTCCTGTTGCCGGGGTTTACGCCGTTCAGGTAAACGGTATATGTGAAAAATCGATTCCCGGTGTGGCAAATGTTGGAATCAGGCCGACAGTAGATGGTAAAAAAGCGTTACTTGAAGTACACTTACTCGATTTTCAAGGTGATATCTACGGAAAATATATCGGGGTCGATTTTCTCGAATATATCCGGGCAGAAAAGAAGTTTTCATCAGTTGGTGACCTGAAAAGTCAGATCGCCAAAGATGTAGAGCAATCCCGCAAATTTTTTAATAACAGACAAGAACAGATTGGATAAGACAGTGACCGATTATAAAGACACACTTAATCTACCGCAGACAGAATTCCCAATGCGTGGCAATTTGGCAAAACGTGAACCTGAAATGCTAAAGAGATGGCAGGGTATGGATCTTTACAGCAAGATCAGAGAAGCCAGAAAAGGTTGCGAGAAATACATTCTGCACGACGGCCCTCCATACGCCAACGGAGAGATTCACTTAGGACACGCTGTAAATAAGATTCTTAAAGATATTATTGTAAAAAGTAAAAACCTTGAAGGATTGGATGCGCCATACATTCCCGGTTGGGACTGCCATGGTCTGCCGATTGAAAATCAGGTGGAAAAAAAGGTCGGCAAGGTAGGCAATAAAGTTGATGCCAGAACCTTCAGGTCAAAATGTCGTGAATATGCCGGTAAACAGGTTGAAAAGCAGAAAAGTGACTTTATAAGACTGGGCGTTCAGGGTGAATGGGATAAACCCTATCTCACAATGGACTACAAAACCGAGGCGGATATCATTCGCGTATTGGCAAAAATCATCGACAACGGCCACCTTGTACGCGGTTTCAAACCGGTACACTGGTGTATGGACTGCGGCTCTTCACTTGCTGAGGCAGAAGTAGAATATGAAGATAAAAAATCCCCTGCGATCGATGTTAAATTCGATGTGGTTGATCCTTCCATTCTGGCGGAAAAGGTAGATCTTGAGGGGCTTATTCCTGCAATAGTTATCTGGACAACAACACCATGGACACTACCTGCAAATCAGGCGGTCTGCCTGCACCCTGAACTGGAATACCTCTTTGTCTCTTTTGAAAAAGATGGAGCTAAACAAACAGTAGTGCTTGCTGAAGCGCTGCATGAAAAGGCAATGTCTCGTTATGGTATTGAAGAATTTTCCGTTATCGGCAGATG
>QZLD01000286.1 GCA_004796385.1 Gammaproteobacteria bacterium | reverse complement strand
GCAAATAAATTAGATCCCATGCTAAAACTCCATTCTGTTTGACATGCTGCACTATTAAGTCTTATCAATGATCAGTTGATTTTTTTGTAACTACTAATTTTGTTGGTTATAAGTATGAGCTTATGATTATTGTGTTTAATTTGAGCTGTAGCTCACAAAAAAGAAACCTTTTCTTGCAATTTAATCAATCGTTTGATTAAATTGATTGCTCATATGACTGAAAGTCATCTTAAAAGGTGCAAATATGACAGAAAAAAATTGTACAGATACCCGTAATAAGTTGATTGTTGCCGCAGGAGAGTTGTTCGCTAATTATGGTTACGACGGTGTAAGCATACGCACTATTGCGGAAAAGGCAGGAGTTAATTCTGCCGGAATCAATTATCACTTTGGTGGAAAAGATGGGTTATATATTGAAGTGATTCGTTATGTTCTTTCCGATATCTATAAAAGCAGTTTTAAGAGTATTTTGCAGAATAACCCTGATCTGGATAAAACTGATGCGGGTTTGGCAGAGCTGATAACCCGTCATGTGGCAATAATTTACGGCGATATTTTTTACTCGGAAGATCCGGATTGGCATCTTTCTCTCATTGTGCGTGAGATGCAGAATCCCACAATAGCTTTGGGATTTATTGTTAATGAGTTTTTTATGCCTAAGCATAATGAGCAGGTTGGTTTTTTTAAGAAGGTATCTGCAAATTGTGGTGATATTAAACCTCATGTATGGGCATTTATGGCATTTTCTCAGGCACTGTTTTTAAAGAATATGCACAAGCCGATAGGGATGTTAATGGATAGTAAGGGGATAGATTATCTCGGTGTAATAAATGAATCGGCTCAAATGACAGCAAGAATAATGGTTGAGGCATTGGGGTTGCCGTTACCCCAATACCTTTTAAGAGATGGTTTCATAATTCAGGATTATTTATAACAGTATTTTCACGATTAGGTGGCAGGTATGAAAAAAATAGCGTGTTTATTAACAATATTATTGGCATTTTCCCTTAATGCGGAAGAGGTTGAATCCGGTAGGCCGGTTAAAATATTTACTGTCAATAAAAAGAAGGTTACCGATAATCGCTCTTTTCCGGGTAAGGTAAGGGCCGGTAAGAGCGTTGATCTGGGTTTTAACGTACCTGGTGAATTGATAATGATAGATGCCAAAGAGGGACAGTTGGTAAAAAAGGGTGATGTGATTGCCAGAGTGGATGCTACCGATTACAGAAATAATCTTGATGCAGCAAGAGCGCGTTTGCGAGAGCTGCAGCAGAACTATAGTAGAACTGTGGCATTGAGGAAACAGAATGTTGTGCCGCAGGCTAAGTTGGATGAAGTTGCAGCAGCTCTTGATGCCAATAAGGCCAATGTAAGGATTATTGAGAAGCGTCTGCAAGATACCAGGCTGAAAGCTCCTTTTTCAGGAATAATCGCCAAACGTTATCTTGAGAATCATACACAGGTCATGTCGATGAAGCCTGTTGTAAGGTTGCAGAATATTTCCAAAGTAGAGATTGAGATACAGGTTCCCGAATCACTGATGATTCATGGTGCAGAGAAACTTTTCAATAGTGCCACAGTTACATTTGATGCGATGCCGGATAAAGAGTTTTCCGTGAGTTTGCATGAATACAGTGTTGAGGCCGATCCGTTTACTCAAACATACACTGTGGTTCTGGCAATGGACTCTGTTAGCGATTGTCGTATTTTGCCGGGAATGACGGCCAAGGTTGATGTGAGTACTGAGCTGGAAAAAGAGTCGGTAATATATATCCCATCGACAGCACTGTTTTCAGATAATAGTGGCAACAGTTACATCTGGGTTGTTGATAAATTCAATAAGGCTAACAAAAAGAAGGTGATTGCGGGTGAGATCAAACAGCAGGGAGTTGCTATAAAGAGTGAGATTGCCGATGGCACAGCCATAATTGCAGCAGGAGTGAAGATGGTAAGCGAAGGGATGGTTGTCAGAGATCTGAATGCCGGAGGTAAGTAATGTATATCTCATCATTTTCAGTAAAGAATAAAACCTCCATCCTTATATTAAGCCTGTTTATTGCATTGGGCGGCTATCTTTCATATCAGAAGCTCGGCAGGTTGGAAGATCCGGAGTTTACTATTAAGACGGCTGTCGTTATAACCCGATATCCGGGGGCAACGCCATATGAAGTTGAAAATGAGGTAACGGAAAAGGTCGAGACTGCAATTCAGCAGTTGAAACAGATTGATAAGGTGCGATCAATATCATTATCCGGTATGTCGATAATTTATGCCGACTTTAAGGATAAATACAACAAAGATACTATTCCGCAGGTGTGGGATGATCTGCGGAAAAAGATCAGCGATATGCAGTCTACATTGCCGCCGGGTTCTAAGCCTCCGATAGTTAATGATGACTTTGCCGATGTTTATGGCGTGTTTTACGCCTTAACCGGGGATGGTTACAGTTATGAGGAGCTATCGGATTATGCAGATAAACTAAGAAAAGAGTTGTTGTTATGTCAGGATGTTGCCAAGGTTGATATTTCAGGTGAGCAGATCGAAGCGATATTTGTAGAAATTTCTCGTTCAAGGTTGGCGCAGCTCGGTATACCACCGCAACTGATATTTAACTCCCTTAATCAACAAAATATAGTCAGCCAGTCGGGGATGGTACGTGTATCGGATGAGTATCTCAATATAAGAACCTCTGGAGCTTTTACCGATGCGGATGATATTGGTGATCTGCTGATTCAGGGGGGGGCACTTAACAAACTGTTCTACCTCAAAGATATAGCCACAATAAGGAAGGGGTATGTTGAACCGGCACAATCCTATATCCGTTATAACGGTGAAAAGGCTCTTGGGATAGGGGTTTCGACTGTTCCCGGAGGCAACGTAGTTGTAATGGGGGAGGCCGTTAAAAAGAGAATAGAAGAGATAAAATCCGAGATGCCGCTGGGGATGGAGCTTAATGTAATTTCTCTGCAATCCGATACGGTGCAGAAAGCGGTTGATGGTTTCGTGCTTAACCTGTTTGAGGCGGTGGCGATAGTAATTGTATTACTGATGATCTTTATGGGGTGGCGCGAAGGTGTTTTGATAGGCATAGTTCTTCTGCTGACCATTCTGGCGACATTTATCTTTATGCGGGTTATGAATGTCAGTTTGCAGCGTATCTCTCTTGGTGCATTGATAATAGCGTTAGGTATGTTGGTGGATAATGCGATAGTGGTTGCTGAAGGAATAGTTATCAATCTGGAAAAAGGGTTGAGCAAGATAGACGCGGCAGGCAAAACTGTGAGAGATACCAAGTGGCCGCTGCTTGGCGCAACAATTATTGCCATACTTGCGTTTGCGGCAATATCTTTATCCAATGATGCCTCAGGGGAATTTCTTGGAAGCCTGTTTAAGGTAATTGCAGTATCACTGTTGTTGAGCTGGGTTTTTGCTGTAACAGTAACGCCGGTTCTCTGTGTAATGCTTCTCTCAGAGAGCGATGGTGAAGGGGAGGTGCATAATAACCTCTTTTTCAGGATATACAGATTCCTGCTGGCGTTGTGTATTCGTTTTCGCATACTTTTTATTCTTTCGCTTATCGGCGTGCTTTTTGTCTCCTTTTACGGCTTTACAAAGGTGGAAAAGAGCTTTTTCCCCGATTCAAGCAGAGAACAGTTTCTGGTGGATGTCTGGATGCCGAAAGGAACGCATATTGATGTTACATCTGCAAGACTGGCAGAGATCGAGAAATTCATTAAGTCAGATGAGAGAGTCAAAGCTACTACCAGCTTTATCGGTAAAGGTGCCACCAGATTTATTTTGACCTATTCCCCGGAAGATCTGGATAGCAGTTATGGTCAGATATTGGTTACGGCCAAAGATTACTCAAGTCTTGACTCATTGGTGAGTAAGGTTAAAACGCATATGGATGCAACCTATACCGATATGGAGAAGAAGGTATCGATATTCAGGCTGGGTCCGGGTAGCGGTTCTAAGATCGAGGCCAGATTCAGTGGGCCTGATATAAAGATGCTCAGGGACCTTGCAGATAAGGCCAAGAGCATAATGTCTGCCAACCCCAATTCCAAAATGGTAAAGGATAACTGGCGCGAAAAGACCAAAATAATCCTTGCGAAGCAGGCGGTGGCATCCGCTAAAAATGCAGGTATCAGTCGTGCTGAGATCAACGCTGCATTGGCAATGACATATAATGGAGTGGTCTCCGGAGTTTTTAGAGAAAATGACGATCTGTTGCCGATAATAGTCAGGCCGCCAGCGGAAGAGCGTATTGGTGTTAAGCAACTCAATAATATACAGGTATTCAGCAGCGTAACGGGAAAATTTGTACCAATTGAACAAGTTGTTAGTGAAACTGCTGTCGGTTGGGAAGATCCTATAGTAAGGCGCAGAAATCGCAAGCGAACCATAACCGCTCAATGCGACCCCAAGGTTGGAAATGCCAGCGTATTGTTTGGCGAGATCAGAAAAGAGATAGAAGCCATTCAATTGCCGCCTGGGTACGAGTTTGAGTGGGGTGGCGAGTTTGAAAACTCACAAAGGGCGCAGCGTAAACTTATGGCAAACGTGCCATTAGCATTTGCAGCTATGTTTATAATCTCCGTATTCCTGTTTAATACCCTAAGGCATCCGCTGATAATTTTTATGGGATTGCCGATGGCTGTAATCGGTGTCACCATCGGACTACTTGGTAGTGGGCAACCTTATGGCTTTATGGCATTGCTAGGTTTTCTCAGCCTTTCAGGAATGCTCATTAAAAATGAGATTGTCCTGTTGGATCAGATAGAGCTGGAAATCTCAGAGGGAAAAAAACCATATAAAGCAATATTGGATTCAGCTGTGAGCAGGGTCAGGCCCGTATCAATGGCGGCATTCACCACAGTATTCGGTATGATTCCGCTTATCTGGGACCCGTTCTTTGCTGCAATGGCTGTAACAATAATGTCTGGACTGACATTTGCAACAGTTCTGACGCTGGTGGTTGTTCCTGTATTATATGCCGCATTCTTTAGAGTAAAGGCAGAAAAGGAGATAGTTAATGAGAAATAAGATTGCTCTTATATTTGTGATGTCGCTGTTTAGTTGTGCCTCATCTGCTTTTAACCTGGAACAGGCGTGGCAGGTAGCCATACAAAATAATGCTGAAGTTTCAGCTTTGGGGCAGGAGCGGGAATCGGCCGCTATGGAGGTAGATGCCGCCAAGTCAGCAAAATTGCCGGAAGTAAGCAGCAGCGCAGCATATACCATATGGGATCATCCTTCGGTTTCAGTGCGTCCAGGCGGAATCAAGATGCAGGTGGGCAATCGCCAGGTAGCAACACTGGGTTTGAATGCCAGATATATTCTCTACTCCGGAGGCGCAGTTGAGAACAGCATAAAATCAGCCGAAGAGAATTATGCTGCAACAGGCGATAGTATTTCCATATGGAAATCCAAGCTAAAGCTGGCAGTTGGTGAAATCTATATAAATATCCTCAGGGCAGAAAAACTACTCAGCGTAGCCCAGAGTCATATCGAGGGATTACAGTCGCATTATGGTGATGTGCAGGCGTTAAGAAAACAGGGGATGGCATCAAAGAGTGATCAGCTTACAGTTGAGGTAGCGTTAGCGAATGCCAGGCAGAAAAAATTACAGATAGAGAACAACCTGCAGCAAGCGTTTGCGGCACTTAACTACCGGCTTGGAAAACCTCAGGATAAACAGTACAAGCTGCAGCAGCTGCAATTTGCCGAATCTGCAACAGGACTTAATGAATACATAAAAAAAGCGGTTGCAGAAAGAGTGGAGATAGAACAGCTGGAAAAGGTTGGTCGTGGTATAAACTATAATGCAGATGTAGTTGCTGCCTCGGCAAAGCCTAATCTCTTTGTTGGTGCTGATTATGGTTATCAGGAAAATGACTATGTAGAGCATGAAGGTCGCTTCTCAGTAAGCGTTGGAGTATCTTGGAAGCTGTTTGACGGTAATCAAGCCAAACTGAAAAAAGCAGCGCTGTTAAAAAAATCTATGGCAGTTAATGATAGAATTGCAGATGTTAAAAATGCCATAGCCCTTGAGGTAAGATCAGCATGGCTGCAAAAACAGGATTGCCGTAAAAGAATAGAGGTTACCGAAAGTGCAATTGAACTGGCGCAGGAAAACCTGAAAAATCTGAGGATAAAATACAAGGCCGGAGTTGCTACACCCAGTGAGGTTCTTGATGCAGAAACACAACTGGAAGAGAGTAAAACCAACTATTTTAATGCAGTCTTTGATGCAAATCT
The DNA here is from genome assembly GCA_004796385.1 of Gammaproteobacteria bacterium. GTDB lineage: Bacteria > Pseudomonadota > Gammaproteobacteria > QZLD01 > QZLD01 > QZLD01. The sequence continues at coordinate 15,200 of QZLD01000286.1, read as the reverse complement.
GGCTGAATTAAGATTGCAGTATGCGGTAGGGGCGTTGTAGAGGTTTTGTAAGATTAGTTGTCTTTGCAGGTTGTGTAAGTCACTTTTTAAATGGATTGCCATAACCTGCATTAAACTTGTAACCGGACAACAGAAGCACTTCAATTTTTTGCCACTGTTTTTTGTCAGATTGTTTTGGTGCTTTAAATGCGGTACCTGCCTCAAACATTATATTGCCACAGTTTGTACATTTGAAACTATAACCAGTTGGAGACCATTTTCTTTTTTTATCTTGAGCAAAAGCTCTTTTTTTAAAGGTTTTTCTGCATTTTGTGCAGGCATATGATTTGGTTGTAAATTTCTTCATGGATCTTTATCAGATTCGCCGTTTTCTTCTTCAGCTTCTTCTTTTGATAGCTTAATCATTAATAAACCGATAAATATCATTGCTAAGCATATCAAGATTATGGTTGCATCCGGCCATTCAGTTAAAGCAGTATAAGGCTCGTCGCACAGGCGACCTTGCAAAACGTTTTTAGTTGTATAGTAGTGGCAATCAGGATCAATTCTATTTATCCACGAAAAACCACCGAGGCAAGATATTGCGACTATAAAAACTCCTATAGCTTTGGTTGCTGTTTTAAATTTCATGACAACTAAATATTATCAAACGATGTTTCAGTGCATCTTAATAAGCCAAGAGGGTCTGTTTCGCTTTGGCTAGGGTCTATTATTGATTCGATTCTGCTTTCCGGTTCTTTGTTCTGATTTGACAGGTCAAGGGTAAATGGTTGGTAGAGTGGTTTTTTCTGAGCATTATAGCAAACACGAATTTTAGGCTGTAACGGAAATTCCCGGCTCTGCTCCAGAACAATCCCTTTTTCACCGGTATCAAGCTGTACTGCGCTGGTTATAGGATAAACTCCTAATAGTTTAATAAGATGCGATAATATCTCTTTGTCGGTATCGTCAAGTTCTGCGTCAATATATAGTCCTTTTAGGGCTGAATTTGGGGTTCTGGGTTCCATTCCCATCATTCCATGTGTCAGCCTGTCATAGCGATCGCATATATTTATTATCTTGGAGGCTGTATGGTCAGCATTGCAGATAGTATTTAATATTATCTTTGCAATGTTTTCATTAATGCCATCAATGCGTTTAAGTATTCCTTGGGTATATTCAGAAAGTTGCTCCAGTAAAGCCGTTTCACTATTGGATAGAGCGCGGCTTTTCGATATAAGATATACAGGCATTCTGATCCAGCCGATATCGTGGAGTATTGCTGCAGTTCCAAAGTCATTGAAGGATATGTCCGATAAACCCATTTTCTCATATATGGCTCCGGCCATTGCCATTACGCTAATTGAGTGTGTTACCAGCAGAGAACTGTGTCTATTGATATGAAGTAGAGCTATCATTGCCTGTTCATTACGTTTGACGCTGGAAAATGTTTTTTCTATAGAATTGACTACAGGAGTAATATCAATACTGTTTTTCTGCATTATGGAGTGGCTGAAGGTTTCGAGTGTTTTTTTAGCTTCACCGATTAGTTGTCTGGCGTTTATGATTTCATTACGGAAGCTGGTTTTATGGCGGTGTGATTTGGGAACAGTGTTTTCTGTAGTAGTCGATTCCGATGTATCAATTTTTATCAGCAGTTTGTTAATTCCTGCTAATTTAAGTCTTATCACATCGTCTCTGCTTCTGGCTTTGAAATTTTGAAAGGCGTTGTTAATACTGCTATCGGAGGTATAAGCTCTGGAAATATACATCCCCGGTACCAGTTCATCTATAGAAATTTCTTTTGTAGACATTATTTATGACCTGAAATAGTTTGCGTTTATTGTTTTGCTTCCTTGCTGAAAAATAACTTTCCTGAATTTTTTATAATTATCTCGGAGATTATTAACTTGAATCTATGTTAAAGAGTGTATGCTAATATTCAATGAAAGGCAAAAAACAGTTTTATTAACTGTATTGTTTTAATATTAATAGCTTTTTTAGAATTTTGCAGTTCTGGCACACGCCCATACATCTACATGTGTAACACCTCCGTTTTTTAATAGTTTTGCAATTGTATTTGCAGTTGCACCGGTTGTAATTACATCGTCAACAATGGTTACATAATCAAGTTGCGGTAGTTGTTTAAGAGAAAAGGCATCCATTATATTTTTATTTCGTTTTTTAGCATTAAGGGTTGATTGTGTCTCTGTGTGTTTGGTTTTTTTGCAGTAATTTTTTAATAAGGGTATGCCAAGATCTTTGGCTATTGGAGTAAATATTTCGGTTACCTGATTAAAACCACGGGAGCGCATTTTTGATTTTTCAAGAGGAACGCAAAGCAATGCTTGCGGTTTGCTGATATTGGTTTTATTAAGCTCATCAATAAATAATCTGGTTAATGTAGTTGCTGACGGCAGGTGTCGGCTGAATTTAAGTTTTGTTATCAGATCCTGAATGGTTTTTTCATAAATAAATGGTGCAAAGCTGCTGTCAAAATAAGGAGGTTGGAGTTGGCATTTGCCGCAAATAAGATTGTTGTTACTTTCAAAATTAAAAGGTTCGCTACATATCGTGCAGCAGCTATTAAGTTTTACTATTTGAGTTTTACAGTTGTTGCATAAAAATGTTTCAGAGTCGGCAGGATTGCTGCAGATTGTGCATATTGGAGGAAAGAGCAGTTCTGTTGCAATTCTTAGATAGCGATGCAAAATTCCTGTCCTTTCCATAGGCAATATTAATATTGGGCGGTAATGCTGACTTTCACCCTTACTGTTTGTCCCGGTTGAATATATTTTGCTTTTCTAAGAGATCTATTCCATGCTTTCATCTCTTTCACAGTAACTTTGAATTTTCTGGCAATGGTATAGATGCTGTCGCCACTTCTAACTTTGTAGTAGATCGTTTTTTTTATATCATCCGGAGAAAAGCTTCTCTCTTTTTTAACTGAGGAATTTGGGGTTTTGTTTTTATGTGGCGAACCATTTTTCCAGATAACCAACTCCTGTCCAAGAGCAAGGTTATCGCCGGGAGCCATCGCATTCCATTTTGCCAGAGAGCGATGGGAAATATTATATTTTCTGGAAATATCCCAAAGAGTATCGCCACTTTTAACAGTATGAATAATTTTTTTACCTTTACGGTTTTTACTTAACTGTTTTTCTTTACGGTTTTGTGAGCTTAGAGTGTAATTATCATCATCTTTGTAAGATACCGGAATAATAAGATATTTTCCCGCGCGAATAGAGTTTCCTGTGAAATTATTGGATTTGCGAATTAGATTAACTGTAGTGTTATACTTTTTTGCAATTGTAAGTAGAGCTTCACCGCTTTGAATTTTATGTCTAACCCATTTAATGCGTTTCGATTTCGGTAGTTTTCCTAATTCTGTTTTAAATATTTCAGCTGAATCAACAGGAATAGCAAGGTTGTATTTGCCATTGGGAGGAGTTGCCCAACGATTAAATCCCGGATTAAGGATGTAAAGATCTTTTAAAGGCATTTGTGCTAAATTTGCAGCAATAGCCAGGTCAAGTTGCGAATCCAGTTTAACAAGTTCAAAATATTTTTTGTTATAAATAGTAGGAAGGGATACTCCAAAGTTAGAAGGTTTTTTGATAATAGTGCAATAAGCCAAGAGTTTCGGAACATATCCTTCAGTTTCTTTGGGAAGTGACAAATTCCAATAATCTGTAGGTAACCCTGCTTTTCTGTTTTTGCGAACCGCTTTCAAAACAGTGCCTTCTCCTGAATTATATGCAGCCAGTGCTAACAGCCAATCGCCATCGAACATTTTTGCCAGATATTCAAGATAATTAAAGGCAGCATGTGTTGATGCTACAACATCTCTTCTGCCGTCATACCACCAATTTTGCTCAAGCCCGAAACGTTTGCCTGTTGAAGGAATAAATTGCCATATTCCCGAAGCTCTGCCATGAGAGTAGGCAAAAGGCTGGAAAGCACTTTCAACCACAGGGAGTAGAGCAATTTCCAGCGGAATATCTCTGCGTACAGCTTCGCTCACAATATAATGCAAATACGGTCTTGATCTTTCTGCTACCTTTGCAACATATGAAGGGTGTTTTGCAAATCTGTTAATGTCGGAAACAATTCTATCATTCGTAATCGTAGTCAGCTTAAAACCTCGTCTGATAATATTCCAGATATTAGAGCTGATTGTGTAATTGGTGATATTGAAAGAGTGAGAGGCACTGTCTGTTATCACTGAATACTTTGAATCACGGTTGTTAACAAAACCTTTTGCGAATAATTCGGTATTTCTGATCGGAGTGAAGTTTGAGAATCTGTCAGGTTTTTTTGTTTTTACAATTTTAATATCAGACTGTCTGGAAATACCGTATTTATCACTATCTTTCCTGGAAGCAGAAGTATTACCGGGATCTTTTTTATAATCATCACTTTTTAGCAGTGAGCAGGAAACAAGAAAAAACAGACATAAAAACGGGAGCGCCAGTTGGCGAAAACTATTGAAAGAAAACATAAAAAACAACAAACTCCAAACTTGTAAAAAAGTAAAGGCGAGATAATACTTGTTTTTAATTTAATATTAAAGATAAATGTAAACAGCATAGTTTGAAAGAGATACTAATGAAGTCCCCGAAAAAGATAATAGTTACAGATATCATGCAACAGAATTATGAGTACTTGCTTACAGCGCCTTTGGGAGAGGAATTTGCTGCAGATTTTCAGCCGGAACTTACTCCGAAAGAGATGTTGCTTCTTGGAGTATTTGGTGGCAAATATATGACAGACTGTGCAAATGAGTTTCCAGCAGACTGGTTTGAAAAGGCAAAGTTATGTAGAGACAGGCATGATCCGGCTATAAACTATTTTGGAGTAAACGCCTCGCAACCACTTTCCGTTTGGAGAGAGAAGGGGTGGATATATCACGAAGATCCGCGAGGCTGGTTTCAATGGTATTGTCGTTACTATATGGGAAGGCGACTGCCTGATGAAGACAGAAGGCAGATCGGACGTTGGAAGGGAATCAAACGCCACATAGCAGCTGTAAAAAAGAATTGTGTTCGCGGTGATTTTTTCTGTCGGCGTAAGCAAAGGCAGGCGATATTGCATTGGGCGTATGATGCCAGAGAGTTGTAAATCTTTATATTTCAAATCTGTCAAATATGGTTTCCGTCGTCTACTAACTTTTTCATCAAATAAAACCAAAAAGCCCGCAATCTTTGCGGGCTTTTTATTATCAGCAATAGGTAGATGTTAGCCAAGTAACCTGAATTACAAAAAGACTCTTGGCGTTGAGATTTTTTGTTTAAACGGCATTAAGTTGTTTTTATTTCTAAATCGCCTCTTTTCAAAAAGATTTTTTCTGCTATTATGAACACACGTTCAAAATAAAGGTTTTTAATAGTGCCTAGGCCATCCAAAAAACGGGTTGTTCAATCCCAGCCCCCAGTTGATCTTTTTAAGCCCAGAGGTATAAGAGAGTCGGAGCTCGAGATAGAGGAGTTATCTATTGAGGGTTATGAGGCTTTGCGTTTGGTTGATGTTGAGGGGTTGGAGCAAGATGCTGCTGCCGAGTTGATGGAGATCTCCCGTCCAACACTATCCCGTATTTTGGCAAAGGCAAGAGAGATAGTTGCCGGTGCCATAGTGAACGGTAAAGGGTTGGCAATAGTTGGTGGGAATTATGTGATATCCGGTGATAGATGTATGAAACGCAGGTGCAGCGAGCAGGGTGGCGGCAATTTTAAAAGCGGCGATCAGAAGATGAGGGCTAAAAAGAGATGTTGTGAGTCGTCAGGTTTGCAGCAGGATGATTCAGACCAAGAGAAAGAGCGGAGAATAAAAATGGCAAAAATAGCAGTAACAGCAGTTAGTAATTCACCAGAGAGTATTGTAAATGGCCGTTTCGGCAGGGCTGAACATATCTTTATTGTGACTAAGGATGATAGTGGTCTTAATTATGAATATATTGATAACTCTGCAGTAAATCAGATGGGTGGTGGTGCAGGAATTAAGACTGCTGAACTGGTAGTAAACAATGGCGTTGATACACTGATTACCGGTGGAGCAGTAGGGCCTAAGGCATCGCAGGTGTTAAGTGCCGGAGGCATTAAGGTTGATGAGAGTGCTTCAGGAAAAACAGTGCAGGATGTAGCCGGCGAATTTTTCGCTAATAGTTGATATAGAAAATGAAGGTTGTAATTCTCAGCGGTAAAGGCGGAGCAGGTAAGACAACGGTAGCGGCATCTCTATCTTATGTCTGGCGGCAAGAGCATGTGGCTGTAGATATGGATGTAGAGGCACCTAATCTACATCTGTTTTTAAAGCCGCAGATTACTGGCAGTAGCGAATTCACAGTCGAAGTACCGCAAGTGGATGAGTCTCGCTGCATTGCCTGTCGTAAATGTGTCGAACTGTGTAATTTCAGCGCCCTTTCGCTATTAGGTAAAAAACTGCTCGCATTTAATGAGATGTGTCATTCTTGCGGTGGCTGTTTTCGCATCTGCCCTGTTGAAGCCTTGGTTAGAAATAATAGAGCGATAGGGAATATTCTGACAGGAGAATTTGCAGGCGTAGATCAGAACAGCATTGCGTTTGTAGGTGGCAGACTCAATATCGGAGAGGCATTAAGTCCACCTCTTATAGATGCTATTGCAGAATATCTGCATGAGAAACATGAATCTGCAGATATTATTATTGACGGACCTCCGGGAGCGAGTTGTCCTGCAATGAGCGCTATTAAGGATTCCGATCTGATTATTCTTGTAGCCGAGCCGACAGTGTTTGGTTTTCACGATATGCAGATTATCTACGAAGCAGTAGCCGATGCAGGCATTCCAATAGCCGTTGTAATAAATAAGGCCGATGAGCTGTCAGTAAAGGTGTGGGAATTTTGTGAATGCAAAGGGGTAAAGGTTTTGGCAGAGATTCCATTCGACAAAGATCTGGCACAGGCATATTCCAACAGGCAGATACTTGCAGCATACTCTAAAGATATGTACAAAATTTTCACTGAGCTGGCGGCAGGAGTGAAATGCTATGTATGAGATAACTGTAATAAGCGGTAAAGGTGGAGCCGGGAAATCATCAATAACAGCCAGTCTCTGTTTGCAGGAAAAAGAGATAATTGCCTGTGATTTGGATGTGGATGCAGCCGATCTGCATCTGCTGTTTCATCCGCAAATAACCCAGACCAACGAGTTTATTTCCGGCAGTAATTATCGAATTGATCCTGAAAAATGCACCGCCTGCGGTATCTGTTATCAATACTGTAACTTCGGTGCCGTTGATAAAAGCGGTGATGATTACTCAATAGATGCCGGCCGCTGTGAAGATTGCTCCGTATGCAGCCACTTCTGTTCGGAAGGAGCGATTATCAAAACCGAAAAACATTGCGGGCAGTGGTTCAGATCGAAGGCGCAGTTTGGCGATTTTCTCTTTGCAAGATTAACTCCCGGGGAAGAGAACTCAGGACGGCTGGTTACTTTGCTACGTAGCGAGGCAAAAAAACTGGCAAAAGAGAAAGATGTTAAATACATAATTAACGATGGCAGCCCCGGAATCGGTTGTCCTGTAATAAGCTCACTGAGTGGCGTTAATCTTGCTGTTATTGTCTGTGAGCCGACTCCGTCCGGATTTCATGATCTGAAACGTGTTGCCGAGCTGTGTAGCCACTTTTCCGTAAAGGCGGCAATAATCCTTAACAAGGCTGATCTAAACAGCGAGATTGCTGCAGAAATAAAAACATACTGCAAAGGGCAAAAAATCGCAGAGATTGCAGAGATTCCTTTTGACAGAAGATTCTCAGACGCAATAAATAGCGGTAAGGCAGTGGTTGAACTTGAAGAGGCTACAGAACTGAAAACAATACTTGAACAAACCTGGACTAACATAAAAGAGGTGTTACATGAAAACGATAATAGCAATACCGGCGGCAAGTGATGAAGGGCTGCAATCGAAGATCTCCGGCCACTTTGGTCATTGCCAGCAATATACGCTGGTAACGGTTGAAGATGGCGCAATAACCGAAACCGGTGTATTGCCAAACATTCCTCATCAGCAGGGTGGGTGTATGGCTCCTGTAAATCATCTGGCATCAAATGGCGTGCAGATTCTTCTCGCCGGTGGCATGGGGATGCGCCCACTTGCCGGTTTTAACGAAGTTGGTATAGAGGTCTTTAAATGCGAAGAGGGTGATGATATTCAGAGCGCAGTTGATGGCTATCTGCAAAACAAATTACCACGCTTTGTTGTACAGCACACCTGTGGCGGTGGTGTAGAGCATTGAGGGTAACCGCTTCGCCATAGGGATATAAATTAAAAACCAAAGTCGTGGTTGCATTTGCTTAATTCGAACACGCTAAATACATCCATGTCGCTCGGCTATGGACATCCTTGTCCATAGACGGTTCTCAAAAGCAAATTCCACCACGCCTGTAAGTACATGGCCTGTAATTATTTGGATCGGAGTTACCATTGAGCAAAATAACCATACTTGTAGATAATATGGCGGGAACCGAATGTCGTGGTGAGTTCGGTTTTTCTGCGTTGATTGAAAACGGTGAAGAGCAGTTGCTGTTTGATGTCGGTCGTTCCGATATTTTTCAAAAAAATGCAGATCGCTTGGGTATTGATCTATCGAAAGTTAAACGCTGTGTGCTTAGTCATGGGCATTATGATCATGGTGATGGACTGGAGTATTTCACAGGTGAAGAGCTGATATGCCACCCGGGCTGTTTTTCTGCAAGGTATAGAAAAAGAGACAATAAATATATCGGGCTCAAATATTCGCGAGATGAACTTGCGACAAGATTTATGGTTACCGATACACGACAACCGTTATGGTTATCGCCATCAATACTGTTTTTAGGGGAGATACCCCGCAGTAACGGCTTTGAATCGCAACAGACTACCTTTAAATTTGGCGATGGCAGTGACGATTTTGTGCCGGATGACTCGGCAATGGTTTTGATCGATGGTGAAGCAATAACCATTATTGCAGGTTGTTCGCATTCCGGTATATGTAATATCGTGGCTTATGCCATGGAGGTAACCGGAAAGAGTCAGGTAAGGGCTATACTTGGAGGGTTTCACCTGAAACAGAATGACTTAGTAACAGATAAAACCCTGCAATATATGCAGCAAATTAATTGCGAAAAGGTTTATCCGATGCACTGTACATCGCAGCATGTGCAGCATCGCTTTGTAGAACAGTTTGAGTCGGAGTTCGGTTTTGCAGGGATGGTTATAGAGGTTTAGGAGGCAGGCTCTGATGGTATGGTTTTGTTAGTAGCATGCGTCAATGATAAATAGTTTTTTTCTTAGGTTTGCTTTTTTCTTCCTGCTCTTTTCTGATGCGTTCTTTTTCAGCTTCAGATACATATTTGTTCGGATCTTTTCTTTCAAACCAGTAGCGAGGTTGTTTTTCCATAACTTTGTTTTCAGTTCCACCTGCCTTGAATAGTGTTTTTGTTATTTTCGCCTCTTTACCATAAAGGGCTATTGCATATTTTGTTGCGGTATAGCCTTTTCGGTTTATAAGGTTTGGATCGGCACCAAATTTCAGGAGCTTTGTTACAAGTGCTTCATCCTTTGTGGTAACTGCATACTCTAAAGGTGTGAGATTACTGTTTCCAATGTTTGGATTTGCACCGCTTTTGAGAAGTATATCCAGAGCTTTTGCCATAAACGGTTTTTCTTCCAGCATAGTGATAAATGTAAATAGTAACGATTTACCACTAAGCATTATGTCCGGATTCGCTTTGTGTTTTAGCAATAGGCGAAAAATTTTTAGTCTATTAGGTGTGGAACTGTAGTAAAGAGGTGGTTTGCCGGAGCGAAATACATTGGGGTTAGCTCCATATTCCAGTAGAGTTTTTACAATTTCAATATTATTTTTTCTTATAGCAAGAAAGAGCGGAATGCGGTAGTTACGGCTATTTTTTATTTTTTTGCTGAATTTTTTAAAATAATTTGGGTTGGCACCGATTTTAAGTAGTGATTCTACCTTTTGGTTATTATCATTATCTATTGCTATTTTTAGCTTTTGGCCAAGATTATCATTAGCCAAAGATGCAGGAACATATAAATATATGATAATAAATAATGTTTTTACTAAACCGAATTTCATTGTTTTATCTATATATTGGCTTCTGTTATTTTTAATCCTGCAATTGATATCGCAAGAGGAAGAGTTGATCCTGTTCCTATATTAGATAGTGAAGGGTTATCGCTGTTGGTGATTTTAACATTGTAGCTATTGTTTTCTGTAGTGATCTCTATAGCGCTCCATCCCGGTGGGATAAGAGACATGGCATCGTCGATCTTTTGTGTGTAAGAGGGGCCAAAATAGAAGCCTTCATCATTGCTGTCTACAAATACCGAACTTTCAAAAGCAAGGGCGGCATTTGCATTTTGTAGTCTGTGAATGGCTACATTTAACTGCCATCCCCCTTTATCCGTATTTTCCATAAGAGCTATAAGTTCTCTTATTTTTTCAGCTTTACTGTTTTCTGTCATTTTCAGTCTCTCTATGTGTATTAATAATTTTGACGATATTTAAAAAAAGAAATCATTTACTCTATAAACATGGAAGATTTCTGCCGATTGTCAATGGCTGTGATTAATTGAATCGGTATTTATGCGATATCTCGTCTGAATGTAGAGAAATGTGAGTAAGGGTGCTATTATGGCTCGGATTTTTTAGCGGGTGCTACAACCTACTGAAAAGTAGCGTTATCTGGGTTTTTACGATAACTGTAGCACTATCTTAAACAGTTTATTTTAAAGTAGGTGTAAAGATGGATAAGGTTTCTGCTATTGAGATTATCGGTACAGTGCTATTTGCCTGTGCAGTTATTCATACCTTTATGGTGAAAAAGTTTGAGCATTTGGCTCATAAGTATCCTTCAGGCTCTGTTGGAGAGAATGTTTTTCATTTTCTTGGAGAGGTAGAGGCTGTTTTTGGTATTTGGGGTGCCATTTTTATAGGTTTCTATACCATATTTAATGGTTTTGTCGGATATGATCATGAAACTCATGAGGTGGTTTGCGGAGCTGTTAAATATTTGAATAATCAGAATTATACAGAACCGGCTTTTGTATTTGTGATTATGTGTATGGCAGGTACTCGTCCTGTTATTGTTCTTGCTGAAAAGATAATAATGAAGGTCGCAAAGTTGATTCCATTGCCTCAGAAAATGGCGTTTTACATCTCTGCTCTTGTTCTTGGTCCTTTGTTGGGATCATTTATCACAGAGCCTGCGGCAATGACGGTTACAGCTCTTATCCTGCTTGATTACTACTACAGCGATGGTATGTCGAAGAAATTTATGTATGCGACTATCGGTTTGCTTTTTGTAAATATCTCTGTTGGGGGTACCTTGACTCACTTTGCAGCACCTCCGGTTCTTATGGTTGCAGGAAAGTGGGATTGGGGCATTGCTCATATGGTCACATATTTCGGTTTTAAAGCAGCTATTGCTATAACTATTGCTACTGTAACAACAGCATTTATTTTCAGAAAAGAGCTTACCGGTGAGATGCAGGTAAAAGCCAAGCACGATAATTACATGGAACCGACATGGTGGATTACATTGATCCATCTGGTATTTCTAGCTTTTGTTGTGTTTACTGCACATCACATGGTGGTCTTTCTGGCTTCTTTCCTGTTCTTTCTTGGCTTTGTTGCGGTTACAAAAGAGTATCAGGATGAGGTTAAACTTAAAGAGTCATTATTAGTCGGTTTCTTCCTTGCTGGTTTGGTAACATTGGGGTCGATGCAGGCGTGGTGGCTTAAAATGGTATTGACTCAGCTTGGTGCGTTGCCTATGTATTTTGGTTCTACCGGTCTTACAGCTATTACCGATAACGCAGCACTTACATACCTGGGATCGCTGGTTGAGCTTTCAGATTCCCAAAAATACAACTTGGTTGCTGGTGCTGTTACCGGTGGTGGTCTTACTGTTATTGCCAATGCTCCTAACCCTGCCGGTTTCGGTATTTTGAAAAGGTCATTTGGTGAAGAGGGTATTAGCCCTATAGGTTTGCTGCTTGGTGCTATTCCGACAACAATTGTGGTTATTATTTTTATGCAGTTGCTTCCTCCAAAGCCAAAGGACGTTGATGTGGCAAATACTGCAAATCACTCAACTGAGCGTAAGGAAGCTAAGACCCCTTCAGTTGTGTTTAATTGTAATGTGATACTGAAGGAGCATGAAGGTAAATCGCATGAGGAAAATTCTCATAATAAAACCTCTCATGAGGAAAAATCACACTAAACAGTAATTTTATTATGTTATACATTCAGCCGGAAGATTAGATTTCTTCCGGCTTTTTTGCGTTTGTTTTTTTGATGCTCATTCAGAAGTTACCTCTACCTCAAAGGTTTTTCCTGCATCTTCGTCTTTAAGAGGCGCAACAAAGAAGAAATAGTTCTTGTTTTTCTTGAGTTTTTTTGTAAATCCCTTGTAAAGCTGTTTGTTTTTGAAGTTGGTATCAATCTGATTTCCGTCACTGTCATAAAGAATCATAATAACCGGGGCTTTATTCATGGAATTACACCTGACTGTATGAGAGCCTCTTTTTTCAGTGGCGAAGATTACGGCAACTGGATCTTTTGAAAGCCTGCCTGTTTTTGAACCACTATCAACAAAGATGGTTATACTCTCGTCTTTATTTCTGTTTTTCTTATGATTTTTTTTATGATGGTTATCTCTTTTTTGTGGTTTTGTGATAGCTTTTTCCAGCCTGAAACTATTTAACAGCTTGTTGAATATGGGTTCGTAAGATGTAAAAGACTCAGGAGTAGCAAGCATTCCCAGTGTATAAATTTTATCAGGACCGTTCAGACCTATTTCTATTTGTTCCAATGGTTGTCCTTTCATTTTCCATGTAAAGTGGATTTTATGGCCATTAAGATTTCCAACCCTTATTTTCTCAATTTTACGGACGGATTTTGCATGGAATTTCTTTTTCATCTGTTTTAGCAGATATTTGCACATATCTTTTGAGTTTTTGTAATTACCCCCATCTTTTTTATATGCTTCCGGTTCATAGGTTATATAGGCGCTGTTTTTTGCATCATAGAAGCGTGTTTGATCTTTTTTATATTGAACTTGCATATGTTTAGGACGAAGGAATTTGGCATGAAGATCATTATCTTCATACCAGACCATCTTTTGATTTTTTGATATTGGTTTTGGTTTTTCTATTGGTTTTGGTGGCGTTTTTATAACAGGTTTGGAGATTATCGGTTTTGACGACTTATGTTTGTGATCGACTGGTTTTTGGTGGGAGTTAACACCCTTTACATTAATCGAGTTTAGCAACTCTTCATAGTAAGGTTTGTATTTTTTGTAATCAGATATACGGGTGGTCAGGGTTGCAAATATAAAGTAATCTCCTGTATCCAGAATTACCCTGCTAACATGGCGGCTGCCGATAGGCATAGCGACTGTATATCCGTAACCTTGCAGGCCGCTGTAAGCCACTTCGCCGGAGAAAAGTACATTATTCTCAGAACGGTTTCTCATATAATTTTCCATTAATTTTTTTGCCGTTAGTTTTTTATTTCCGTAGTAATCTCTTTCGCGGCTTTTTATTTGCCAATAGATCCAGCTGTCTCTATTGTCATAGGGGATTAACTTATACTGATTGTTTCCATCGGGACTTATCTGAAAACTGTCAGAGTACTTAAATGAGACACCTTTGTATTCAGGATCGCTAAAGGTTATTTTTTTTGAAGGTGGAGTTCTGGCCGGAGCCGAATCAGCATTTTTGGAACCAAGCGTATTCAGCATAAGTTTATATGTTTGCTCATATTTTTCGTGAGTGTTTATAGTGCTTACATAATACAGGAAATAGAAATGGTCATTGGCATCAAGAATAGTGCGAATAATATAGCGACCGTTTTTCTTTATTTTAGTGGTTAGTTGGTTGCCTGGAATTCCTCCTGCAATAACAACATCCTTTTGTGAAATAACATCAGCTTTAGGTAATCCTGGTATTTTTCTGGTGAACTGTTTCATATAATCAACAGGTTTCAGGTGATCATAACCATTGGTGGCAAATGTTCTTGTTTGAACCTCCCACTTAATATAGGTGTCTCCGTTAATATCATCTTTGGGGACAAACTTGTAACTGTTATCTGATTGGTGTTTAACCATAAAATTATCAGTGTATTTGAAAGATACATCTTGTTCAGGATCTGAAAAGACTTTTTTTCTCAAGGTTTCAATTGGAGTAGGTTTTACCTTTTTAATTGTTTTTTTATCTTCATTATTTACAAGAGCTTTAGAAGTAGTGGATGAGTGTTTGATTACAAAATTTGTATCAATATGGTGGCCTGAAATAGGCACGCAGATACCTTTTTCGTATAGATTGATATAGACCTTATTGAAAAAATCCTCAAGATATCCTTTGGGTACATTGCCGGAGTTCCAGGCATCGTAGGCAAACATGCTCAGATAACCTGTCTTGAAGCCATCTTTGACCTTGCATTTAAAAGAGCCTTCCCGGAGAAGTTTTTTACTGGGCCACCCTTTTCGTTCATTAAACTCGAAGATGGCTCCGTTTGTGATATCTTTTTGGGTGTAGGTTTTTCCCTCTCTGCTATCAAACGGATCTCGATCGGATGAAGAGAAGGTGAGTTCTACTCTACTGCCTTTATCCCATTCGCATTTGCCATACCAGAAGGTTCGTTCGTGTTTATCCGCTTTTTCAACGCACTCGGAGCAGACTGTTCTCGCTCCACTGCTTTCTGTAATGGTGTCAACTATCACCTGAGATGTGCCGGGACAGTTATTTGCCGGGTAGACATTTGATGAGCTGATTATTGTGCAGGCGGTTATTATTGTGGTACAGGCGACTTTTTTCACGGGGTTCTCCTTGGTTTTTCGCCGATTTCCTAATATGGAAACGGAGTTTTAGGCCAAAAAACTCTAAAGAGTATAGGTGTGATTTACTGGTTTTGCTTGTGACGAATTAGATGTTTTTGCAAAGAGGTTTTTATAGGGTGAAAGCAGGGATTATTTGTATTTTATGGTTATGTGTTCTCTGGCATCAACTCCAGCAGGCAGCATAATCTTTCCACTTTTTTTATCATAGGTCATGGTTTTTAAAGAAATAGTTAATCTCTTTATTATTGTCTTGAGAGAGCAGGATACTGCTAAACAGTAAAGCTGTTATTATTGCAATTATCCTGTAATTGATGGTTTTCATTTTCGGTTATTTTTTGC
>QZLD01000275.1 GCA_004796385.1 Gammaproteobacteria bacterium | reverse complement strand
GCTCCTGCAATCTCGTTAGGATTGACAACCTACTGCCAGCTTGGACACTGATTCAGGCTTAGCAAATTAATTTAAATTTTTGACGGTTTTTGGAGGTTCTTATGATGAAGAAAAGATCATGTCATGCCCTGTTTTTAATCGTTGTTGCCGCAATATTTATAACCCTGTATCTGGTAACTAATTCAAGATCGGCTTTGGATAAAAACAAGCAAACACCTGAGCTGCTGGTTCTGTCCGGAGCAGGTCTTATCAAGCCTGTTGAGGAGATTGTAAAGAAATTCTCCACGAATAACGGTGTTGTCATAAAGGTGAAATACGGTGGTTCCGGTGAATTACTCGGGCAGTTATCACTGGGAAATATGGGGGATGTATTTATTCCCGGCGCCGAGAAATATGTTTATGATGCCGGTAAAAACGGTTGGATAGATGAAAGTTCAATTACCAAATTAGTGAAGCATATTCCTGTTATAGCAGTACCTTTTGGAAACCCCAAAAAGATTAACGGAATTGAAGATCTTGCCGGTGAAGGAGTGGTTTTGGCAATTGGGGATGTGGATGCCTGTGCCATAGGACGCATCTCTAAAAAGATATTTAAAAAGAGCGGATTGCAACAAAAGGTGGCTGGGAATATCAAGGTTTCAGCACCGACAGTTAATCAGCTGCTTATGTATGTAATCATGAATCAGGTGGATGCAACAATAATCTGGGAGGATATGGTCTCGTGGTCTGAAAGCAGGCAAAAGCTGAGTGTGGTAGAGATCGACCAAAAGTCCAACATAATAAAGACAATCTCTGCCGGGGTTATTAATAACAGTCCTAATGCAGAGTTATCTAAAAAACTGGTGACATTTATGAAATCTCCGGAAGGATATGAAATCTGGAAAAAATGGGGGTTTAAACCGTGAGTTTTAAAAGAACTCTGGCGCTTTTTACCGGAATGCTTTTTGTTATGGTGCTGCTTTCCATTCTTGCCCTTTTCGGCAAACTTGGGGCGTCAGACATAGTAAAGAACATCTTCAGTGAAGAGATCAGGTACTCTCTGATGCTCTCAGTCGTTACCGGCTTTATCTCAACGATAATGGTCGTAATCAGTGCTATTCCTGTAGCATATTTTTTCTCCCGCTACTCAATGCCGGGCCTTAAAATCATCAAAACCATACTCTATTTGCCAATGGCATTCCCGGAGATAGTGCTGGGTCTCTGTCTGTTACTTCTGTTTGGGCATCCGGTTATAAAACAGTTTCTCTCTGCCTTTGGAATCAGTGTGGTTTTTTCCAAAACAGGCATAGTGGTCGCACAATATTTTACAGCGTTGCCATATGCAATCAGCACGTTAACTACGGTTTTTTCAGAGGTAGATATGCAGCAGGAGTTGGTTTCAAGAAGCCTTGGTTATTCACAGCTGCAAACAATCAGGCATGTAACTCTGCCATTGGCGAAAAAAGGGATTGCGGCAGCTACCACCATTGTTTTTGCGCGTTGTGTCGGCGCCTTTGGCTCGGTTTTGATATTAGCCGGTGGTAGCAGAATGAGTTCTGAGACATTACCGATCTCTCTTTATCTAAACCTTTCTTACGGAAATATGGATATGGCCATAACATCAGGACTGGTATTGGTGTTTATCGCCTTTGCAGGGCTGTTTGCCATCGAGATTATTGAAGGAAATATATCAGCTGGCGCCAAAGAGAGCTCCTGTATAAACAGGTGGGGTAATTAATATGTGTCATCTGGTGTTGCATGATTTATCTTTGGGACTGAATCAATTTAGGCTGGATAAAATAAGCCTTTCAATAAAAAAAGGAGAGTACCATATTTTGTTAGGGCCATCGGGTAGTGGCAAATCTTCACTGATAAAATCAATCCTCGGTTTTTATAATGTTGAAAGCGGTTATATCTGGTGTGATGGTCGTGAGATAACAAAGGAGTTGCCGGAGAGCAGACGAATCGGATATGTTCCGCAAAGTTTTGCCCTGTTCTCGCATATGAGTGTCGAAGAGAATATTCGCTATGGAATGCGAATGACCGATATGACCAACGACGAGGCCGATAAATATTTTAATAGACTGGTTGATGTTTTGGGGATCAGACATCTCTGCTCAAGAAAAACAGACAACCTTTCCGGTGGCGAAAAACAGAGGGTTGCGATAGGACGATCTTTGGGGATGAAACCGGATACAATTCTGCTCGATGAGCCTTTTTCGGCAATTGATGAGAATAATAAAAGAATGCTCTGGTACGAACTAAAGCAGATTATTGACGAGTTTAACGTAACAGTTCTTCATGTTACCCATAATCTGGAAGAGGCGGAAATATTAGGCGACAGATTGTCACTTATGATTAACGGCAAGATTATTCAAACCGATGACTGTATGGATTTTTTTAAGTTTCCGGTAAATGAAGCTGCTGCCAGATATCTGAATTACAGGAATATATTTAAAGGAAAGGTAGACTCATTAAATCCGAAATCAATAATCATACATGATAACTTTATTCTCAAAGTGGCAG
>QZLD01000006.1 GCA_004796385.1 Gammaproteobacteria bacterium | reverse complement strand
TATCTACAGAAGAACCTCCGCTATCTACAGAAGAACCTCCGCTATCTACAGAAGAACCTTCTCCCTCTCCTTCTTCAGCAGTATCATTATCTTCGTTATCAGGTGAATCGCTCTGCCCTTCGTCATACACTGACGAATCGTTACCTTCAGACTCACCCTCTGATACGGATGTTCCTGCTCCTTCTGAAACATCATTCTCGCCACTACCGGAAATTTCTTCACTGGAACCGTCCTGCTGACCTTCCGATGCAGATGGATTACTAGCACCACCACCGCATGAAGCAAGAGATAAAAATGAAATAATAAGAATTGATAATATAGAGAACCGAACCTTCATGAGACACTCCTTGACCGTACAGACCTTTGTTTATTTTTTAAAAAATGTATTTATAATTTTGTAATTAATAAATCTGTATTAAATCCATAATAGATACTGTAATGCTAGTGCAATATAACCGGAAAATCATTAATATTCGTGACGAACGTGGTAATTTGGCAGATACAGTGTTTTTTTGTAGTTCCTTTATAGTTTTTCCTGTAATTCCTCTAGTATCTCTTTTACTTTATCCTTCCCTATCTCTTCTGTCGATCTTGTCACAAAACGATCAAGAAAATCTTTAAAGCCAAGCTTATCCCCTCCTTTTATTTGTGAAGCCGCACATATCCCCATTTCCATAATTAGTAAGATCTCAGCATCGGTAAGATCTTCTGGAAATTCAACATCACGCACACCTAAACCATCAATAAAGCATTTTAGAGCATAAATTTTATTATCCACTTTTCTTCCTTTTATAACTTATTGTTACAGTCAAAATAAAAATTGTTAACGACAAAATCAAAACAGGCAGATCTCCATATTCGACGTACGGAGTATTTCCTGCTCGTGGCATAAAAGAGGCTGTTGCCACTTCCTGCTCAAATTGCTTTGTCCGTTTGATAACTGCTCCATCAGCATCAATTATTGCCGAAATACCTGTATTTGTTGATCTGATTAGAGGCTTTCCGGTTTCAGCCGCCCTAACTCTTGCTATCTGAAAATGTTGATGTGGGCCTATTGATGTTCCGAACCAACCATCGTTACTGATATTTACTAAAAAGTTGGAATTTCCGGCCATATTATTAATCAATCCGGAAAAGGCAATTTCAAAACAGACAGATACCCCAGCCTTATATCCAGCAGTTTCAAAAGGAGGCTGTCCTGTTTTTCCGTGAGCCAGATCACTCATGGGAGCACCAAGAAAATCGAGAAAATCTGAAAAGAATTGTCGCAAAGGCAAATACTCGCCAAACATAACCAGATGTTGCTTTCTATACTCGCCGGTATTTTTACCTACCTGCATCACTGAATTATAGAAAACCGTATGATCAACATTATTGATAATACCGAATATAAGAGCTTTATCTTCTGCTGACGCTTTTTGAGAGAGGTAAAACACATACTCTTCAACAAGAGTGTAAAATGATGGAATAGCTGTTTCCGGCCAGACTATCACATCACTTGTTTTCCATAACGGCTCCGATAAGTTGTAATAAAGCTCGATTGTAGGAATTCGGTTTTCCAGCTTCCATTTTTCATCCTGTGCAATATTCCCCTGCACAACACTGGCGGTAATTTTTTTATCGAGCCCTTTTGTCCATAAAATACCTGAAAAGTTTTTTGCCACCAGAAATATAGCCATAATAAATATAATAGCGACTGCTCTTGCTATTTTCGTTTCAGCTATCAGTAAAACAAACAGAGAGGATACTATCGAAATCAGGATAAAACTAACACCATACGAACCAACTACAGGCAAAAGCGCCGCAAACTGCCCATCGATTACGCTGTTACCCAAAATCAGCCACGGAAAACCGGTAAATAGATAACTCCTGGCCAACTCCATTAAAACCCATATTGCCGGAAACAATAATGCAGTAATTAATATATGACTATGACCTGATTTTGAATATACCTTCCATAAAATCAATCCTGCTAAACCCGTATAAATAGCCAAAGCTGCCGACAGAAATAAAACAACAGCAATACCGCCTAGTGCTCCGGCACTGCCATACTGTGAGATACTGACATAGATCCAGTGAACTCCGCCCAGAAAAAAAGCAAAGCCATAAAGCCATGAAAGATAAAATGCCACTTTACCAGAAGTTATCTGCTCTTTTTTTCTAAAAACTATAAGTTGCTTTTTATCGAAATTAATAGTTGTTCTACCAGTAAGAATCATCAGCAGTATAAGCGGAGATACTATTGAAAAGATAAAGATACCGAACGGTGCATATGATGTAACATTAAACAATCCAAAAACTACAGCTGTAAGCTGCATCCCCAACATTCTGCGCGAAAACATGGCTTTTATCCGATCAATACGACTCATTTTCTACTTCTTTTCAGCCATTAGCAGATGAATTTTACGGGTATCAGCCCTTACAATCTCAAAACTCATTGATTCTATATCTATTTTTTCTCCGCGTGACGGCAGCCTTCCAAACCGGGCTGTAACAAGTCCGCCAATGGTATCAAACTCTGCTGTATCAAAATTCGTTCCGAAATATTCATTAAAATCTTCAATTTCGGTCAAGGCCTTAACCATAAATCGGTTATCGTCATGACGAAGAATATATTTTCCATCTTCAAGATCATGTTCATCATCAATCTCGCCGACTATCTGCTCAAGCACATCCTCTATTGTCACAAGTCCAGCTACACCACCATATTCATCAACGACTATCGCCATATGACTTTTACTTTCTCTAAACTCTTTCAGAAGGACATCCAATCTCTTACTCTCCGGAACAAATGTAGCAAGTCGCATAACCTCTCGAATATCAAAACGATATTCCGGATTTTCATGCTCCACAAAATAGCGCAATAGATCTTTTGCCATTAATATACCGACAATTTCATCCCGGCTATCTCCAATTACCGGAAAACGGGAGTGTCCTGATGAAATAACAATCGGCAATAACTCTTCAGGTGTCTGCTCTCTACTGCCGACAACCATCTGTGATCTGGGAATCATGATCTCTCTGACGTGCATTTCAGAAACCTGAAGCACCCCCTCTATCATTGTCATTGCATCTGCATTAAACAGATTTTTTTGTTGCGATGCTTTCAGGAACTGAAACAGATGCTTGCGATCTTTTGGCTCCCCCATTATGAAATGACTTAATTTTTCAAACCACGACTGACTGTCGCCACTACTATCTTCCGAACTTTCTTCCATTTCTTCCTCTGATCAGAAAAGGCTGATTGCCTAACGATAATCAATATGGTGCGGGAAAACCGCAGTTTTTCATAATATCCGTTTCTATAGATTCCATTATCTCTGCTTCGTCATTGTCTATATGATCAAATCCGCAAAGATGCAGAACCCCATGAACAAATATATGCGCCCAGTGAGCCTTATACTCTTTCTGCTGCTCCCGAGCCTCTTCTTCCACAACACTGTCACAGATCACTATATCACCAAGCAGCCTGTATGCAAGATCAATATCTTCCGGCAGCTCATGATAATCAAACGGAAAAGAGAGAACATTAGTAGACTTGTCTTTACCTCTGTACTGACTGTTTAGCTCTTTGATCTGTTCTCTATTAACGATAATAACTGAAAACTCACAATCTTTAGCTAATATTTCCTTAATAAAATCCGTTTGTTGTGTACTTTTTTTCAAATAGAAAAAAATCTCAGCGCACCAACCATTGATCTCATCAATGGTTGGCAGGCTGTCCGAGTCTGCTATATCTATCTGAAGATCTATACTGAAATTCAAGCTCTATACCAGATTCAGTTATAATTATTAATTAAAAAACAAGATCAAGCTTGGTTAGCCTCTTTTCAAGCTCATCTATCATTCTCTGCTCATCTTCCTGACCATTCGCGTCAAATGTCATCGAGAACCTAATATAAGCTCCGGCATTATCCCATGGCACTGTAGATATTAACGACTGCTTGATCAGATACTCTGAAACCTGCTCCGCATTCTCAAAGGTTATTCCTGACTTTGTTCCTTTAGGAGCAGGAACATAACAATAAAAAGTCCCTTTAGGTTTTACTGCTTTAAAACCTACACGATTAAGTGCTGATACAAGCATATCAAACCTTCTGGAATATCTTTCACAGTTAGCTGCTGTTATTTCTGTATGCTGCAAAGCATATATTCCGGCTTTCTGGATTGCTCTGAATTGTCCAGAATCTGTATTATCCTTTACTGTAGCAAATGCCTTAACCAGCTTTTCATTACCTGTAATAAATGCCAGTCTCCAACCAGTCATGTTGAATGCCTTCGACAACGAATGAACTTCAACAGCAACATCAAAAGCACCTTCTATAGAAAGTATGCTAAGAGGCTCATAATCATCAAAGGTAAGTGCTGCATAAGCTGCATCATGCACAACAGCGATATTATTCTCTTTGGCAAAGGCAATTACTTTTTCAAAAAATTCTTTACTTGCAACCTGACCTGTCGGGTTATTAGGGTAGTTAAGATAAAGCAGTTTTGCTCTGTTAAGAATATCCTCAGGAATATTTTCCAGATCCGGATAAAAATTGTTTTCGGCAAGAAGCGGAAGATTGTAAACCTCACCTCCAAGATAAGAGGTATAAGTTGAGGTAACCGGATAACCCGGAGTAGTAGCAATTACAACATCCCCTGGATTTATCAGACAAAGAGGCAACATTGCCAAAATCGGCTTGGAACCAATACCATGATTAATCTGAGTTAAAGGACTATTTATAGTTACACCAAAAACATCCTTCATATATTCTGCAGCGGCATTCTGAAACTCTGGAATACCATTATCTGCATACCATCTGTTTTCAGCCTTTCCCGCTTCTTCAGAAAGCCTGTTTACTACACCGTAATCAGCAGGAATATCTGGCTCACCTACTCCCATATCAATTAACGGCAGATCAGGGTGCATTTTTTTTGCTTCAGCCTTTGCTCTTTTGATCTTTTCAAACTTGTATATCTCGGTAGACTTACCAAATTGCTTACCACCAAGACGCTCAGATATTAAATTCTCGAAAAAATCCACAGTATCTCCTCTTTACATTACTCTGCTTAAAAATAAGAGGAGAATCGTAACCTCGAAATGTTACAAAATCAATTAGTTCTGAAAATATATAGATGTATCCCTGCTAATAAAAGGAAGTAGATACAAATTTTATTATGTAACTACTCTTCAAACATCTTCTTTAAAGCATTTCTATCCAGCTTTCCGGCCCCTGTCAAAGGCAGCATGTTATCAAACCTGATCTGTGTCGGAACTTTATAACTGGCAAGCTGCGTTTTACAATATCCTACAAGTTCATCTTCCGTTGCCTCAAACCCCGGCCTTAAAACCACAAGAGCAACAGGAACTTGCCCCCACTTACCATCACTTATCCCTACTGCCAATGTTCCTGCTACAGAAGGATGACGCTTAAGTACTTGCTCGATCTCTTCCGGAGAAACATTCTCCCCACCGGAAATAAACATATTATCTGCTCTTCCGACTATTGTAACCTGACCATCCTGATCCTCTACTGCTAAATCGCCTGTGTAAATCCAGCCATCATCTTTAAAAAGCTTTTCCGTTCTCCAGTAATCATTAAGATAACCACCAAAATTATGATGACTTCGAAGACACAAAACCCCTTCACTACCTCGAGATACTTTTTCCAGAGTTTCCTTATTAACAATTTTATAGTCGGTATGAAACATAGGTGTTCCGATTTTTTCCGAGTTAGCCTGAACTTCATCCATCTCCCACTGCTGCGGCAAATAGGTAAAATCCGATGGGCCAGCTTCGGTAAGTCCATATGCCTGATTAGTCATCAGACCTTTATCCCAAAACGGCTTTAATACATCTTTAGCGCATGGAGCTGCTGCTGTGGTTAACCCTGCAAGATGTTCAAATGAGACATCTGCAAATTTGGGGTTAGCCGAAATAAACTGTAACATAGCCTCAACTGCACCAAAGTGACTTAATCGCTCTCTTTCAATCAAATCCAACAGCAGATCAGGATCAAAATCACGCATCATAATACTAACGCCGCCTATATATACTGTTGAATTAAGAACATTCCAACCACCTATATGGAAAAACGGGAAAGTAAGTAATTCTCTTAACTCTACCCCACCGACCCCACTACTTGCAGCAATAAACACCTCAAAAGCATTCCAAACCATCTGTCTGTACGGAATTATGCAAATTTTTGGTACAGCAGTTGTTCCACCTGTATGGATATACATCTGGGTATCATTCATTGCCAAGTCTGTTTTTATATCTGCTCTTGGTGGCGTGCTTAAAACCTCTTGCTGAAAAAAAGAGTCGCTACTATCGCTCAACTCAATTTTATGCTCGACAGAAGATGGTAATATCCAGTTCCCCACCATCTCAGCAAATATATCTTCATAAACCAACATACAGGGCTGAATTCTCACCATAAGCTCTTCAAGCTCAGGCTTTTGCAAATGATAACTCAATGGCGATAATATTATTCCGACTTTGCTACAGGCAAAAAACAGATCAACTGCTTCAAGACGATTGCGACATAAAAGGCAAAGTCTGTCACCCTTCTTCATACCAAGAACATCAACAAGATATGTAGCTGTACTATTCGCTCTTTGGTTTAGCTCACCAAAGGTAAAACGGCTGTTTGTAGCTGCATCGTAAAGAGCTTCTCTATCACGATTACTCATTGCTCTTCTGCCAATAACATCTCCAACCCACCCCATTGGCAGATCATCATAATTAGATGGAATTCCCATTATCGCCTCCAAATATTAAATTAAACCACATCCACAGAATGCGACTCACCAATAAAGTTTAGTCAATAAATGAACATTGGACAGATAAAATAGAAAATATTTTGAGGAAGTTCACATAAGATTGAAAATATCATTAAGACAAAGAATTTTTAACTTAATTAAGCTATTATCTTTTTAAAGAAGCTATAAAAACAAAGGCGTTAAATTTTTAACTTAAAGCATGATACAAATGTAATCGTTTATTATTTGAGGAATCGAATGGAGCAACAGATAACAATTGAGGAAATGCAGATTCTTCTGGTGGAACCTTCATTGGCTCAGCGCAGAATAATCATAGAAAGTCTCAGAGATGTCGGCATTACCAACATCGAAGGTGTTGCAAGAGGGATAGATGCCATTGAAATAATGGAAAAATACCCTCCAGACCTGGTTATTAGCGCTATGTACTTTGAGGACATGACCGGCAATAACCTGATAAATGCAATGAAAGTCGACGAAACACTTAAAGATATCCCTTTTATGCTCATATCAAGCGAAACAGATGAACACTTCCTTGATCCAATGAGACAAGCAGGTGTTGTTGCTATTTTACCTAAACCATTCCTGTTTGATGACCTGAAAAAAGCAATATATGCCAGTCTGGATTTTATCTCTCCAGAACAACTGCATCTGGATAATTATGATGTTGAAGATCTGAAAGTACTTGTAGTTGATGATAGCCTCATGGCAAGAAAACATATAATCAAAGTTCTGAATCTTATGGGCATAGAAAGAATAGATCAGGCAAAAGATGGAGTAGAAGCAGTTGAGCATTTAACTGAAAAAATGTTTGACCTTGTGGTAACAGACTATAATATGCCCGAAATGGATGGGCGTGCGCTAATTAAATTTATTAGAACAGAAAGCACACAACCGGATATACCTATATTAATGGTTACCAGCGAAACCAATGAAACCCGACTTTCCTCTATTCAGCAGTCCGGCGTTTCTGCAATTTGTGATAAACCATTTGAATCAGTAACAGTCAGAGGAATGATTGAAAGAATAATGTCCTCATAAGAAGTATTAATTTATGAATATAAACAATAATAACGCACCTACCCCTATATACAGAAAAGATTATAAAAAAGCACCATACTCAATAGACAAAACTACGCTTGAATTCACTCTTGAAGAGACATATACAATTGTAAAATCTGAATTGACGATTTCACGCAAAAACGGTTATGACAAACAAGAACCACTTGTTCTTAACGGAGTTAATCTGGAACTGATAGAGATAAAAATAGATGATATAAAACTCAACAGTGACGAATACAGACTTACACCAGATTCCCTGGTACTGGAAAATCTCCCTGAAACAGTCGTACTTAAAATAACTACCAAAATATACCCAGCAAGCAACACATCACTGGATGGCCTGTATAAATCCGGGAATATGTATTGCACTCAATGTGAGGCTGAAGGCTTCCGCAAAATCACCTACTATCTGGACAGACCCGATATTTTAAGCAGCTACAAAGTAAAAATTATTGCCGACAAAACAAAATATCCGATTCTTCTTTCCAACGGAAATCTTATTGATAAAGGAGACGAAGAAAACAACTTTCACTGGACGCTATGGGAAGATCCATTTAAAAAACCAAGCTACCTGTTTGCGATGGTAGCCGGAGACCTCCACTGCCATAAAGATAAATTCACAACCATGTCCGGCAGAGAAATAGAACTTAACATATATATAGAACATGAAAATATCGGCAAAACCGAACACGCCATGAACTCCCTGAAAAAGTCCATGAAGTGGGATGAAGACAACTACGGACTTGAGTATGATCTTGACCTTTACATGATAGTAGCCGTTAACGACTTTAATATGGGAGCCATGGAAAACAAAGGATTAAACATATTCAACTCAAAATATGTTCTGGCAAAACCTGAAACCGCCACCGATTCGGACTTTGAAAATATCGAAAATGTCATTGCTCACGAATATTTCCACAACTGGACAGGAAACAGGGTAACCTGTCGTGACTGGTTTCAACTAAGCCTTAAAGAAGGGTTAACAGTTTTCAGAGATCAGCAGTTCACTGCGGATATGACCTCCCCATCGGTAAAAAGAATAAACGATGTAAAAGTCCTGAGAACCCATCAATTCCCTGAAGACTCCGGGCCAATGGCGCATCCTGTTCGTCCTGACTCTTATATTGAAATGAACAACTTTTACACAGTAACTATTTATAACAAGGGAGCCGAAATAATCCGCATGTATGAAACCCTGCTTGGTAGTGACGGCTACTACAAGGGGATAAAACTATACTTTGACAGACATGACGGCAACGCAGTTACATGTGACGATTTTCTTAGCGCAATGGCTGATGCCAACAACATAGACCTAACAACTTTTTCCAACTGGTACAGTCAATACGGCACCCCTGAAATAAAAGTAGAAAAAGAATATGACCAGGAACACAAAACCTGCTCACTGACATTCCGGCAGATACTTCCTGAACAAAACGGCAAAAAGGCAGAACCTTTTCATATCCCTGTAAAATATGCCCTGTTAAATCAGAATTCAGACAGTCGGGAAAAAACTTATACCAAAGACATATTGGAGCTGAAAGATTACAAACAAACCTTCACATTCAACAATATCACAAGCAACCCCATACCATCGCTATTCCGCAACTTCTCTGCACCGATTATTCTTGATTATGAGTACAGTGAAAATGAACTAACGTTCTTAATGAGTGAAGATGACGACGACTTTAACCGCTGGGAAGCCACCCAAAAACTGGCAACAAAAGTTTTAAAACGTTATGTAGATAACATACACAAAAAGAAATTCCCGGTTCCTGAAGAAAACTTTATCGGTGCTTTTAGAAAATGTCTGTTTGACAAAACACTCGATAAATCCTTCTGCAGCCTTATGCTGACAATCCCAAGCGAGTCATACCTGCTTGAGGTAATAGACAATAGTGATGTTGATGCGATCTTTCAGGCAAGAGAATTTCTGCGCGAATCAATAGCTGTAGCCCTTAAAGAAGACCTGAAACAGATATTCACAGAAAACGGCAGCAGTAAACAATACTCAACAGATGCCATATCTACCGGAAAAAGAAGCCTGAAAAACCTATGCCTTGGATATCTGACCTCACTTGAAGAGCAAGAAATAATAGATATCTGCATGAATCAGTTTAATAGCGCAGATAACATGACCGACATCATCAGCGCTCTGACTATGCTGTCTCACACCAATTGCAAAGAGAGAGAAACCGCACTGAAACAGTTCTATGAAAAATGGCACAATGATCCGCTAGTGGTAGATAAATGGTTCGC
>QZLD01000162.1 GCA_004796385.1 Gammaproteobacteria bacterium | reverse complement strand
CAATTCTGAGCTATGATCTGCGATAGACTCTTTATCTTCAGCATTGTTTTTGTCAATACAGTTATTATTCCAACTGCAAGAAGAATCATCACAACCAGCATTTTCTGCAAGCCAGATTTGATCCTGTATACCGCATTGTGGTTCATAGCCAGAAACAACATCCAACAGCACAGAACGAACCATCTCAACATTAAAATCGTGACAGTAGGCATTAATCTGATCGAGATAATCACTAACTTTTTCCCATGAAAGCATCTTCTCCTCAGCACGCATAATCAAAGGGTGTTCGGTATCAGATACATTATCACCTATCAAAAGTTCTTCATAAAGTTTCTCACCAGGTCTTAAACCAACAATTTTAATTTCAATGTCACCTTCGGGATTATCATCACTCTTCTCTGACAGACCGCTTAATTTAATCATCTTTTTAGCCAGATCAATAATCTTAACCGATTCCCCCATGTCAAGAACACAGACATCTCCACCTTTGGCTATATATCCAGCTTGCAGAACCAGCTGTGCTGCTTCAGGAATAGTCATAAAATACCGGGTTACTTCAGGGTGAGTAACAGTAAGGGGCTCCCTGTTTTGTATCTGTTTTCTAAAAAGAGGCACCACAGAGCCGGAAGAGTTTAAAACATTGCCAAAACGAACCATACAAAACTTAGTATTACTTTTTTGCTGGGCCAGTCCCTGCAAAACAAGCTCAGCAAATCTCTTGGTCGCACCCATTATGTTTTTCGGGCGTACAGCCTTATCTGTTGAAACAAGCACAAAGGTTTCAACATTTGCCTCTTTGGCCGCAAGAGCTGTGTGAAAAGTACCGAAGATATTATTACGCACTCCCTCTATCGGGTTGTGTTCAACAATCGGAACATGTTTGTAGGCGGCAGCATGGTAAACCGTATCAACCCTGTAGGCGCGCATAACCTTGGACATTTTGCGTCTGTGCTGTACCGAGCCCAACAATCCTACCAGATCTATATCCAGCTCATGTTCACGAATATAATTGGATAGTTCTGCTTCAACCTGATAGAGCGCAAATTCAGACCTCTCAAACAGAACAAGTCTGGCGGGCGTTAAAGAGACAATCTGGCGACATAACTCCGAGCCAATGGAGCCACCGGCGCCAGTAACCAAAACAGTCTTCCCTGTAATACAACCCTCAATAAGCTCTCGTTTTGGGGCTACAGGAGCTCTTCCCAACAAATCTTCAACAGCAACTTCCCGCAAATCCTCAACCTGAGCTTTACCTGCAACAAGCTCAGAAAAACTTGGAATAGTACGAACCTTAACTGCACATCGTGACAGATCATCAAGAATCTTCTTTCTTTTGGCGCTATTGGCATTAGGAATGGCAAGAAAAACCTCTTTTATTCCATGTTGTTCGCAAAGCCACTGCAAATTACTCGGAAAAAGCACTTTAATGCCATCAATCTCACGACCAGTAATTTTCAAATCCTCATCAAAAAAAACTTTCTGGCAATATTCACCACTACCACGAAGAAAACGTGAAAGCCTGACACCAGTTGTCCCTGCTCCATAAATGGCGACACTGTTATCTGCTTTTTTGGAATGTCCCTCTTTATCAGACAGAAGTATATGCATGATCTGCCTGGCAATAACCCTGCTACCACCAACAAGAACCATAGACATAAGCCAGTAAACAATGTGAGCACTTACAGGTATAGACTTAATCTCAAAAAAGCTGGTTCCAGCCAATGCAACCAAATAAAAAACAATGGCCGAGATAGTTACTGCATAACCAATCGAAAGAAAAGCCTTAAAACCGATATAACGAACGATAGCCCGGTACAAACCGAACTTCATAAAAATCACAGCAGAATAAAGAGGCAGAGAAAAATAGATTAACGCGCTTACATTATTGCCGGATGAATGATCTCCGGTAACAAGGTACAAAGATAAATAAAGCGAGATGGGCAATAAAAGCAAATCATTACAAAGCAAAACCGCCTTCTTAATCCCCCAAGGCATCCCGTCTAAATCTCCAACAAACACCATAAAAACCTCTCCCTGATGCTATTTAAAATACCACTTGTCCATATAACT
>QZLD01000044.1 GCA_004796385.1 Gammaproteobacteria bacterium | reverse complement strand
CCGGCTGTTACCAGCCTTCTCTCAACACCAACCATTTTCATCCCTTCAACAAAACCGAAACCGCCCATCCTCACACCGATAGAACCAACTACGCTGGCACGATTAACAAAGATTTTATCGGTAGCAACTGCAACATAGTAAGAACCTGAAGCACAGGTATCTTCAACTACAGCATATATCGGTTTTTTATGGAGTTCTTTGAGACGATAGATCTCGTCGTGAATCATCCCCGACTGCACCGGACTTCCCCCGGGACTATCCACCCTTAAAATCACTGCTTGTGAATTGGGGTTTGCAAATGCTGCCTGTAGTGAAGGAATAACCCTTGCAGCACTGGCAGTACCACTGGAATCAATAACCCCGAATAGATTAACCACTGCAACATGATCACTCTCTTTGTTGATATCGGTTGTACCTATAGCCAAACTACCAACGGTAATGACGAAAGAAAAAAGAAACATTAATATAAAAATAAACCTGAAAAATATCTGCCAAAAACGGGTTTTCTTCTGCTCTTTCACTGCCGCAAACGCAAGCTTGGTTAAGACTTCCCGCTCCCAGCCGGAGCTGTTTTGATTTTCCATTTTATCTCCTTTTTTTAAGCAATAGTATTGATTGATTTATTAAAATTTAATCGTTGACCCGTCTGTAATTAATTTAAGGTTTGATCCTTTTTTCACATTTTTAAGAATCTTTTTACCTGGTTTAAAATCGGTAAATTCTGCCTTTTCGGTAAAAGTTACGCTTTTCATTGTTAACTTCTTAATTTTTGCTTCAGTGAAGTCTGCGTCAACTATTGATGCGTTTTCTAAAAAGAAGGCATTAGAAAAAACATACATTGGGTGTAGGCTATCAAAATCGCAGTTGGCTAAAGATATACTATCTATTCTGGCATCGAAAAAAGAAACTTTTCCTGAATTTTTGCAGTTTGTTATTAAGAATACTTTCCCAATAGTTTTTATGGCGCTAAGCCCACTAATAAAGGAATTATCAATAATTGTGTTTTCAACTTTCGCATCATGCAGTGAAAAACCTATATTGCTGTTTTGAACTGATATATTTGTAATCTCAGCATCAGCAAGACTGGACTTGCTAATCTTCGAATTAATGATTTTGAAAAAATCCAAACTTGATTGAGTATAATGAGATTTAATATTTTTTGAATTTTCCATATAGACAGAAGAACCTTTTTTTAAATAGACAAAGTTGGTATTTTCAATAGTCGTTCCAATAAGTCTGAGTTTTACCTGCGCTTCAAAAAAACCTTTAAAATTACCATCATTATTTTTTAAGGTTGAATCTATTATCTCAATATTGCTATCAATCAAATCCGTAAAAGATGTTCCTTCTATTTCACAATTTACAAACTTTACGTTAACCATTCTGCTTTCAAAAAAATTGGTTCTGGTGATTTTGCAATTTTCAAAAACAACGTTTTCAAAATAGGCTTTATCAAAATAAACCCTATCAAACTTTGTATTTTTAAATACTCCGTTTTTCCAGGTTGATTCACGAGCATCAAAATCTGAAAGAAATGATTCTGAAACTGAAAAGGCAGATATCTTTACCCCTCTTATTCTGGCTCTATCCAAATTTTGGTATTCAATTTTAAAACCATTCTTATCAATATATTTTTGCGCCAAAGTGGTTGTTCTTAGCACTGGTTTTAAATCTACTGCCCCACAAGCTTCCAGCAGAATCAACAGCAAAAACAAAGACACTACAAATGGCTGTTTTAAGCTCTTGCTATAATTTTTACGCCTCATTTTTATCATCCCTGAACATGGTGTTTCTTTTACCTAAAGCAAGAAATACTACTCTCTGTTTCCCCCAAAAGTCTGTTTATTGATCTTTTTCAGAAACTATATCTCAATAATATCCCGTGTCTGTTCAACAACAGCAACCGTCGGCCAGCTTTGCAGACGCTCCTTTTCGTGCACTCCGCAAAGCACACCAATTGCATCTACTCCAGCCAAGTTAGCCATCTCCAGATCATACTCAGTATCACCAACCATCACAGCTTTGTCTATGGCTATTCCTGTCTCTTCCAGGATCTCTTCTAGCATTTGCGGATCTGGCTTGGAACGGGTCTCGTCAGCACAACGGGTAATTTCAAAGTAGTGAGCAACTCCAAGCTTTTCCATAGAGTGCTCCAGCCCTGCCCTGCTCATGCCAGTAGCCACTGCCAACCTGAAACCTCTATCCAAAAGAGTTTTCAACATCTCTTCAACACCCTCAAACAGACGAGTATTAGCCAGATTGCTGTAAAAATACTCTCTGTAGATCTTTATGAATAGCTGCAAATCGGAATTACTGATATCAGGAAAAAGCGCGTAAATGGCCTCATTTATACCTAAACCAATAATATTTTTTGCATCTTTACGATTCAGGCTTCTGCCTATTTTCTCAGCGGCAACCAATAAACCATCAACAATGTGTGACTGCGAATCTTTGAGAGTTCCATCCCAGTCAAAGATAATCAGTTCATATTTATCAAGCTTAGGCATTAAGCTCTCCCGTTTCCTGCAAATTATTCAAAACAGCTTTAAGATCATCCGGTAATTGACTGACTATAGTGTATTTCTTACCTGAAGATGGCAACGTAAATTCCAGGCTCGCCGAGTGCAAAAACAGTCGTTTTCCGCCAATTTTCTTGTTAAGCTCAAGATCATCCTTGCTACTATATTTTTCATCTCCGAAGATCGCTTTTCCACAACTGGCAACATGCACTCTTATCTGGTGAGTCCTGCCGGTTTCAAGCTTAGCTTCCAGCAAAGTTGCCTGATTATAACGCTGCAGGATTTTAATTCGCGTTACAGACTTTTTACCATCTTCAGAAACCCTTACCATACGTTCACCGCTCTTGAGGTTAAATTTCTTAAGTGGCTTATCTATAACCGCCAAACCTTGCTGCCAACTACCACGCACCAAAAGGCAGTATCTTTTATCAACCTTGTTTGTACGCAACAACTCGTGTATCTCACGAAGTCTGCTACGCTTTTTAGCAATTAAAATACAACCACTGGTATCGCGGTCTATTCGATGAACCAGCTCTAGAAAACGCTCATCCTGGCGCATCTGCCTTAGCACCTCAATTAAGCCTATATTTATTCCGCTACCACCATGAACCGCTAAGCCGGTAGGTTTATCAACAACAATAAAGGCATCATCCTCGAAAATTATTGAATTACCAATAAGCTCTTTAAGTCCGTCTCCAGCAACAGGTTTGGCTTTGTCCTGATTAGTTCGCACTGGCGGAATACGCACCTCATCACCATCTTTCAATTTATACATAGGCTTGATGCGACCACCATTAACACGCACCTCTCCTTTACGGATTATGTTATATATCTTTGATTTAGGCAGCCCACCCAATTCACGCATAAGAAAGTTATCTATCCGCTGACCAGAGCTTGAGCAATCTATAGCAACCTTTCTTACTTTGTTTATTGAAGCGGAATCCATAATATTTCATACCATCACTTATAAATTAAATCTTATTGAAACGCTTTATTTTTACAGCTATGCAACAAAAAAACCACAAAAACAGCAGCTTTTAACCAAATGCTATTCAATATTGTCATTAGCTTACATTCATAAAACAGTAATAAAGTCAAAAAAATGACCACTTTTGATTTGCCGCAAAGCAATAACGCTGCTATAGTTCACAAATCTGTTAAATTATGTTTTAAAGTATGGATCGGCATTTAAGCCACTAAGATACTAATGTTTTGCAGAAGAAGTTCTTCTGCACCCAAAGGCAACTAAAAAGAACAGAGGGGTTATTTTTGCCCGACCCGTAACAGACTGGGCAACCGGCGATGTAATGCGCTCCCTATTAAATCACCAAAAAGGTTGTTGTTCGAGGACTTCAACGATGATGGTGTCTGTAAAGAAGATATTTGCAAAAGGCAGTTAAATACAGACCATCAACAAAGTGAATAAAGTGGTTGAGCGCAAAACTGAAAAAGATAAAGAGAAGTTAAAGATGAAGAGATTATTGATTAACGCGACTCAGCGTGAAGAGTTGCGTGCGGCTATGGTTGACGGCCAGAAAATGTTCGACCTGGACATTGAACGCCCATCAGAAGAACGAAAAAAATCAAACATTTACAAAGGGAAAATCACCAGAGTTGAGCCAAGCCTTGAGGCAGCTTTTGTTGATTACGGCGGCAACCGCCACGGTTTTTTACCTTTAAAAGAGATATCCAGAACCTATTTTGATGACAGCGTAGATCTTTCTGCGGGGCGACCTAATATCAAAGATGCAGTAAAAGAGGGGCAGGAACTTGTTGTTCAGGTTGAGCGCGAAGAGCGTGGCAACAAAGGAGCAGCCCTTACCACGTTCATTAGCCTTGCCGGCAGATATTTAGTATTAATGCCAAACAACCCCAGAGCTGGTGGCGTTTCGCGTCGTATAGAAGGCGATGACCGCAATGAAATACGCGACATTCTTAAAGCCCTTGAAATACCAAAAGGCATGGGAGTTATAGTCAGAACTGCTGGTGTAGGCAGAACTCTGGAAGAGCTTCAAAGCGACTTGGACTATCTAACACAGGTATGGAGAGCAATAACAGAAGCTGCCTCCAATAAACCATCACCATTTCTGATTTACCAAGAAAGCAATGTTACCATCAGAACCCTGCGTGACAATATGCGTAGTGATATTGGTGAAATTCTCATAGACAGCAAAGAGGTTTTCGATGAGGCCATGGACTTCATGCAGAGCGTAATGCCTCAGAACCTTAAAAAGTTGAAATATTACGACAGCAATATCCCGCTGTTCACCAGATATCAGATCGAAAGCCAAATAGAGTCGGCCTATCAACGCGAAGTTAAACTTCCTTCCGGCGGTGCAATTGTTATTGACCGTACCGAGGCACTTATATCTATTGATGTCAACTCTGCCAAATCCACAAAAGGCAGCGATATCGAGGAAACGGCGTTAAACACCAATCTTGAAGCAGCCGATGAGATCGCCAGACAACTTCGTATACGCGATCTTGGCGGATTAATCGTCATTGATTTTATCGATATGCTGGTAAACAGAAATCAAAGAGAAGTAGAAAACAGACTTAAAGAGGCTCTAAAGATAGACCGTGCTCGTGTTCAGGTAGGAAAAATTTCAAAATTCGGTCTTTTGGAAATGTCCCGCCAACGACTAAGATCTGCTCTTAATGAATCAATACACACCATTTGTCCTCATTGCAATGGACAGGGGAATATTCGCTCAATTGAATCTCTATCATTGTCTATTTTCAGGCTTATTGAAGAAGAGGCGATGAAAGAGAGTTCTGCCAAAATTGTTGTACAACTACCGATTGACGTAGGCACATACCTGTTAAATGAGAAAAGAAGCGCCCTCTTTGAGATTGAGGAGAGACACAATACTACTATCGTTCTGGTGCCTAATAAAAGTTACAAGATACCTAGTTATGAAATTGAGCGGGTTAATACATCTCAAGCAGCTAAACAGGGAAGTGCATCCAGCTATGAAATGGCTAAAAAAGCTGAATCACAAACACCTAAATATGATGCTAAAGCAGACATATCTCCAAAGACAGAAGAGGCTCCGGCAGTAAGTGGCATTAAACATGAAGTAGTATCAACCCCGACAAATACAAAAAGCGGCAGTTTTTTGAAAAAGATAGTTGCCTTTTTCTCTTCTGATGAAAACCAAGAAGAGAAAGCACCAATAGCTCAAAACAAAAATTCAAATAATAACGGAAACAACCGTAACAATAGCAATTGTAACAACTCAAACAGAAACAATAACACCAGAAAAAAATCTCAAAACAACAACTCTGGAAATACACAGAAAGAAAATATCAACAAGCAGGAAAAAAAGACAAATAATAATCGCAACAATACCAGTAATAAAAATAACAACCGAAAACCACAACAAATAGAGGAAAGCACAAGTAAAAATAATTCACAGCAAAAAAACACACGTCCTCAACCTCAAAAAAATAAAGATGATGACAATAGCAAATCCGACAACAGCCCAAATAAGGGTACTCGCAGAGGCAATCGCGGTGGTCGTCGTAGAAAGAAACCTGAAGATAACTCTGTAGAAAATAGAAATATAGCGGCTGCAACTAATAAAAATGAGAATCCGGCAAATGGTAAGCCTGCAACGGAAAACAACAACTCTACAAACAAAGATAATCAGGTAAACACTTCAGAAAACACTGATAAAAATACACCAACAAAATCTAGTGCAACAGATAAAAAACAAGAAGAAAATAAAGGGGCACAAGCTCAAAATTCAAAGCAAAAAAATACAAAACCAAGTTCAGATATAAACGAAAAAAAAACCGGAATCAAATCTGAAAACAAAGATAAACCTCAAGTAAAAACCGAGGAAGCACAAAAAACTGTCGCTAATAATGAGTCTTCACAGATAGATATCAAAAAAGTTGAAGCAAAACCGATAGAGACAGAGAAGAAAATTACGGAGGAATCTGCGAATAAAAACAACAAAACTAAACAAGAGCAAACAAATACTCCAGTAAAAATAAAGCCACAGGATGGTAAAAAAGAACCTGTTAAAACTGAACCTGAGAAGAAAACAGAGAATAGCAAACCAAAATCTGAATCAAATTCAGAGACTAAAGAACAGCCTCAAAAAAGTTCAGAAACGCCTACACAGGACGCTAATCATAGAATTGAGGTTAAATCAAAACCTGAAAAGGCAGAAAAACAAAACGATCAGGATAATCATACAAAAGCAGATGATGCTTACCAAAAACTATTGGCAAATGCAAAATCTGGATTAAACATGGTCGAAACTAAAAAAGCTGAGTAAATCTCTAATATAAAAGGCCGGATTTTCCGGCCTTTTTAATAAAAATTCTCCCAACAATAGGGAGTAAATACGTTTTCTGATATAACACCATAACATAATCACAATGCGCCCCTGCTCTTCAGAAAAACTTACAATAAAAACAGAAGACGATAAGTTAACTTGCTGCAAAGGTAACTATCAAATAGATATTGAGGGCAAGATTCCTGAAAATTCTTTTATTACAGAAAATAGTAACTTTTTGATTTTTACAACTGAAAACTGCCCTTGTGAAGAAACCTTACACATAACACTCTTAAATAAAAATCTGCAAATCATTGATCAAATCGATATCTACAAGCCATATACTCCCGGGGTATTTGAGATAATAAGCAATAATTGCAATTCAGTAACCTTTAGCTTCTTTCCGGAAGTCGTACTAAAACTCAGAATTAAAACAAATGGGAAACGCTTTATGAATAGTGGTCTATACTCAGAAAGCAAAAAACGCCTATGGCAAAAACGCTATTTAATTATAGAAAAAACATAGATATAAAAATATGGCTCCCGGAACACATCTATTAACAAGCTGGCTGATAGGCGCTCCTTTTCTGAAAAATAAAAAAGAGCGAATGTTGGTTACGGTTGCAGGTGTGATCCCGGATATTGATGGAGCAGGAATAATAATAGATAAGATCAACATGAAACTTGGAGAACACTCAATTTACTATGAGAAATATCACCATGTTATATGCCATAACTTACTTTTCGCCATAATTTTCACCATAGCTACGCTTTTTATAGCAAAAACCAAAAGAGTGTTTACTGCTTCTCTTGCTTTTTTTGCAATTCACATTCATATGGTTGCAGATATAATTGGTTCAAAAGGCCCCGACGGATACCAATGGCCGCTCACATATTTCTATCCATTCAATAACGAAATCCAACTGACATTTAAGTACCAATGGCAATTGAGTGCATGGCCAAACAGCGCAATCACCATTGGTTTTATTGTATTATCCATATTTATGGCCCGAAAACTTGGTTACTCGCCTTATGAAATAATTTCAACTAAATTTGATAAAGCCATATTCGCGCTTTTTAAGAAATATTTTTAAAACTGCCAATGCTAATACTATTGACACCTGCTTACTGCAAAACACAATTTGCAGATAATGGTTATACCTTACCAAACAGAGCATAAAGCTGTTACATATTAACCACTAACCTCAGAGCCTGCAAAGTAGCAGTGGTATTTTCCAGATTCTTCAAACTTTCTGCCAACATCTCTTCATAAAACTCAATTTCCGACTCTCTTACAAGATTATTGATCTCCTGCAAGTTTTTAAGGCGGTCAATGTCGTTTTTAATATGTTTTTCTGCCATAGCTTTAGCATTAGCTGCAATATGTGGCAACTGCTTTTCAGCAATTTTCTGGCTGGCTTTTACCATCTCCTCAATCTCAGCTTTTACCTTTTGTACTGCTACGCTCGATATTTTTTTAGCAACAGGCTGGCAAATGCTGTTTAGCTTGTCATAATCTAAAAGCTCTGTGAGTTCACGACCTTTCATATCAATTACAATCCTCAACGGCTCTGAGGGCAAGAATCTATGTAACTGATACTTGCGAGGTGCAATGGCTTCCATGCTGAAAAAAGATTCGAGCAACAGTGAGCCCTGAGGCAAATTTTTAATTCTGGTGGAACAAACTGTAGAGTTGCCGGTTTCTGAGTTTATCAGGTTATCTATGGTTTCAATTACTATCGGATGCTCGCGGGTAATAAATTCCACATCATCTCTCTGGCTAGCTGTATCACGATCATAGGTAATCTGCATTCCCTTCGGAGGTAGTACAAACGGGGTGTTGTTGCCGGAATTTTCGCCAACCCGAATAAAGTAGATGTTTTCTGAGATAACCTCTTCATCAATATTGTATTTGGCAAAAACCTTTTCCATAAATAGTTGCAGGTTGTTGCATTCATCTTCCTGTTTTACAAGATTTACCAGCTTTTCTGCTTTCTCTTTATTGCATGAATTGTGCTCCAGCAGTATATCGCGTCCTTTACTAAGCTGCTCGCGATTTTCCTGTGCCATTGCTGTTGCTTCTTTAAGAAGCAAATCAAGTTTAGTTTTGTTATCAACATCAATATGTTCCAACTGCTCTGCAAATTTTTCGTAGACCAGATAATTCTCGGATGATTTGCTTTGGAATGTGCCGATGGCGTCATGCCAACTATAACTGATCTCTTGAACAGTTTCGCAGATATAAGGGGTGTAAATATTTATATCGCCGATTTGACCGATTCTGTCCAAGCGCCCGATACGCTGTTCGATAAGATCCGGGTTGAAAGGCAGATCAAAAAGCACCAGATGCCTGGCAAACTGAAAGTTTCTGCCCTCGCTGCCAATCTCGGAGCAAACCATAATTTGTGCTCCGTTTTCACTATCCTGAAAATATGCTGCAGAACGATCTCTTTCGATAATAGATAAGCCCTCATAGAAAGATGTACTACGGATTCCGGCATAGAGATTCAGGTAACGATCAAGCTCTGCTGCTGTTTGTGGCAAGTGGCAAATTACCAGTATTTTTTCATTTTTGTTCTCTTTGCAAAGTTGCTGCAACCATTCAACTCTGGGGTCATTTTCCAGCCAGTCGATATCTGCAGTAGATTCAGGATAAAGACCATTTATTTCTGTTTCATCTACAATATCACTCAGATATATGTCAGGTAATTCAAGAGGATAGGATTTAATAACTCTTTGTGGAAAATCTGTATGGATGGAGCGACTATTCCTGAAAAGGATTCTGCCGGTACCATGTTGATCTACAAGACTATTTATCAGTCGTTCCTTGTTCTCTTTTGCGGATTCAGGAATAGTAAAGACCTTTTCTATGACTGCCAGAGTTTCTTCACTAATATTGTCGGTTTCATCTAATTTTTGCAGAATATCACTTAGCTCAGAGTAGCGTTTTTCGCTCTTTATAAATTCTTCCAAATTGCAGAATTTATCCGGATCAAGCAGTGCAAGGCGGGCAAAATGGTTCTCTATTCCGGACTGTTCAGGTGTGGCACTAAGCAAAATTAGTCCGGCAGCTTTCTCCGACAGTTTTTTGATAAAACTAAAGCTATCCGAATCACTGTTATTTGAGTGCAACTGAACCTGATGTACTTCATCAACCACAAGCATATCCCAATCACAGGAAATGATAAGATCTCTGATATGCCTATTATCTTCATCTGTAACAAAGTCTGAACTGCAGAGGATTAACTGTTCCTCTTCAAACGGGTTTATATCCTCACCTATCTCCTGCAGACGATTTCTGTCGAATATCGAGAAAGTAAGATTGAATTTTCTCAACATTTCAACCAACCATTGATGCAACAGATTTTCCGGCACTATAATCAGGACTCGCTTGACCATCTCATTAAGCAGTTGGTTGTGAATAATCATGCCTGCTTCTATGGTTTTACCTAAACCAACTTCATCAGAAAGAAGAACTCTGGGGGCATGCCTTTTTGCCACCTCTGACGCCACATAAAGCTGATGAGGAATCAAGTTAACTCTTGATCCAAGCAAACCATTGATTTTCAGGCTATTGGTTCGGCTTTTCTGAAGTAGCGCTTCGATTCGCATTTGATAAGTTGCAAGTCGAGCCGTCTGCCCACTTGTAAGGCGATGTTTAGGAGTTGTCAGCCGAACATTGGCTGCCAAACGCACCTCACAAATATCTTTTTCAACACCTTCGCTATCAACCACTGTATAGGTAATAATACCGTCAAAGCTGTCTTTCTCCATTACTGTAAAAGATTCACCTTCTGCAGTAGTTATCTGCTCTCCGGCAGCGTATTCCACCCTGGTCAGAGGAGCTGAATCGGATGAATAGGTTCTTGTTTCTTCTGCGGCTGGAAAGCTGATAGTAACTCTGCGATACTCAACTTCAATAACTATTCCAAGACCTAAAGCGGGCTCGGCATGACTTATACAACGTTGTCCAACAATTAACTGCATATACGACCTGTATCTCTGATTAAAAAATTCGGGGCAATTATAAAAACTGTAGCGCTTTATTGCCAGCACTGATAAGTAAAGTTTGGAAGGGGTGTGCGATCAACACTAAAAAGATTAACTTTCAATGACCCTAACTATGGTCTGTAGATCTATTTTTAATTTATTCAATTCTAAAGATAGTTCTTTGATTTTTTCCAAAGTTTGCGGTTTATCTATTTGATGGTTGTTTAAATTATCTTCAATTAAAAGAGATATTTCTGAGGTCTTAAAAGAACCTATTGTTGCAGCAGCCCCCTTCAGAGTATGCGCAATTGTTCTTGCCATCTCAATTTGATCATTTTCAATATGCTTACAAATAATTTCATCCGCATTTAAAAACTGATCTTGAAAAATCTTAATAATATTAACAAAAATTTTGATATTTCCTCCCATTGCAGATAAAGCTGTATCCGGAAGGATATCTGAAACAAAATCAATATTATCCCAACTACCATCAAATGTTTTTTTAGTCTCTTTTTCTGTTTTTTTACTGATTTCTTCAGATTTTGTCCATTTAGCAATTGTTTTATAAAAAATCTCTTGATCTATAGGCTTTGAAACATAATCGTTCATTCCTTTCTCAAGACAAATATCTCTATACCCACTCATGGCATGTGCTGTCATAGCGATAATAGGAATATCATCATTATTCAACATTTTTCTTACATTCTCAGTGAATATGTAACCATCCATTTCCGGCATTTGTATATCTGTCAATATCAAATCATATTCTTCTTTTTCCATATATTTCAGAGCATCTACACCTGATGCAGCAATCTGAAATTCCACATCAACCAACTGCAAAAACTCTGCTGCAATTTGCTGATTGAGAATATTATCTTCAGCAACAAGAATTCGCTTCCCGGATAATACTTTCTTATACTTTTCTTCTGTACTCAGATCATCTTCGTCATTACTATTTTCCGCATCAATTTCAGATAGTTCTCCCCCTATTGCCATTGGCAGTGAAAATTCAAAACGACTCCCCTTACCCACTTCACTGCTAATTCTCATTTCACCGTTCATTAGATGACATAACCCTTTGGAAATACTCAAACCTAAACCTGTACCACCATATTTTCTCGTTGTAGATGTATCTGCCTGCGAAAATGATTCAAACAAAGAATCAAGCTTATCTTCCGGTATTCCTATACCACTGTCTTCTACAGAAAAAATCACACGCTCCGCCTTATGATCATAATACTCCTGTTTAGTTACAACTATTTTCACATACCCCTGTTCTGTGAACTTTATGGCATTATTTACAAGATTGATAATTATCTGTCTGATTCTGTATGGATCTCCATAGTAGGTATTGGTTATTTCATCTATACCATCAGCCCATAATTCAATATCCTTTTGATGAACCGTTTCACTAAATAAAACTATTACCTCTTCAATTAATTTACCGATATTTAGTTCAACATTTTCTAATTCAATTTTATTGGCTTCTATCTTTGAAAGATCAAGAATATCATTCACAATTCCAAGAAGTGCCTGAGAAGAATTTAATATTTTACCAAGATAATCCTGTTGCCCTTCATCCACCGCTTTCTTCAACGCAAGATTACTAAAGTTAATTATTGCATTCATAGGAGTTCTGATTTCATGACTCATATTAGCTAAAAATGCGCTTTTTGCCTTTGTTGATGCCTCGGCAGCATCCCTTGCGCTTTTAAGTTCCTCCTGCGTTTTCTCAAGCTGAGAAACAGTTATCTCTATCTTATTTTTCTGACTTTCAACCATAGAATATAATTTTGCGTTATTAATAGCCGAACCTATAAAACCACATATCTCTGAAATAAATGAGATATCTCGTTCTTTAACATCAACAACACTGCGAATACTCCACATGGATAACAACCCTATAGGCTCATTACAAAATATGATAGGAACATATAAAGCGGTTCTGGTAGAACCAAAAGCAATCTTTCCGATAGAATCCTTTGGAGACATCGGCAGATGCTTAACCTTATCTATATCTTTTATCAACAGTGGCTCTTTATTGATTATAGGAATTACTTGCGCCCCTTCCCCGGCTGCAATTTTATAGGGATAATCCTGATAGAAAGCATAAACCCGCTCCGACAGTTCAAGATCTTCAGAATAAGATGTAAGAATGTTTTTTATTACAAGATAGTCATCTTCCAGCATATGTATACTAACCATATCGAAAGGAAAATAGGTAAGAAACTCCGATGATATTATGTTATAAACAACTTCTTCACTTGAAGATATCTCATTAACTTTTTCAATAAAACGGAGAAACTGCTTTCTGTCTTCTTCATGCCTGTTTATTTGATCTTCTTTGTTCTTTAAATGTTTGTATCTACGACAACTCTCTATTGCCCCGGAAAAAAACTCGCAAATATCGGATATGGATGGAATCTTTTCTACTTGAACATGCTCTCTTTTTCTGAAAGCCATAATATGTCCGATACCACAATTATTAAATAAAACAGGAATAATAACGATATAATTCATACCAAGTCTGCTCAAGCTATTGGCAAAAAATTCTGAACAGTTCTCTCTGCGCTCATCATTCAAAAAGAGAAATTTCTTTGTAAAAAAACACTCGTTTTCTGCACTTTCCGGAAAAAATGGAAACGATACTTTATATAAAACATCCTGAAGAGCATTCAGCTCTAATGGTAAAAATGATTTTTCACATATATATTTGCTTCCACTACCATCAATAATGTTAATCAAAAAGGCGTCAAAGCAATTAAGTTTCTCCAGCTCTTCAGATAACAGCTCTATTACTATATTCATATCAAGAGTAGAGGTAATAGTACTTAACAAATCCAACTTATGGTTTTGTATCTTCTGAATACAACTTATATCTTCCCTTTTCTGAGTTACTTTTATTAAAGTTGTAATACTACTTATAAACGACAATACCTCATTAATAACAGATCTATTTACTTCTATTTTTCCTTTAACAGATATTATATGAATAACACCAATAGTAACCCCACTATCCACAACCGGAACAATAAGGTTCTGGCGGATATCAAATAGCTCAGTGGCTTTCTTGTCCAAATCAGGAATTGTAATTTCTTTTGGAATTTGATCAAAATCAGTAAACACCCACTTCTGATCAATGGCTACTTTTGCCGAAACAGAAGATTTATCGTTTAAGGGCACCTCACAATCGACCACCTGATCCAAAATATCTTGCGGAAAAATCCTGCAATAATTTCTGTAAAACTTCAGTTTAGTACCAGTACTATCAAGCAACTGGACACCAAACATGTTGAATCCCCAACGTTCTTCAAGATAACTGGC
Source organism: Gammaproteobacteria bacterium (assembly GCA_004796385.1). Classification (GTDB taxonomy): domain Bacteria; phylum Pseudomonadota; class Gammaproteobacteria; order QZLD01; family QZLD01; genus QZLD01. The sequence continues at coordinate 12,416 of QZLD01000044.1, read as the reverse complement.
TATCTCGCCAAACATATCATCAAGAGATTCTGCCACGGAAATAGATTTTACAAGCCTGTTTTCATGCTCAAGCTGATTCATCTGTTGGCGTAAATCATCACTACCTGAATCAGACTGGCTTTCAGAAAATATGGTTTTTTCTACATTATTATTGTTCTCGCCCAACACCAATAATCTCCACACCATTCCTAAACAGCAACCACACAAACACATAAAATAGATTTGACCAAAAACCTACTGCATTCTAAAAAACCGCCAAAATAACAAAAGCCACAAATGCTAAAATCAATTGCCCTCACTCTATATAAATCTATATCAATAATTTAAAATAACCAGCACCTGCAATCAAAAATGAGACACTGTCACCAATATTCGCCATAAACAAACATCCATTACGGATTATATTTCCAATAAAAATTCTATATAATTTCGTCTTTTTACGGATTTAGCATGAAGAGAATAAGAGTAAAGATATGCGGCATTACCAGAGTGGAAGATGCCATTTTCTGTGCCAACACAGGCGCAGATGCTATCGGCTTGGTATTTTGCGAACCCAGCCCACGCTGCATTTCAGTAACGCAGGCGCAAGAAATTATCAATAAAACACCACCATTTGTGACAACCGTTGCGCTGTTTATGGATGACGAGCCAACATTTATCAGTGAAGTTATAAATAGTGTCAACATTGACCTGTTGCAGTTTCACGGGGAAGAAGATAACTCCTTCTGCAATCAATTCGGAAAACCTTTTATTAAAGCATTATCGGTGACGGCAAGTGATGATTTTGCTAAAATCTCAGACCATTTCCCGAATAGCAGAGGCTTTATTGTCGACAGCAACGAACCGGGACAGATCGGCGGCACAGGCAAAACCTTCGACTGGAGCAAGTTTCCACAGAACAATGAAAAACCATTAATACTGGCTGGTGGACTTAATCCTGAAAATATCAGACAGGCTATTATTGCAACCACCCCTTACGGTGTCGATGTCAGCAGCGGAGTAGAATCTGCAAAAGGCATAAAAGATCACCAAAAAATCGTAAAATTTATCAGAGGCACTAATGAAAGCAAATAACAGAGATATCCAATTAAAAGATATCGTTTTCAGTGAGTATCCGGATGAAGGGGGGCACTTTGACCGTTTCGGCGGCATGTTTATGGCTGAAACCCTAATGGACCCGGTTTTAGAACTTGCCGAAGCCTATAAAAAATATATGAAAAATCCTCAGTTTTTAAAGGATATGGACAGAGATCTCGCATACTATGTCGGCAGACCATCTCCTCTCTATTATGCGGAACGCTGGAGCGAAATTCTCGGTGGCGCAAAAATCTATCTAAAAAGAGAAGATCTGAACCACACCGGTGCTCACAAAGTCAACAACACTATAGGACAGGCTCTTCTTGCAAAATACATGGGCAAAAAAAGAGTCATCGCCGAAACCGGTGCTGGCCAGCATGGCGTGGCAACTGCAACTGTTGCAGCCCGTTTCGGCATGAAGTGTATTGTCTATATGGGTGAAGAGGATATTCGCAGACAAGCGATCAATGTTTACCGCATGAAGCTCCTTGGTGCCGAGGTTATTTCGGTGAAGTCCGGCTCCAGAACACTTAAAGATGCCTGCAACGAAGCTATCAGAGACTGGATCACCAATGTCGACGACACCTTCTACATCTTCGGTACAGCCTCTGGCCCACACCCCTACCCTGCTATGGTTCGTGATTTTCAGTCAATAATCGGACGTGAAGCCAGAGAGCAGATACTCGAACAAGAAGGCAAATTGCCGGACGCAATCGTTGCCTGTGTTGGCGGCGGCTCCAATGCCATCGGCCTGTTCCATCCGTTTTTAGAAGATCGTAATGTAAAGATTTACGGCGTCGAAGCAGCAGGCAAAGGCATTGAAACAGGCCAACACGCCGCTCCATTAACTGCAGAAGGTACCAAACCTGGAGTTCTGCATGGAACCAGAACCTATGTAATGTCCACTGAAGACGGGCAGATTATCGAAACCCACTCCGTTTCAGCAGGACTTGATTACCCCGGAGTTGGGCCGGAGCATGCCTGGCTCAAAGATATTGGACGAGCTAAATATGTTGCCATTAATGATGAAGAGGCACTACAAGGCTTTCATGACCTAACACGCTATGAAGGTATTATGCCTGCACTCGAAAGTAGCCATGCCGTTGCCTATGCCACAAAACTTGCGCCGACAATGAGTAAAGATCAGACAATCATCGTAAATCTCTCAGGCAGAGGTGACAAAGACATTCATACAGTAGCCGCCTGGGAAGGAATTGAAATATGAACAGAATAGAAAAGAGAGTTACTGCCTGTCGCGAATCGGGCAGAAAAATGCTGATTCCTTTTATAACAGCCGGCGATCCTGATCTTAAAATCACCCTGCAAACCATGCAAAGCATGGTAAAAGCCGGAGCAGACATGATTGAGCTTGGCATCCCCTTTTCCGATCCGGTTGCTGATGGCCCGGTTATCCAAAGAGCCTGCGAAAGAGCACTATTAAATACGGTAACGACAAAACAGGTTGTAGATATCGTAAAGGAATTCCGTAAAACAGATCAGGAGACGCCGATAATATTTATGGGATATATGAATCCAATAGAGGTTATGGGATATTCGAAATTCACCACGCTAATATCTGAAGCCGGTGTTGACGCGGTTATCGCTGTGGATATGACTCCGGAAGAGAGCAATGAATACAGCAAGGCAATGAATGCTGCCGGACTTGAATCTATCTACCTGATCACCCCAACCACCCCGGAAGAGAGAATCAAGCGAATAGTATCTCTGGCCGGAGGTTTCGTATATTATGTGTCGGTTCGTGGAGTCACTGGCGCTGCGGAACTGGATCTGAATGAGATTTCAGCAAAAATCAAACAGATCAAACAACACACAAAACTACCTGTCGGTGTTGGTTTTGGCATAAGAGACCAGAAATCTGCAACCGAAATAGCCTCGGTTTCAGATGCGGTAATAATCGGCAGCGCAATTGTAAGAATCCACGAGAATCTGAATCAGACTCCGGAACAGATACCTGCAGCAGTATCTGAATTTATCACAGGAATAAGAACAGCATTGGACGGAATGTAGTATGAATTGGTTTCAGAAATTAATACCTGCAAGCATTAGAACAGAAGGCGGCACCAGAAAAAATGTGCCGGAAGGATTATGGAGCAAATGCCCTAAATGCGACTCTGTTCTTTACAAACCGGATCTTGACAGAAATATGTCAGTCTGCCCCAAATGTAGCCACCATATGCGAATTGGCGCACGCGATCGCCTAAAGATGTTTCTGGACAGTGGCAGCGGCTCCGAGATTGCAGCCAATGTAACCCCATTCGATAAATACAAGTTTAAAGATCTGAAAAAATACAAAGATAGATTAGTCACAGCCCAGAAAACAACCGGAGAAAAAGATGCCCTTGTAGCAATGAGTGGCCGATTAAAAGGCATGCCCATTGTTGCGGCAGCCTTTGATTTTAGATTTATGGGAGGCTCTATGGGAAGCGTTGTCGGAGAACGGTTTGTTCAGGCTGCCAACACATCTCTAAGCACCAAAGAGCCATTTATCTGCTTCGCGACAAGTGGCGGCGCCAGAATGCAAGAAGGACTTTTCTCGCTAATGCAAATGGGGAAAACCAGTGCAGTATTGGCAAAACTTTCAGACGAAGGCGTACCATTCATTTCAGTATTAACCGATCCGACAACCGGTGGTGTATCTGCAAGTTTCGCCATGCTTGGTGACATAAATATTGCAGAACCAAAAGCACTTATAGGTTTTGCCGGACGCAGAGTTATTGAACAAACCGTTCGCCAAAAACTGCCTGAAGGCTTCCAAAGCAGCGAATTCCTGCTGGAGCACGGCACAGTAGACATGATTATAGACAGAAGGGAAATGCGTGACAGAATTGCAGGAATACTCTCTATACTCCAGCGTATTCCTGCCCCCGCTTCCCAAGAAAAAGCCACTGAAAAAACCCTGCTGAAAAATGAACCTCAAAACAGTTAATGACTGGCTGGAGTGGATAGAATCTATCCACTCCAGTGAAATAGAGCTTGGGCTAAAAAGAGTTGACATAGTACGAGACAGATTATCGATTCCAACCAAACTCGATATCCCCGTAATCACCATCTCAGGAACCAATGGTAAAGGCTCAACCGCAGCTTATATAGAGAGCATACTCACAGAGTCCGGCAGAAAAGTCGGCGTCTACTCATCTCCTCACATAACACACTTTAACGAGCGCATCAGAATCAATGGCAAAGGCACAGATAACAGAAAAATATGCACAGCCTTTTCCAAGGTTAAAGACGCTATAGAACAAGATAATCCCATTTCACTAACCTATTTTGAGTTTGTAACACTGGCAGCCTTAGTCGTCTTTATCAAAGAACAACTCGACGTAATCGTACTTGAAGTCGGTCTTGGAGGCAGACTGGATGCAGTCAATATCATAGACCCAGCTTGCGCTGTCATCACCAATATCTCATACGATCATCAGGACTGGCTGGGCAATACCCTCGAAAAAATTGCCAGAGAAAAGGCGGGGATAATGCGTAAAGGGGTACCGGTCATATATGCAGGTGAAGACGCACAAGAAACAATTAAAGAAACAGCCAAAAAGATCGAGGCTAAACTCTATTTATTAAATGAGCAGATAACGACATCAACCAATAAGAACGACTGGAATTTCACCTTCTTACAAAAAAACATTATCGGAATTCCATTACCTGATGCAGGTTATCATCAGCAAATAAATGCTGCAACAGCAACAGCAGCCATTCTGCTATGTAATATTGACATATCCGACAAAGAGATAAAAAACGGCATCACCAAAGAAAAACTGCAGGGCAGAACAGATAAATTCACCAGAGGTTACGATTGCATAGTAGATGTAGCTCACAACCCGGACAGCATAGCAAAACTGATAACATATCTGAAAAACAATCCATCTAAAGGCAAAAATATTGCTCTGTTCAGCATACTGAAAAGAAAAGATATAGATGCGGTTTTAAATCAAAGCCGAGGTGTTTTCGATAAATGGTTGCTGGTAAAAACCGCAGATCCTGATAGCCACAAAGATACAACATTACAGCAAATCTTCGCAACAAAAGCTGTCAATGAAGAGACAGAATCCTTAAACACAACTTCAGAGGCCATCAATTACGCCGACAACAATCTTTCAACAAACGATAGATTAGTTGTATTCGGCTCATTCAGAGTTGTCTCCGAATTTTATTCGCAGATAAAAATTAACCCGAAAGCTTAAAGTTTTGTAAATCAAAAACATTCGGGTTAATAATCACAATTTAGTAAAAACAGTTACTCGCCATCCCATCCTGCCAGTCTGGCAAATAACCACCAGGCAGCTCTTCCCTTCAAAATACAATTAAGAGTTGACGAAGTACCTGCGCTACCCGAATGGGCGCAGCCCTCAGAACCACTATAACCATCAACACCAACCCCGGTTGTAAGCTGATACAGCTCAGAACCGGTATTTTCCTGCAACCACTCATCTGCCCAATTGTGACTGTGCCCATCCAGAACATAAGTCAAATCATCGTTCAGAAACAGATCCCAAAAATAATCTCCATCCGGGTTGTAATATTCTATATCTGCAAAATCAAACAGGACTCGATTATTATTACGCACATGCTCCCTTATAAGCTCATTTGATTCCCAAATAGTTGGATTCTTAGCCTCACCATAAGCATGACCGGTCATAAACACAAAGGTTACCGGGTTAGTTGCAGCTCTGGCATTGCTGCCGCCTTCTCCAAATTCGCTAATCAACACCTCCATATTATCCAGATAACGCTGAATATTATGACCGTAAATATCACACCACGACCACATAATCACATTTATATCCGGATTATTTTCCAAAAATACTCTGGTCTGATTTACCCACGGAGTTTCCGTACCGCTAAGAATATAATCCCCCTGACTAAGATCAGGAACCTCTGTTACACCAGTATGCGTAATCCCCCTATCCAAAAGATTCAAAGTAGCATCAGACAAGGCTGAACTACTACTCCAGTCATACTTATCCGCAAAATCCGGAAACTCCTCAAGAGAATTCATCCCGGTAATAAGCTGACTACCATGCGAAGTATGGTTATATGCAATATAAAGATTCTGCTTGGCTGCAGATAAATAATATTCAGGAATAAGATTCGTATCTGTATTACTGTGGTCAATTATAAGCCCTGAGCTATTTTGTTCACTACTAGCAGTAGCAACAATTGAATTGGATGAATCAGAACTGTCGTTCTCATTAAAAGCAATAACCCTGTAATGATAAATTCTTCCTGTGGTAACATTGGAATCTGTATATGATTCTATACCGGCATTTACTGAGCCGATTTCTATAAAATCCCCAACAATATCATCACTTCTCAATGCTCTTTCAACCAAAAAGCCAGTTTCATTATCTGAATTATCAGACCATGAAATAACAATTTGGCTATCAGACTCTGAAACTATGCTTAATGAATCCGGAGCATCAGGAACCGATGGTTCTTCAGTACCTTCGTCAGCACCCTCTTCAGCACCCTCTTCAGCACCCTCTTCAGTAGCTCCTTCAAGCGGCTGTTGATCATCATTAGAACTGGAACCACCACCGCATGAAACCGTCATAACCGATATAATTATTAAGTAAATAGTAATTTTAATAATACGCATAATCTCTCCCTTTTATTCTTATTTAGTAGGAATTTACGATTAATTATTTAGATATGAATTTATATCATGACAAATAATCTACTGAACAATGACAAATAAACTCTCAGTAAATTTTATTTTTTGCCATATAATCAAATTCATACTGAATAAAAAATCAAAATTAAATATATCAACAGCTCAATCTTATTGCCATCATTAACTATCAGAAATAAGTTTAAAAACACTTGTGAAATATCTAATATGAAAACAAAATAAACTTATTGGCTTTGAAACTTTTAAATAAGGTTGTAGTATATGTTTGCAATCTATAATCAGTTTGAGGAGATTGATAATAATTGCCTTAATTTGAACTATTTTGGATGTGAATCATATGAGCGAACCAAGAATAATAAAAAAATACCCAAACAGAAGACTTTACGATACCGCAATAAGCAGTTATATAACTTTAGTTGACGTACGCAAACTCGTTGTTGATGATGTCAGCTTTGTTGTACTTGATGCAAAAACAAAAGAAGACCTTACAAGACAGATATTGCTACAAATAATCAGCGAAGAAGAAGATGCCGGCAGCCCGATTTTCAGCAGCGAACTTCTTACGCATATCATCAGATCATATGGTGGCAATATGCAAAACATGGTTACCAGTTATCTTGAAAAAAGCATGGATCTATTCGCTGAACAGCAAAAAGCTCTTCGCGAACAAACCCGCAGCTTGATTGATACAAATCCAATGGCATTTATGACGCAAATTGCAGAAAGAAACCTTGCCGCATGGCAAAAGATGAATACCAACCTTTTTACAAAAGGAGAATCATCTTCTGAAAACGAAAAAAATAAAAAAGAAATAGACAAATAAATTTAAACTCGCAAAACCATCTGAAACATACACAAAATACTTAAATGTATTTTGTGTATCCCTTTCACAGCCATAATCTATTGTTAAATATCAAAACTACATTTTTTAAACATTTCTTTTGTACAAAGCAGGTAAATCCTGTACTATTTCGACCGTAAAAATATTTACATATTTGGTATTAACATAAGACACAAAAAGAGGTGTTACTATGGAATTAAAAGGTGCAGTAGCAGTAATTACTGGTGGAGCCAGCGGTATCGGTGAAGCTGTAGCAAAAGGTCTAGCGGCTAGTGGCGTTAAAGTTGTTCTTGGCGACATGAATGGTGACGAACTTGATCGTGTAGCAAAAGAAATTAAAGATGCTGGCGGCGAAGTTGCAACATCTGTATGTAATGTAACAAGCGACGAAGACACTGCAAAGCTTATGGATACAGCTATCGAAGCTTTCGGTCAAATCAATGCAGTTATACCATCTGCTGGTATCATCAAAGACGGTCTAATGATCTCTCCAGACAAAGAAACTGGAAAAGTTAAAAGAGTAATGAGCACAGACCAATTCAAAGCTGTTATCGATGTAAACCTAGTAGGTTCTTTCATAACTGTTCGTGAAGCTGCTGCCAGAATGGTAGACGGCGGATGGGACGGCGTTATCATTCCTATCTCTTCTGTAAACAAAGTAGGTGCTCCTGGTCAAATGAACTATGCGTCAACAAAAGCTTCAGTTGCTCTATGGCCGAAGATTCTTGTTGGTGAGTTCCAAATGAAGAAGATCAAGAACATCCGTGTTGTTTCTGTAGCTCCTGGCTATGTCGGAACTCCAATGGTTAAAGGTATGAACCAGAAAGCTCTTGATGGCATTCTTTCTACTGTTCACCTTGGCAGACTTATTGAGCCTGAAGAAATTGCTAGTCTTATCAAGCACATCATGGAAAATGATGCGATTGACGGCGCATGCCTTGAGATTACTGCTGGTTGTATGACTGGTGGTCTAGCTAAGTAATTTAGCGAGAAAATATCTCATAAAAGCCCGGCATTTCAGCCGGGCTTTTTTTTAAAATTTAATGTTGGCAGTATGTTGCAAAAGTAGAGAATCTGTTAATATTAGGCCTCAGATTAATATATCTGATTAATCTGAAAACAGGCTTTTATAGCCGCATTTGAACTAAATTAATTGTTCATAGTCCCATTTCGGTAATTATTTTGGAGAGTTTTATGTTCAGCGGAAGTATGGTAGCCCTGGTTACTCCTATGGATGAAGAAGGCAGAATCGATTATTCAGCCTTGCAAAAATTAATAGATTTTCATGTAGAAAACGGAACAAAGGCAATTGTTGCGGTTGGCACTACAGGTGAGTCAGCTACCCTTGATATGGACGAGCATTCCGAATTTATTAAAAAAACGGTAGAAATCACCAATGGCAGACTTCCGATTATTGGTGGAACCGGAGCCAACTCAACAACAGAAGCACTGGAATTAACAGAAAATGCAAAAAAAGCTGGTTGCGATGCTGCTCTGCTGGTAACCCCCTACTACAATAAACCAACCCAAAACGGTCTTTGGCTTCACTATAAGAAGCTGGCTGAATCTGTTGATATTCCACAGATTTTATATAATGTTCCCGGCAGAACCTGCTGTGACATGCTTCCAGAAACTGTAAAAAAACTTTCAGTACTGGATAACATTATCGGCATAAAAGAAGCATCTGGCTCAGTCGACAGAATCATCGAGTTACGCAAAAAGTGTGGTGATAACTTTGGCATTTTCTCCGGAGATGACAATATCTGCAGGAAAGCCATGCTTGCAGCTGCAAATGGAGTAATCTCCGTCACAGCCAATATTGCCCCAAAACTTATGAGTAATATGTGCTCAAATGCACTTGCCGGAGATGCTAAAAAAGCTGAACTGATTGACGAAAAATTATCAGAACTCCACAGAACCCTCTTTTTGGAAACAAACCCTATTCCTGCGAAATGGGCTGTTGCTAAAATGGGGTTAATTAACAAAGGAATTAGATTACCTATGACCTGGCTTGATGAGGAATATCATCAACAAGTTACAAAAGCAATGAGCTTGGCCGGAGTTATTTAATTTATTTAAAGGAATTATTAGTGAAAAGATCTCTCATTATATTTTCAGCACTCATGTTTTTGGGTGGATGCAGCACCATCTCTGATTTTCTTGACTTAAATAATGACAGTCCTGAAGAACTTGAAAAAAGGAGAATAGAACAGCTTGAAGTACCTCCGGAACTATCCAGAGCCGCGATAAATGACAGCATGGCAATTCCGGGAGGATTGCAGGGTCGCTCATCTTACTCAGATATGCAAAAACGCAAACAGATGAAAGACATTATCACGGGTAAAGCTGGTTTGAAACAAAAGAACGATTCAGCCAACACCACTGAATCTGCTGTATCATTTGTTCGCTCTGGTAACAGAATGTGGCTAAAAGTAAAAACGACTAAAGATGTTGCATTCGGAAAACTTGCAAGTTTCTTTAAAAATCAGGAATATCCGATAAAAAGAAAAGAAAAAGCCCTGTTGCTTATAGAATCCGACTGGATGGCTGACACAAAATCTGTTCCAGAAGGATTACTCAAAGGAATAACAGCTCTTTTTGGCTCTCCGGTAAAAGAAAAAATCAGAGCCCGCATTGAAGATGGCGAACAAGAAGGAACTGTAGAAATATTCATAACCAGATATGCGGTTGAACGAGTTCTTGTGGATGATATAGAAAGTGGCAATGTTATATTTGAGCACAACGCTGGAACAGGCAAATCAAGCACAAAAAGCCACTCATGGAAACCTATGACATCAGACCCGGCCTTTGAATCTGAATTAATTAAGAAATTTGCCTTATTTATTGGACTTAATCAAAAAGCGACTGTAAAACTTGCTGACTCTGCCGAAGAGATCAAGAAAACTTCTAAAATAACCACACAAGAACAGCAAGACATTCTTAAGATTAATGAGTCATTTTTCAGTTCATGGCGCATGATTGGAGTTGCCATTGACAGAGCAAGCTTCACCCTTTACGACAAAGATCGCTTAAACGGCAAATATTATGTTCGATATGATAGAACTGCTGATGATGTAGAAGACGAAGGATTCTGGTCAAGTATTGCCTTTTGGAAGAGCGATGATAATAAAGGAATAGATAAGTTAGTAATAAAAATTGAAGACAAAGGCGGATATTGCTCTGTTACAACTGAAAAAGAAGACGGAACTGAAGTTCCTAAAGATTTTGCAGTTAAACTATTAAATCTTATTAATGAACAACTGTATTAATGAGATTTTCATCTTTAGGTAGCGGCAGTAAAGGAAATGCCACAATAGTTCAACATAATAAAACAGTTATTATGGTTGACTGTGGCTTTTCCGGAAGATCCGCCGAAAAGAAGCTTTTGCAAAAAAACATCGAGCCATCATCTATTAATGCAATCCTGATTACCCATGAGCATAAAGATCACACATCGGGTATAGAAAGATTATCCCAGAAATACAGAATTCCGGTGTGGACAAATAAAGGAACATATAAAGCTATAAATCAACAAGAGTTTCATCAAATTAATTTTTTCTCCAGTCATAACAATTTCTCAATTAACGACATGAAAATCTCCCCTTTTCCGGTTCCTCATGACGCAAAAGAACCTGTGCAGTTTATTTTTACTGATGGTGACAAAAAACTCGCTGTATTAAGCGATTTAGGTAAAATCACCCCACATATAAAACAAAAATTAAATTCAGTAGATGCCCTAATGCTGGAATGTAATCACGACAGTTCCATGCTTGAAATTGGTAAATACCCAAGATTTCTTAAAGAAAGGGTTGGTGGAGGCCTTGGCCATTTAAGCAATAAACAAAGCGCCGAGTTTCTACTTGAAATAGATACAAGCAAACTTACACAGCTTGTTGCCAGCCATATTAGCGAAAACAATAATACTCACAAAAAAGTAAAGCAAACTGTTTCTCAAACACTAGGATGCTCAGAAAATTGGATTAATACAGTATGTCAAAACAACGGCATTGACTGGCTTGAAGTTTAAATTTTAAAGCGCTTATGAAAAACAACCACTGGCGAATTCGCATACTAAGGACATAATCTCTCTATATTATTACCATTTTCTATTACTCCTAATAACATTGAGGACAAATATCCCCCATTGCCAAATCGTTTTTAAACCAAGAATAGCTCTAAAATGATAATTGCACACCTACCTCTGGGATATTTAGCTACAAAAACAATAGTTACAAAATGCTCAAATGACTCCGTTAAAAAAGTTATTTAATAAAAGCAGGGCTCATTGGCAGCATCACTCCAGATCTTGATATGTTCTATTTTTATATTTTCGATAATTGCCAACACCATCATCATACATATTGGATACATATCCCTTTTTACTGGGGTATTATCTTAGGATTATTCTTTTTGATGTTTTTGTTTATTAAAAAAGATTTACTACCACTTATTGGCATATTTGGAATTAATATATTTATTCATCTTTTTGCAGACTCTATTGTCGGAGATATTTGGTGGTTTTCTCCATTTACTAACAAACCATATTCCTTATTTACAGTACCATCTATTTATAAAATATGGTGGGGCAATTTTATTTTGCATTGGTCGTTTCTAATAGAAATCACATTGATATTAATCGCCATATATATCTTTATTAATTCAAGAAAAAAATACTCCCTGAGTTCAGGCAATACTATTTGTATAGCCCAAATATTTCACAAATACGCACAATATTTAATATATCATATTGATTAATATAAAAATTACGAGCATACAAGCGCGTAACAAATTGTAATCATGCTTTGCTATCCGGTTTCTGGCTTGTTCTTGAATCTATATTTG
>QZLD01000013.1 GCA_004796385.1 Gammaproteobacteria bacterium | reverse complement strand
GCATGGGCAGCAGGGGATGGTGCAATTGCAACCCCTGGTCTTTATGGAAATTACATAGATAACTCAAGTATCAATTACGGAGAGTATCTGGCAAAGTTCTTTACAGAAAATAATATGAGGATTGATAAGGAAGAGCATGAACCTCCGCAAATCCAAAGTGTAAATATTATTGCAAATCAGGATAATGGTGAAATATCTGTAATAGCAGCTGTTAGTGATGACGATACTGTAGATTCAGCAGTATTAACCTTGAAAGATTCCAGTGGAGCAATCATCGAATCAATAAATGCTGAGCTAATCCTTAATGAAGGGATTGATTGCGCTCTTATAGATGAAGGGGCGCCAGATTGTGGAGCAGGTGATGTTTATGATGAAGGTGAGGAAGAATGTGGTTCAGATATTTGCTATCAGGGTAGTGTTATTATTAACGAAGTATTTAGTTCTGTTGCAGGTGGAATATATACTGTAGAGATTGTGGTAACTGATAATAAAGGACTTACTGATACAGAAATAAAAACAGTAACTGTTGAACCTGAAAACGTGCTTCCATATTTTCAAGAATTGAATGTTTCTGTTGTACATGAGGATGGAATTATTAAGGTAACAGGTACTGCTATAGAGGTAGATGGATCAGTAGAATCGGTAGATATTATTTTGAAAAGCAAAGAAGGCGAAGTAATTGAAAAGATAGTTGCTTATGGGGTTCAAGAAGAGATTTTAATATTTAGTGACAATATTAACGATGAAGGGATTGGATATGAGTTAGAGCCAGTCGAGTTTAGCGCTGTCTTTGAAAATATTGCCCCCGGAGAGTACTCCATAGAAGCAACTGTTACCGATGATAATGGAGCAACGGCTACAAAGACCAAGACTGTCAAGGTTGATGGAAATAGTGAGAAAATCCCGCCAGTAATAGAAAAATTAGAAGTAACAGTGGATTCAGAAACAGGTTTGGTAGAGGTTACCGGAACAGCTATTGATAATAATGGAGAAAGAGGAGGGTATGTAGACGCTATCTCCTTAACTCTTAAGAGCAGTGGTGGTGATATCATCAAGCAGGTTGACACACTGCCGGCGGTTATCTGTACAACAGCAGAGCCCGGAGTCTGCTATTACGAAACCGCAGATTTCTCGGAAAACTTCGAAAATGTTCCAAATGGAAGTTACAGCATAGAGGCAATAGTTACAGATGAAGATGGTCTTACCGGATCAGCCATAAAATATTTTTCAGTTGGTGAGCAGATAGACACTGTAGATGTTGAGGTTAAAGCAGTTGATACCGATACGGTTTTTGTAGAGGACGATACTGTTTTTCATGCTTTCAATATCAGCAATAATGGTAGTGTTGATGCACATGGGGTGGAGGTTATCGTTGATATTGAAAATGGTACTTTGGTCGCAGAGCAAGTTGCAGGTTGTAACAGAATTACTTCAACAAAGCTAAAGTGTACTATTGATCAACTGCCATATGATGCGCCTAAAATCCTAAAGGTCGCAATTATTGTTGATGATATTGATGGTGATGGGAATTATCTGCGCTCAACGGCAACAGTTACAGCTTTAGAGCCGGATCTGAATTCAGATAACAATAGTGATTCTACTGCTAACCCTATACAGGATGAACCGGGAACAGAGGGGATTAAAGAAGAACCAAAAGATGGACTTGGTGGTTCTTTAGGTCTGTTTATTGGCTTGATTGCTGTTTTCGGTTTTGTGAATCAAAGAAGGCGTATAAAGTAGTACACTTAACCTTGCTTAATATGATAAAGGCGGGCTAATAGCCCGTCTTTTTTTACTATTCGATTTGCAAATTGTGCATTTGCGCCCATTAATGGTTTTCTGGTCGAGTGCAAGGTATTCTTGATGGTCTGGGCGTTTATGTATTTGGTAAATATTGACCAAATAACATTATTGTGTAAAATATGAGATTATCGGCAGGTGGCTACGATCTGCTGGTTAAAAATAAGGGGTAATAATTAAAATACTGGAGGGGATACAATGAAGAATAAAATTGGATTTATATTCGGGGTAATACTGTTTTTGGCAGTTTACCAGCATTCAATAGCGGCAAACTGGCAGGCAAAAACCGATCCAGGAGGGTTGGCATATCAAATTTACGTTCCGGATAGCTACTCAAAG
>QZLD01000175.1 GCA_004796385.1 Gammaproteobacteria bacterium | reverse complement strand
TTTGAAACAAATAACCTTAAAGATTTAATCAGAGAGAAAACAAATGAAAACACAAATTTCAAGAAACAGTCATCAGAGAGATAAGCAATATGCCGGAATCTACCAGCAACAGGGGCGCATGCTCACGGATGCAGATTGGAATGAGTTTGTAGAGATTATCAATCAAAGATTTTCACAGTTAGCCACAAGCGTAATCGGAACAGGTGTGCCAAAGGATAAAGGAGTTAAGCTTGTTTCTGATGGCTCAAAATTAAAGATAAAGCCAGGTAATATTACAATTGATGGAGAGACTGCAGAGCTTGTTTCTCCTAAAGATGGCAGCGCTAATTTTGCCTTTGAGGAGCAGGTAAACCTTCCGGGGTTATCAAAACTACCAACAAAAAATGTAAATATCTATGCCGATATCTGGGATAGAACAGTTACTGCCCTTGAAGATGAAAACCTGATAGATCCGGCTCTTTTTGGTGCTGATACCTGTACTCGAGAGCAGCGAATGGTTCAGATCAAATGTTGTCATGCCAGTATAGATCCAATGGATGGGAATAAGAATCCGTTATCTGGTAACAGTCTACTAAAAGCTGAACTAAGAAAGGTTGACGTTGAAAGTGATCCATATGATTCAGATAGATTTATAACAGGAGCAGTTGAAAAATCAGGCAACTATATACTAAGAGTTGAGGTGCATGATGTTAAGGGTGATGCAACAAACCCTACTGAGATAACCATTAAATGGTCGTGCGAAAATGGCGCAGAAAACTATGAGATATTGGATGCAGATAACAACGAGATTCCAGTACCTCAAGATTTTGAGGTTGGTGATTGGGTATTTGAGCATTTTAACGATACCACTGAAAAGCATCTTGGTGTTCACCTGGAAAGTAGTGCAACACTATCTCCCCTAAGAGGAGCGCTAAAAACATCAGTTGAGATAGATGCTGCAAAAGGGTTTAACTATGTGCGTCGTTGGGATGGTAGCTGCACTCTTGTTAAGTCCGGTAGTTCATGGAAGCTTAAAACAAATGGCGAATATCCTGCAAAAGATCGTTTTGCCACATTAAAGGAAAGCAATAATGAGAGCCATGGAAGTATTGCAATTAGCGCAACCAAGGCCACCTTGCAATTAAAGGATCATAAACTAGAGCTTGAACTTAAAAACAAAGCTTTTGTTGCTGGAGATTATTGGGAATACGTTGTTAGAGATGGAATAGATGGTGGAATTCTTGATGAAGATGCCTCTAATGGAAAGCTTCCAAGTGGTATTAAACACAACTATCTTTTAATCGCCACAATAGATGCAAGTGGTAAGATCAAAGCACTAACTGATGAGCAAAAAAGACAACTTAACCACCCAACCCTGACAGACATCCAGGCAAGAGACATCGCCTTTGAGAACACTAATGCGGAGATTTTCAAAACATCAGAAAACGTCCAGGATGCAATCGATAATGCGGGTCAGGGGATCAAACAAAGCAAACAAGAAATTCAACTATTAAAGGCTAAAACAGCCGATGATATCCCCCTTAAGAGACCGGATTCAAATCTTGATGGAGTGCTTGAATCTAGTGCAGTTAAGTCAGTTCAGGATGCGTTAATTGCAATAAATAATAAACCTTCTGGTGGAGGTTCAGACTTTTTAGTGACCATTGGAGAAGGTGGAAAATATCCTGACATTAGTAAGGCGATGGTTGCCAGCAGAAATGAAAGTTCTGTTTGGTTCTGCTTTCTTCCTGGTATACATAAGATCCCAAAAAACCAAAGGATGATCTTTAAGGATAGTGTGCGACTAACAGCGGTTTCTGCTGCATCAGTGACCCTGGAAATTGATACCACAATGAGGATTCAGACATCAGAAGTGATATTGGAAAACCTCTCTTTCAACATGAAAAGTGGCGAACAGCTTTGGATAGATAGTGCAAATGTTTCTTCAACGGGATGTATCTATACCAGAAAAGAGTCATCAAAAGCTGCTAGACCAATGGTGATGGTTGGAGAAAAAGAAGCAGATACCAATATCTACTGGGAAAATAACAGAATGACATCCAGCTGGAGAGAGGCAGTATCAAATAATGCCAGCGCAATACTATCTGTCGGAGTGAAAATCAGAGGAAGGAACTACAATGCGATCTATAAGGATGTAGATGATCTTGCCAAGATGGATCCATTGGAAGAACCATATGCATTTGAAAAAGCAATAAATGAAACAGCTGCTAAGATCGAAGCACTACCAATGACGGTTAGGAAAAAATGGAAGACCATGACCCCTGCAGCATCAATAAATGCACTGCCGGAAACATCAGAGGGTTTTCGTGTTGAGACCAGACCGTTTACAATATCGGCAGCAAGAAGTGCAGTTGCAACTAACGCTATCGGTTTAAGCCATCTAAGAATAGAAAGAGATTATATGACTCCAAAAACCAGTGTAAATAATTTCCTGACATTGATTGCTAATGAAAGAGCAACAACAGCAACTTTAGCTGCGGGACTTAAAAG
>QZLD01000205.1 GCA_004796385.1 Gammaproteobacteria bacterium | reverse complement strand
CCACTTACCATTGAAAACAGAACAAACGGGATTACAGCAAATGCCACCAAAATACCCGATGTCTTTTCATCCGCATCTATTGCCATAAAAAAACGTTGCAGATAAAGCATCATGGAGCCAGAAGAAAAATACATAAAGGCAACAAGAAGAATTAACCCGTAATTAACTCTTTGAGTTCTGTTTAATAGTGTCCACATATTTTATCCAGAATTTAAGGTTTAAAAATATTAAGTTTAAATTGCTCTGATTTTTAATCCGAATTAATTATTTCAAAGCTATTAAAAGAATATTAGTTTCTGCGAAGATAGAAATAAATAACCTCTAACTTATTTCTACTATTCATAAAAATGATAATATTCGCATATGAGCTATATAAACGAATTAAATATTGGAAATCTCCAACTTAAAACAAATGTTTTACTTGCTCCTATGGCTGGAGTAACCGATCTGCCTTTCAGAAACCTCTGTCGCTCCTTTGGTGCATCCCTGGCATTTTCTGAAATGGTTACTTCCGATAAAACCCTATGGAAAAGCGAAAAATCCAGATCTCGTTTTAATATAAGAGATGAACACTCCCCCATAGCTGTGCAGATATTCGGAACAAATCCGGAAAAAATGGCAACAGCAGCAAAACACGCCATTTCACTTGGCGCCGATATTATAGATATAAATATGGGCTGCCCTGCCAAAAAAGTTTGCAGCAAACAAGCGGGGGTTGCATTAATGAAAAATCAGACTCTCTCTGAAGAGATCATGGCCACAGTTGTTGCAGCCTCAGACAATATCCCTGTTACACTAAAAATCAGAACCGGATGGGATAAAAATAGTAAAAATGCTCAGGCAATAGCGAAAATAGCCGAAAGATCCGGTATTTCAGCAATTACAATACATGGCCGAACCAAAGAGGATATGTACCACGGAGATATAGACTACAAAACTATTTCAGAGGTAAAAAAAACAGTATCCATTCCTGTAATAGCCAACGGCAATATTTTCACACCGGAAGATGCCATCAAAATGCTTGAGGAAACAAAAACAGACGGCATAATGATCGGCAGAGGATCTCAAGGCAAACCATGGATATTTAACACAATAATAAATGCGCTAACCAACAAAAAAAAATCATCTAAAATAGATGAGTTGCAGATATTAAATATAATTATTAAACATATAAGACAAAACAATAATTTTTATGGAGATTCTCATGCAGCAAGAGCAATCAGAAAACATCTGCATTGGTACTGTAACAACCTTAGTTTTGGAAAAAAGCTGTGGAATTCAATAAATAAGATTGATTCATCAGAAAAACAGATTAAAATAGTTGAATTGTATTCTGCAGAAATTACATAGATATTTCTGTTTATGTTTCTTCAATACTGCCGTTGTTGTTCTTTCATTAAAGATAAATAAAAAACAGCTTAATAATATTTATGGATGATACTAAAGCTATGAGTTCCAACTGTAACTGCACTTGCCAACAAAAATCTATTGAAAAAAGCGTAAATGAAACCCTGGAAACATACTTTAAACAGTTAGATGGACATCATAGCATCGGCCTGTATGACATGGTTATCAATCGCGTGGAAAAACCACTGTTTGAATCGGTTTTAAAATATTGCGACGGCAATCAAACTAAAGCAGCCATGATGCTCGGAATAAACCGTGGAACTTTCAGAAAAAAAATGAAGTTCCACGGACTGCTTGATTAACTCTTAAAAACCATTTATTGCATTAATTCAGCGGCCAAATTTTGTCTAAACCGCAAATTTGCCATGATTCCATAAAAACATCCGAAGGCTTATGAATTTCAAATTCTAAATGCGATTTCTCAGCAGTTTTACAAAATGAAGCCATTACCTGCATTGCTGCTGCATCTGCCCGCTGCACTTCGGAGCCATCAATAACCGCACAATCAGGTTTATCCAGAAAATCCAATAAGATCTCGCAAACATCCGCCGCTGCAGCTATAGTAAACTGCTCTGGAAGAACCATTTTTAATTCGGCATTATTGTTGTTTTCCATTGCCATAATCTCCAAAACAAAATCATTTAGCCTATCTTAAAAATAAGTTTATGCGACTATTCATCATTTTCAAGAAAATGCAGATAATAAGACCCGGCATAGAACCCATCCCATGTATCAAAATGGAAATACGACCGACCACTGCTGCTACCAATACCTTCATTAACAAACTGATCTGTCACATCAAACAGGTCGGCAACATCCTCGCCATCTTCTTCTGCATGCACCGCGTACCAGATAACAGGATCAACAGCACTTAATGAAGAACCTGCTGAGCCTGAGCTTTTTTCTGTAGTAGCAACATCGTAATAATAACCATACTGTGAATATCTACATATCCATTTTGCCTGATCACCTATAAAGTCAAATAGAACGCTGTCCTGCTCTCCTGTCTCCTCATAGTAATCAATAAGGGCTCTCATTAGAAAACCAAGCTGAAAACCTGCAGCCTTCCATACTCCATCACTTTTGAAAGCTCCTCGTGTACCATGAAGTGAACCAGACACGTCTACCTGAGAATACACTGGATTTTCTAAAAACGCCGGAACCAGTTCAATTAATTCCTGATCTCCTGTGACCCTATATGAACTCATAGTTACAGCAAGACTGTGACCAACACCCCGATTAGATCCATCTGAGCAGTGTTGCAGATAGGTCTTTTTAAATTCAGACATAAATTTAAACCAGTCGTACAACCACTTATCTCCGGTCATAAAATAGACATCTTCCATATGGTAAAACCAGCCATGTTGGTCGTCTCGTGGTCTGGCTGTTTGAGAAGTACCTTCTATATACTCTCTGGTTCTTACCGGAAGACCATTCTGTATATGCCTGCGCCATGACTCTCCTGCATATGGTTTTGTTGATGGCTGAAGATTCTCATAATCACGTTCATGATTATACCCTGCCAACCACTGCGGCCTGACATTCAACTCCCCTTTAGCAAGATTAACGGAATCATAATAATCGGCTGTATTTTTCGTTACATAAAATTTGTAACCGGTATATGGTTCACCACCCGTTGTAGCTGTATATTTTTTTCTGTATACATCTATGGCAAAGTTACTGATACCGAACTGGTATTTATTCTCTTTGCCAAGCTCACTCCAATCTGTGAGATCATACTTACTGTCTTCATATACAGGCTTTCTACTTTCGGGAATTTCATCATAATCAACAGACCATTGCGGTATAACACCCATGTCGACAGTCACTTTGGTTTCGGCAAAATATTTTGCAGGAACTACTGCTACAGGAGGAAACTGGAATGTTTCAGCCAGCTTTTCAACATCGGCAACAGTTCTGCTTTCGCTGAAATCGAGCATTACTTCTTTGTAGATATGCTGCATATCATCCAGCCAGTAAAGATCTATGCTTTCATCGACATAAGCTATGTCATGAAATTGCCTCTTCCATAAAGGCCACATCTCAATATCAACATTTCCGCTATTGTCAACCTCAAGCCCATTTGGAAATGTCTGCTGAAAATTCCTTAGAAACACATTTACTTTATTACCGTCTATAAATCCAAGAGGAAGCAAAGTAACATCATATTCAGGCGGTTCTTCTGCTCTTAGCTTTGTCGGTACTACTGTCTCATTCGCTTCAAGACGCAGTTCGTGCCCCTTAAAATAGAGCGGTGCTGAATACTCTACCAAAGCAGAATTCTGCAACTGGAAGTCTACTTTTACAAATTCAGAATCTGCATAGGCATATATTCTTAACGCCCAACCATGCTCTATATCTGTTGGAGAATTATATATTGTCTGCGATGATATCTTTACTACGGTTCTGAGAGGGCCATCTTCTTCAATCTCAAAGTTTATTTCGTCACGGTCAAATGATTCATCAAGAGCCCCGTCTTCTTTATAAAAAAGTGATTTAAGCTCTCCGCCCGGAGTTGTTATTTTTAAGGGCGATTTTTGGATATTTATTTCGATAAGTCCGTTATCTATCCCGATAATTCCTCCATTATCAGTTGTTACAACCGGATTTTGCGGCTGGGTATTTTTATTTATAACGTTACTTCTTAGTGTATAAAGCGCTCGCCCACTTTTATACTGACCTGACTCATATGCAGAAACATCCGGTACAAAATGGGCCATTATATGACGAACAGAGTTATCTTTTGCCCACCATCTATTAAGAATATGAAACTGTGCTGAAACAGGATTTCCTTTTTCATCAGCAATATAAAAGCTGTCTGTATTATCATATTGTCCATATTCAAGAGGAAATACTACAGTTATCGGATAGCTATCACTACCAGTCTGAGCAACCTCTTTTACTACAAATTCAGTCAGAACGTCAGGATCACTTACTGTACTGTAATCCAACCTGTCTGCGTCTTCCTCTGGAATACCGCCGCTTGCCACATCAATACTGGCGCTATCCCCGCCATTATCTACAGAAGAACCTCCGCTATCTACAGAAGAACCTCCGCTATCTACAGAAGAACCT
>QZLD01000068.1 GCA_004796385.1 Gammaproteobacteria bacterium | reverse complement strand
TAAGGGTTTTGTCGGGGATTATTCTTATAGCGGATTTTAATGAAAATTGTCTGCATATTATTTTTGTATAGTATTCGACCAGTTCTCGGTCTCTTTTCCCTTTTTGGTCGGGAAAATATTTTGTGGTTGGTAGAAGTATAGTCGGTGGCGAGGTTTCAGTATCTGCAAATAACGAATTATAAAACTCAATATGTTTGTTGACTTCATCAATTGACGGGGCGGCGGTTTTTGAAAATATCCCGAACATTGCGATTTCCTATTTTATAAGTTTTAAATTAAAGATTAATTTTATAGTTTAGTTTAGCCTCATCTCCGGTTATTCCTCGAAAGCCCCAGCAGTGAGCAGGCTGTTCATGTATGGTTATTTCAATGTCAACCGGGGGGATGTTGATACGACTCTCAATTTTTAAAAATAGTTCCTTAATGAGCCGCTTTTTGGTTTCAGGTTTCCGTCCCTGCATCATATTTATCTCAATTACCGTATATTTATCGCTTCTGCCTCCAGGGTAGAAAAAATCCTCTTTTTCCATGGGAATAAACCTATGAGCACGTTTATCCTCCGGCATTCCTAATACATTTTGCATACATTGATGTATTATGTCGGAAAGCTCATTTTTTATTGGGTTTAACTGTTCTTTGATACCGTATATGAGAATCAAAATTATACCTTGAATATTAATAAATTATTTGAAAAGACTTTTTTGAAGCTGTTTTTTATCTAACTGAATTTCTTTAATGCACTGGCCGATTTTTTCGATATGACCTGTTCTTGAGGTGTTTTCCAGAAGGTGTTGCAGCATCATGCAAACTATGTAATTTTTCTGGTATTGCGAACCATTTTTTGCCGGATCTTTATTGTCTATGGATTCTAGCGCTTTGTTATGGCATGTGCTTTTATAATGTCGCATTTGAACAACACAAGCGCTTTGAGATATTGAGTGGCAGTTTGTATATGACTCTTGATCACAGAGGAGATATTCCCCATTTTTCAGGATCTGTTCTGTAAGGATTTTATCTGCCATGGCATCTATTGCAGCATCTTTTTTTGCATCAGATGCTGATGATGTTTTTGTTGAGGTGGTATTGCATCCAGATAGTAAAACAATAGAAATGATAATAAGTATTTTTTTCATGGTGATTCCTTTCAATTGCGATCAGGAAACAAAATAACACTTATCTGGCAGTTTTTCTATGTGATTCGGTGGTTTATGGAAATTGCTATCGGGAAGTTATGCCGATAGCAATTTTGTTTATATGTACAGTAATGGTTTTTATTTTCCGTTTGATACAGGAATTGAAAGCATTAATGCCCTTAACATTACGCGTCCTTGAGGTTTCCAAACATCTTTCTGGTCGCCTTTAAACCAGAGCGTTGTGTTGGTTGAGTGTTCCTGAATCTGGTCAGGGTTTGGTGCTACCTCAAGAATAGTGAACTCATTGCCTGTTGCATGATAGGTAACTTCTCCTCGACCTTCCCAAGGATGTCCTTCATAAACATCATCGCTTAGCATGGTTTGAGTATTGTAGTACGTAATTGGTTGAATTCCATCGGCAACAGGTTGCTCGATTCCCTCATATAGATTAGGAAATTCGGTAAGTTTGTCTCCGCTTTGGAATAGAGTCCAGTCGTTTCCTGCCATGCTGTAAAGGAGTTTTCCATATTTAGCATAGTACTCAAAACCCTTGTATTCCATGTGCCATGGTCCGTTAGTGCTGTCTCTGTGTAGAGGATCAAGTAATGTTGCAACAGGATCTTGCAGAATATTTGAGAAATAAAGGTCTGTTTCAAGTACCGCTGGTTCACCATGAGCCATTTCCAGTATACCGCCGCAACCACAGGTGCAGAGAGGTGTTGTTGGAATCTGTTTTCCTGCTAGAGTTCCACCCTGTGTATAAACATAAAAACGAACATCTTTGTTTTTCTTTTTAATTGGTTTGTGGTCAAAGGTAACTTTTGGACGCCACCAGTCACCAAGATGGATAAAGGCATAATCCCAAGCTTGCAGAATGTCGCCATCTTTAAGTATAAGTTGTTTAACAGACTCATCTTTGTGTTTGTAAATAACAATAAGTCCCCATGATGCTGAGCCGATGCAGGAGTTATATTCAGCACTACCTGCCGGGTTATCAACAAAATTATCGGCATCATTTGCACTTAGATCTACCTTTTCTGGAGGGTATACTTTTATATTAAGATCCCCGTTAAGATTTTTAAAATAGTCGGTAACATCAAGGCGATTACCCCAATGCCCTGTTGCAGTTTTATAAAGTGTACCGAATTTTGCTGTAAAAACCTTGCTGCTGATAACAGAGTCTGAACCTACATGAGTCTGTTTGCGCGGTTTGTCTTCTGCATTATTTATTGGCCCTACAAGTTGTCCATTTACTTCAAAGGTTATGTGGTTACCTTTTACATCTTCAATTGAATTTAGTTGATCAGGGGTGAAGTCGTTAAAGGTCATACCATATTTTTCAATGCCATCAAGGTTTATTGAGCCTCCATAGTAGAGAAACGCATATTTAATTTTAGCACCTTGTGGGATAGAGATAACATCTTCCGTAGATATTGTTTGAACCCTTGGGTGTGAGTCAGGATTTTCATCTGAGCCTATGGCTAAATGGTTTCCGGCAAATGCGACTCCATATTTGCCTGTAATGTCTAAAGCAGTTGTCATTTGAGTTGCTTCTTCAGCATTATCGTATGGAGCTACGGTAATGCCGGCAGAATCTTCAGCAAATGAACTAAGAGTGAATAGTGCAGCAGTTAAAGTTATTAATAATTTCATTTGTACTCTTCCTTAGTATTTATTAGTTATTAAGCACAATAGCAACCCATAATGGCAAAAGAGCTACCAAAAATATTGCTAGGTGGTGGGGGCGTTTGCCTTGTTGGTGAAAGGTAAGCGCTGTAGAAGATACTAGGCTATTTGTTTTACGGTATCAATATTAGAATATAATAATATTTTAGATATGAGTAATGCTTCGCATTTTACTGTTCTTTTTTGGCAGGTCTGCTTAGTAGCGTTTTGACTGCATCTGTTGGTTTTTTATTATTATGTATTACTTCAAAAACCTCATGGCAGATTGGCATTTCAACCTTATGCTTTTTACTTAGCTGTTCAATCTCATAAGAAGTTCTGATGCCCTCAATAGCCTGTCCGATCTCTTGGATAATATCGTTGGTTTTTTTCCCTTGTCCCAGCGATAATCCAAAACGGCGGTTGCGTGACTGATCATCTGTACAGGTAAGAATTAAATCTCCCAGCCCTGCTAATCCTGAAAACGTTTCTGCCTTTGCTCCTAACGCTTTTCCAAGTACGGAGATTTCTTTTAGCCCTCTGGTTATAAGCCCGGCTCTGGCGTTTGCTCCATATCCAAGGCCATCGGAAATACCAGCAGCAACTGCCAGTACATTTTTAACCGCTCCTCCTGCTTCTACGCCGATAATATCGTTGCTTATATATGGTCTGAAAGAATTGTTATGCAGGTCATTAGCAACTAGCTGAGCAAAATCATCATCATTGGAGGCGACAGTTACAGCGGTTGGAAGTCCTTTTGCTACTTCTTTTGCAAAGTTAGGACCTGAAATAACTGCAAACTTTTTAAGGGAAGGGAGGATTTCAATTGCGGTTTGATGTAATAACCCTCCTGAATTGGCATCAAGTCCTTTAGTGGCCCAACAAATATTGTTTTTATCGAAAAAAGGAGCTATTGATTCAAGGGCATTACGAAAATATTCGCTTGGTACTACAACTAAAATTATTTCTGAATTACGAATCGTATAGCCGATATCGCTACAAATATGAAGGTTTTGAGGGAAAGAAATCCCTGGAAGATATCTTTTGTTTTCCCTGTCAGTGGACATTGATTCCATATGAGATGAATCAATATCCCAAAGAGCTACTTTTTTTCCATTCCCTGCAAGCAGGATTCCCAGAGCGCACCCCCAGGAACCGCCGCCAATAACTGTGTATGAGAATTCAGAAGACGACATAATTAATGCTTGGTTTTGCCTTCATCTTTTTGTTGCTGTTGTAGTTTTTGAGCATACAGGGCATTAAAATCAACCGGTTGCAGATAAAATGGCTGAAAACCACCTTTTTGAATTAGTTCTGAAATTGTCTCTCTCGAATAAGGAAACAGAATGCTCAGGCAGTAGTTTCCAAGAATTTCGTTAATGGTTTTTTCATCAAAACCTTTAATAAGAAATATTCCGGCTTGATGAACCTCAGCAAGACAGGCAACCTTATCGGCAGTTTTGATGGTTACTGTAATGGATAAAACCACTTCATAATTCTGATCATCAAGTTTAAGTGATTTATTGTTAAGTTCTACCGATACTTCCGGTTTCCATTTATCTTTGAATATGAATGGAGAGTTAGGGTTTTCAAAAGAGATGTCTTTAGTGAAAAGTTTTTGAATTCCAATCTGTTGTTTCTGTTCTTCAGTCATGTTGTCACCTGATTTATTAAATGAGATTATTAAAGATAGTTATAGTTTTATTTGCCTTTTTCCGTTGGTAACGAATTATCTTTCCATGCGGTAATTCCACCCTTTAAATTGAATACATTCGTAAAACCTTGTTTTTCAAGTTTCTGACATGTTTTTGAGGTGGTTGAGCCATTGGCGCAATAAACTATTACGGGTTTGCTTTTGTATTTATTTAAAGAATCCGGTTTTTCTTCTATTGTGCTGTCGTTTACATTAATTGCCCCCGGAATATGACCTTTTTCAAAATCTCCTTGGGAGCGCATATCAAAGAATACGGCATCTTCCTTGTTATAAAGGATTACTGCTTTTGCGGGCAGAAGATTTTTACCTGAGTTTTTAAGGATTTTAAGTTCATTTGCCAGAATCATTGCAATAACAGCGAAAAGGGCGATAGATAAGATTGCATTTTTTGAAAGAAATTCTATTAATTGATCCATGTTTTACTCTTGAATATTTGGGTTTGTGATAATTTAGCATTGGCTTGCATTCGTGTAATTACGGTAACAAGGTTTGCGAAAGGGTGTAATTTATATGATTTTATGGGTATTTAAAAGGGTAATTTTGGAACGGAAATGAAAATAAAAAACTATGCCTGCTAAATATAATAGCGGGCATAGCATAATAATATCTTTAATGATTGTTAGGAGATTATTCTCCGACGAACACGTCTCTTGCCATATTTATCAGATTCACGGTTCTGGTATCCCCCAGCCTGTAAAAAACTCTGTTGGCATCTTTACGTGAGGTTATGATGTCTTTATCTCTAAGAATAGCAAGATGCTGCGAAATATTGCTTTGAGATGTTCCAACCTGATCAACAATATCCTGAACACTTTTTTCATTTTCGCTCAAAGTGCATAAAATTTTGAGTCTAAGCGGATGCGACATTGCTCTTAGTGATCGAGAAGCTCTTTCTATCTCCTCTTCCCCAGTCAGTTGTAGCTCGTCAAAAATTTTCATATACATTGCCCTTTCTTATTAATTATCTGGACCGCAGAACACTGCCTCCAAGTTTTTCAGCCGATTTGCTGAGCAGAACTCAAGTGCTCTGGTTTGATTGTCCGTGCTTAAACGGTTTAATTTTTATCAATATAAGTATTTTCGGATACTCTTTCGTAGCCGCGTTACATTATGTACTTTTATGTTGTTTTTGTCCAATATTTACTTGTAATATTTTGGAAATATTGGGTTAAAGAAGAAAGTGTTTTTTGTTTCTGTTATTCTGCTGTTTTTATTAGTTGTAATAACTGGAAGTTGGATGGCGGTAATTTTTAAAAAAAGTGCTGTGTGTAGCATGCGGATATTATTTGTTGCTACTCTGTTGAGTTGTTTATTTCTTAGTTATTTAGCCTTTGCAGATTCGTCTAACGACAAAAAGCTGAAGAAGATTAGGCAGCGTATAGAGGTGGTAGTTAAAAGCTTAGAAAAAAAAGAGGGGAAAAAGAATAAGGTTGTTAATGATCTAAGGTCTATTGAGCGAAAAATAGGTAAGGTGTCTCGCAATCTATCTGAGTTATCTGAGCAGTTAAAAGCAAAAAAGCAGGAGATTTTGCAGTTAAGGTTGAAGAAAAAACAGGAAATAAAAATGTTAGATAAGCATAAAGACGCGTTATCTAATCAGATTATTTCCGCTTATATAATGGGACGGCAGAGTTATATTAAGATGATGCTTAATCAGAAAGATCCTGCAATGGTTGCCAGAATAAATGTTTATTATGATTACCTTAATAAAGATCGCGCCAAGAAAATAAAAGAAGTAGTAACAATTCTTAATGGTATTGATGAGATTGAATTGCAGTTGCAAAGTAATATCTCCGAAGTGGAAAAAATTAAACAGAAAAGAGAAAACGATATTGCTGAATTAAATTTCGTAAAAAAAGATAGAAAAAATATTCTGGATAAAATCTCCAAAATTTTGCAGGCAGAACGAAGTAGTTTGAAGTCATTACGTCTTGATGAAAAGAAGCTGATTAATCTAATAAATGAATTAAGAGATGTTCTTTCAGATATTCCGGATAATCTGGAAAAGAAAATCAGCTTTAAATCACTTAAAGGAAAGCTGTCTCTTCCTGTAGATGGAGGTATTATAGGAAGATTTAATCAGAGTGGAGAAAGTATTTGGCAGGGTGTTTTTATAAAGGCAAAAGAAGGAGTTGTCGTTAAATCGATTTCTCATGGGCGCGTTATTTATTCTGATTGGTTTAAAGGGTTGGGGTTGTTATTAATAATTGATCATGGTGATGGTTATATGACTCTTTACGGTCATAATCAGAGTCTATACAGGGATGTCGGAGAGTGGGTTGAGGCAGGTGAAAAGATTGCGGTTGTAGGAGTGTCCGGAGGTAATAGCAAATCCGGACTCTATTTTGAAATTAGAAAAAATGGTAAGCCCCAAAACCCGATCAAGTGGTGTAGTAAAAAATAGTTTTTTTGAGTTTGGGTATTATTGCTGGGTGTTAGGTATGAGGAAATTTTTATGAAAATTGCAGTATATGGAGCGGCATTTAATCCGCCTCACAAAGGGCATATGGATGCAGTATCTCAATTGCTGGAAGAGTTTGAACTTGTTTTTTTAGTGCCTAGTGTATCCCATGCTTTTGGAAAAAATATGCTGCCAGTGGAAGAAAGGATGGAAATGTTGGGAATTATCATCTCTGAGTTTTATGCAGATGAAAAAAGGATAAAAGTAGAAAATATCGAGAGCGAAGTGCAGGAAAGTTTAGGGTCGGAAAGAGTATATAGTTATGATCTACTCTCTTTTTTAAATAGCAGGAATCCTGAAAACCAATTTGTTTTGGCAATCGGGCCGGATAATGCGCGACCGGAAATATGGAATAAATTTTATAAAAACAGGGAAATTGAAGATGAGTTCGGTTTTTTTGTGGTATCCGAACGTAAGCCGATTCGCAGTACATACGTTAGAGATCTATGCTTGGATGAGTATAAAAATCTAACCGAAATGCTTGGAGAGAGGTTGGCTGGGCATATTATAAATAGAGGGTACTATTCCTAGAGTGATAAGTGCGCGGGGAGTCTTTAATGGCGTCCCGAAGAGGATTCGAACCTCTGACCTACAGATTAGGAATCTGTTGCTCTATCCTGCTGAGCTACCGGGACGC
>QZLD01000291.1 GCA_004796385.1 Gammaproteobacteria bacterium | reverse complement strand
TTGGGGTTATTAGTCGCAGCTATTGTTGCCGGGTATCTGTTATTACGTAACAGGATTCATTTGCCAAAGTCTGAAAAAGTTCGTGATCTTACCTGCCGTCAACTGTCACTGCCGGATATGGCTGAATATGAGGGCGACGTAAGAATTAACTACAGAAATATGTTCCACATCTATATTCCAAAAGCTGTTGAAGGTATATCAACCAATAGTTCTATTATGAATATCAGGGTGGATTCAGGAAAGGTTGGTTTGGAGTTTATTAAGATATCTGGTGTTTTTTTAAAGGAAGAAGGGGGTTCTGATATTGATTTTGATAGGGTTTTTTATGAGTTTATGTGCGGGGAAGAGGAAGTGGTAAAAAGCCTTAAAAAGAAACATTCAGATATAGCTGAGTGGGTGGGGTATATAAAACATAATGCCTTTAATATCGGTGTGATGGAATATAAGGATTTAAGGGTGTTTGTGATTGGGGAGCGTCACTCTCCATTTAGACATGCTATGGTTTTTGGCCTTAATAGAAAGTTTTATCAGTTTGATGGCAATGATAATTCATATGTAAAGGTTAGCGCTCATTTTTTTAATATGGATAAGATTATGCACATATTGCGCTCAATTAAACAGTTGGATCATGTTGAACTTATAGAGTGAAGTAGTGGTTGTTTTGGGGGGATATCCACTGAAAAATAGACTCAGTTTTGGGGGTTGTGTGACACGTTTCTCACTTTTCAATTATATTCGCAAGAAGCGATATTCTGTAAAAATCCTCCGGTTTCTTAAGTAATTTGCCAGCTATGTTTTGCAAGCGCATGATTTGCTTTGTAAAGCTTAAATTACATATCCGGTATTATCCAAAAATCCTGCAAGAAATTCTCTAAGTTACTGTCTGAAAAAGAAGAATTCCCTATTTTTAACTTGACTGTGGTCAGTTCGAAACCTATAGTGTTACAAAGTGGGAGAAAGTGGTTCAAAATGGAATTTTCTGGGTAATTTTGGAGGCGAAAGGTAAAAAGTGTTTTTTCGAGGCGTCACAAATCTGAATTTAGATGCAAAAGGGAGAATGAGTTTTCCTGCGCGTTATCGCGAGCGTCTTATTGACGGTAGTGGTGGCCGCCTTGTAGTTACCATTGATATAAACCGAGACCCCTGTCTAAGGGTTTACCCAATGACAGCCTGGGTAGAGATCGAAAAACAGGTTATGAGTATGTCCAGTGCCAAAGAGAGTGTGAGAAAGTTTCAGCGACTCTTTGTTGGTAATGCCAGTGAATGCGAGATGGATGGCAATGGCAGAATACTTCTTCCGCAACGCCTGAGACAGTTTGCATGCCTCGATAAGAAAGTAGTTCTGGTTGGTCAGGGCGAAAGATTCGAGTTGTGGGATGAAGAAAAATGGAATGAACAGCAGGAAGCGTTAATGAGTGGCGATGATGATTTTCAATTGCCGTCTGAGCTGGAGTCGCTTCCTTCGTTATAGGTTTTTCTGATGAAACATAAAACAGTATTGCTTGAGGAGGCTATTGATGCCCTGAATCTTAAAAAAGATGGTATCTATATTGATGCTACTTTTGGCCGGGGTGGTCACTCAAAGCTGCTGTTGCAAAGGCTTGGTGAAAAAGGGAGTTTGCTGGTTATGGATAAAGATCCGCAGGCAATAAAGAGTGCAGAGGAGCTGTGTAGTGCAGATTCCCGTTGTGTTTGCCACTACGGATCTTATGTCGATATGCAGGAAGTTGTCATCCAAAAGGGTTGGCAAAACAAAGTTGACGGAATCCTGCTTGATCTGGGTGTGTCATCTCCACAGCTGGATGAGGCGCAAAGAGGTTTCAGCTTTATGAGTAACGGCCCTTTGGATATGAGAATGAATACCGGTGCGGGAGAGACTGCGGCGGAGTGGCTTGATGGGGCGGATCAGAATGAAATAGCCGATGTTCTCTGGAAATATGGTGAAGAGCGTTTTTCACGCAGAATAGCAGCAGCAATTGTAGAGAGAAGACAGGAAGAGAGGATAGAGACAACGGCAGATTTGGCGTCAATTATTTCCGGTGCCATGCCGCGTAAAGATAAGCACAAGCATCCGGCAACACGATCTTTTCAGGCAATAAGGATTTTTATTAATCGTGAGCTTGAAGAGTTATCTGCGGTTCTTGAGCAGATAACGCAGGTATTAAAGCCCGGAGGTCGTGCGGCAATAATCAGTTTTCATTCACTTGAAGACAGGTTGGTAAAAAGATTCTTTAAAAAATTATCCGGGGTGGCAGGGGATCTACCGCCCGGGATTCCTTATGTTTCCGAGCAGCACAAAGCGCGGATAAAACTTATTGGCAAGGCGATAAAGCCCGGTAAGAAAGAGATCGAGACAAACGTCAGGGCAAGGAGTGCAGTGATGAGGGTAGTGGAGTTATTGGCATGAGAAACGGAATGATGTTTTTTACAGTTTTAGCGTTGATGATCAGCTCGGCAGTAGGTGTTATCTATGTAAAGCAGCAGAGCAGAACTGAGTTTATCGAATATCAGCGTTTGTTGGCGGAGAAAGAAGGTCTGGATGTTGATTGGGGGCGTTTGCAGCTTGAGCAGAGTACCTGGGCAACAAGCAACAGAATTGAGATGCTTTCGAGGGAAAAACTGGGGATGGTAAATCCAGAGCCTGAATTCGTATTGGTTACCGAGAATAACTAGAGCATGGCAAAGAAGACGGAAAAAGTAACAGTAGCAGCGACATACACCTGGAGGCGAATTCTGGTGGTGGTGTTCTTTTTCTGTTTGGTAGTCGGGCTTAGTGCAAGGGCTGTACAGCTGCAGATTATTTCCCGTGATTTTCTGAAAGGTCAGGGAGATGTCAGACATATCAGAACGGTAGAGGTTCCTGCCAATAGGGGGATGATAACAGACAGGGATGGAAATCCTTTTGCAATAAGCACTCCGGTATACTCGGTTTGGGTTGATCCGGTGGTTCTTTTGGAGAACAGTGAATTTATAGCTCCTTTGGCAAAGGCGTTAAATATAGCTGCTTTATCTTTAAGAAAAAAACTGGATCAGAAAAGCGACAAACGTTTTCTCTATTTGCAGCGAAAGGTAAGGCCGGAGATATCTCAAGCTATTAAAAATCTTGATGTACCCGGTGTCGGTCTTGAAAGAGAGTATAAAAGGTTCTATCCGGATGGAGAGGTTATTGGGCAGATAACGGGGTTTACAGGGGTTGATAGCCGAGGTCAGGAAGGCCTCGAATTGGTTTTTGATGAGTGGCTTACCGGCAAGCCCGGGAAAAAGAAGGTTCTTAAAGATCTCTATGGGCGCAGTGTAGAGAATGTCGAAAATATAAAAAGCCCTCAAAGTGGTAATGATCTTGTATTGACTATCGACAGAAGAATTCAGTTTCTTGCCTATCGCGAGTTGAAAAAGGCAGTAGTAAAGCATAAGGCAAGAGCAGGTACAGCTGTAGTTATTGATTGCAAAAGAGGCGAGATTCTGGCGATGGTGAATCAGCCGTCATTCAACCCAAATAACAGAAGTGGTTTTAAAACAGCAGGAATCCGAAATAGAGCAATAGCGGATCGCTTTGAGCCGGGTTCAACAGTAAAACCTATAACGATTGCTGCGGCACTTGATCTTGAAATAATTAATCCTCATACAGTTTTTGAAACATCGCCAGGCTATATGATGGTGGGTAGTAAGACATTAAAAGATACCCGCAATTACGGCAAGATTGATGTGACGACTATTTTGCAAAAATCGAGCAATATAGGTACGGCAAAAATAGCCCTTAGCATGGAGCCGGATTACTTTTTGTCTGTAATGTCAAAAGCAGGTTTTGGACAAGAGTCTGGATTATCTTTGCCTGGTGAAACCTCTGGATATCTCGGAAATAAATCGCGCTGGAGTGATATCGAAAGAGTAACTATGGCATTTGGTTATGGTGTTTCAGCTTCAGTGTTGCAGTTAGCGCAGGCATACACTGCGTTTGCTAATGAAGGAGTTATGCAGCCTGTATCTTTAGTAAAAGAGAATGAAAAGCGGCAAGGAAAAAAGGTTTTTACTAAAAAAACGGCTAAGCAAGTTCTGGAAATGATGGAAAAAGTGGTTGCAAAGGGAGGAACAGCGCCATTGGCTGCAATAACAAATTACCGAGTTGCAGGAAAGACGGGCACATCAAAAAAATCCATAGCCGGAGGTTATGCTGATGACAGATATGCAGCACTCTTCGCAGGAATAGTACCGGCATCTGATCCTCGTTTTGTAATGGTGGTTGTTATTGACGAGCCTTCTGCCGGAGAGTTTTACGGTGGTAAGGTTGCAGCTCCTGTATTTTCCAGTGTTATGACCGGAGTATTAAGATTGCTCAATGTGCCTCCGGATGATTGGCACAACAAAAATAACCGAGAAATCGGGAGTGGCAGGAAAATTGAGAGTGATAGGGAAATAGAGAGTAGCACGAAGGTCGAGGGCAACAGGGAAGTATAGGAGCAGAATATGGTTGCGATACCGATTCAACAGCAAAGGTCGAAATATATGCCGAATTTATCTGAATTGCTGGATGGGCTGGGCAGAGTGAGCAGGTTTGACGATATGTTTATCTCGGGGTTGGCAGTTGATAGCAGACTGGTGAGAAGAGGAGATCTCTTTCTTGCGTGTTCAGGAACAAGTCGCCACGGTCTGGAATTCTTTGACAAGGTTATCTCTAAAGGAGTTTCCGCAATAGCCTGGGAGCCTGCTTCCGGGTTCGAAAGGGTTGAAAAGCTCGAGCGAATAGCAAGAGAGAAAAAGGTTGCTATGATTGCGGTGCCTAATCTTTCTGCGCATCAGGGGGTGATTGCCTCCAGATATTATGACAGTCCATCGGAAGAGATGGCAGTAATCGGGGTTACAGGTACCGATGGCAAAACCTCATGTTCACAGTTTATTGCTGAGGCATTAAGTCATGATGGTGAGTTTCCGTGTGGTGTAATCGGCACGCTTGGGTATGGAATGTATGGTGCTTTAGTGCCTGGCGCGAATACTACTCCGGGGGCAGTGGAACTGCAGAAGGTTTTATCGGATATCAGGGAAATCGGTGGTAAACACGCTGTTATGGAGGTGTCATCACACGCCCTTGAGCAGGGGCGGGTAAATGAGGTCGATTTTGATATTGCGGTTTTGACCAATCTCACTCGTGATCATCTTGATTATCATGGATCTATAGAGGCTTATGCAGCAGCAAAAAAAGAGTTGTTTGTAAAAGAGAGTCTTAGTCAGGTGATCCTGAATATAGATGATGAATTTGGCAAACAGATACTTGAACTGTGCAAATCAAATGTGCCCTGTATGACATATGGTTTTCATGCTGCTGCAGATGTGCGCGGCTATGCCCTGAAGGTTACCTCTAAGGGGCTTTCCATGAGGGTAAGAACACCAAAAGGTGGTGCCAGAATAGACTCGCTGCTTATTGGCGATTTTAACGCCAAAAATCTGTTAGCTGTAATCGCTGTATTGTTGGCAATGGATATTCCGTTTGATGAATGTATCGAGCGAATAAAAAAAATCAATCCGGTTTCAGGAAGGATGGAATGTTTCGGAGGAAGTGATAAGCCTTTGGTAGTAGTTGATTATGCTCATACCCCCAATGCGTTGGAGCAGGTATTAAGGGCGTTAAAGCCATGTACAAAAGGTAAGGTGCACTGTGTATTTGGGTGTGGAGGCGATCGTGATCACGGAAAAAGATCACAAATGGGGCGTGTCGCAGGGTTGCTGGCGGATAAGGTGATTATAACAGACGACAATCCTCGTACAGAAAATCCGGTTGCCATTGTAGATGAGATAATTAAAGGCTGCGTTAACAAAGATAAGGTAACTGTCGAACATAATCGAAGTGCTGCTATTGAGTGGGCAATAAACAGTGCAGATAGTGGAGATATCGTTTTAATTGCAGGCAAGGGACATGAAACTTACCAGATGGTGGGGAATCGTAAGACTCCATTTGATGATAGATCGGAAGTAAGAAGAGTGCTTAGAGGAAGATGATTTGAGGCAGTGTAGTTTAGAAAAAGTAGCGAAGGTGTTATCGCTTAATTATAAAGGCGAGCATGTCTTTGTGAATAATATATCTACAGATAGTCGAAATATCGGTAAAGATACTCTCTTTGTTGCTATAAAAGGCGAACGTTTTGATGGTAATGATTATGTTGAACAGGCGCTGGCAAATGGGGCGGTTGCTGCGATTGCAGAAAGAGAAATTAGTAATGAAAAGCCTGTTTTAGTGGTAGAAAACAGCATAGAAGCATTGGCAAAAATTGCATCAGAAGAGAGAAATAGTTACGACAGGGTTATTGCAATAACGGGTAGTAATGGTAAGACTACAGTAAAAGAAATTGTTAAGTCAATTGTTAGTGAAAGTTGCAGGGTTGTGGCAACAGAGGGTAATTACAATAATGAGATAGGATTGCCGCTGACAATTATCAGTGGCGGAGAAGAAGATAGTGTACTGGTATTGGAAATGGGGGCCAGAAAACCAGGCGATATAAAATATCTGATGCAAATAGCCAGGCCGGATATTGTGTTAATAAACAATGTTTCCGATGCCCATTTGGAAACATTTGGTAGTCGTGACAAGGTTGCAGAAACCAAGGGTGAGATTATAACGGCTGCCGCAGCGGATACCAGCGTGGTTTTGAATCGCGATAATGAATATTACGAATACTTTGCAGAGCTTGCCGGAAAGCGTCCTCTGTTCACTTTCGGCAGTAATGAAGAGGCCGATATTATAAATCTTTCTGAGAAAGATGAAATGGTTGTGCCTGTGCCAACAGGTAAAGTAAGAGCAAAACTGAATCTTCCCGGAAGGCATAATCTGCAGAATGCTCTGGCGGCAATCACTATAGCAACCTGTCTGGGGATTCCTGTTGAAAAGATAGTATCCGGACTTGAGAAAATTACAGAGGTAAAGGGTCGGGTAAATCGTAAGAGAGGTGTTAACGGTAGCTGCATTATTGATGATAGTTACAATGCCAATCCGGCGTCATTCAGTGCAGCAATAGATATTCTCAAAGAAGAGAGCGGTAAAAAATGGTTGCTCTTTGGTGATATGGGAGAGTTGGGAACAGATGAGGCAAAACTGCATAAGAAGGTGTTGGATAAGGCTGTTGCAAGTAAGCTAGACAGAATTTTTGTGATAGGTAAAAACAGCATTAAGGCAGCCAGAGAAAATAACGAGAACGTTACGGAGCTAAGCAGCAAAAGTGCTGCAGTTGCACTGTTTAAAGAAGAACTACAAGAAGATGTAACCCTTTTGATAAAAGGGTCAAGATTTATGGGGTTGGATGAGATAGTTACCGACCTTGAAGTGAACGGTTGATGTAAGGAGTACAGGCAGTGTTGGTATATCTTGCAAAGTGGCTTAGTCAGTATGTTATCTATTTTAGCGTATTCGATTATCTGACAATGAGGGCGATACTAGGAGTGCTTACGGCACTGCTTATAGCTCTGTTTATAGGGCCGAAATCTATACGGCAGCTTGTTAAACATCAGATAGGACAAAACGTAAGAGATGACGGGCCGGAAAGCCACTTTTCAAAATCAGGCACCCCGACAATGGGGGGATTATTGATACTGATTGCCGTGACTTTTTCTACTCTTATGTGGTCTGATCTCTCAAATAGATATGTTTGGGTGGTGGTATTTGTAACCACATATTTTGGTCTGATAGGTTTTATGGATGACTATATAAAGATAGTTAAAAAACGATCACTGGGGTTGACCAGCAAACAAAAATATCTTTTACAGTCTATTGGCGGCATTGGGGTGGCGTTGTTTCTCTATTACACTGCACAAAGTTCAGCTGAGACACTTCTTATTGTTCCTGTTTTCAAAACTCTTACCTGGAGTATGCCGGTGTGGGCATTTGTTCCGTTTGTCTATTTTGTGATTGTAGGTACTAGTAATGCTGTTAATCTTACCGATGGGCTTGATGGGCTTGCAATTATGCCTACGGTAATGATTGCAGGTGCATTTGCTCTAATTGCTTATATAACAGGAAATGCAGTATTTTCAAAATATCTGTTTTTGCCATATATATCGGGAACCGGAGAGTTGGTTGTATTTACTGCATCTCTTGTTGGTGCCGGCCTTGGCTTTTTATGGTTTAACTCCTATCCGGCGCAGGTATT
The DNA here is from genome assembly GCA_004796385.1 of Gammaproteobacteria bacterium. GTDB lineage: Bacteria > Pseudomonadota > Gammaproteobacteria > QZLD01 > QZLD01 > QZLD01. The sequence continues at coordinate 3,095 of QZLD01000291.1, read as the reverse complement.
TATGGGTGATGTCGGTTCACTTGCCTTAGGTGCAGCGTTGGCAATCGTTGCAGTGATTGTCAGGCAGGAGTTGGTTCTTATGATTATGGGGGGGGTTTTTGTAATGGAGACCCTTTCGGTAATTATTCAGGTCGGCTCATTTAAAACCAGAGGCAAAAGAGTATTTAAGATGGCGCCCATCCATCATCATTTTGAACTGAAAGGGTGGCCAGAACCGAAGGTTATAGTCAGGTTCTGGATTATAACTGTTGTTTTAGTGTTGATCGGATTGGCAACACTTAAGGTGCGATAAATATGAACTATAATCTGCGCGAAATAGTAAAAGAGACAGATAAAAGAGTAGTAGTTGTCGGGTTGGGTAAGTCCGGCGCTGCTTGCGTAAAATATCTGGTGCAGATTGGAATTAAGCCTTTAGTTATGGATACAAGAGCAACTCCTCCAAGATTGGGTGAAGTTGAAGGAATAGTTGAAAAACAGGATATTGTTTTAAACGGATTGGATGAAAAGGTTCTGAAAAATGCGGCGATTATTATTTTAAGTCCAGGAGTTTCGCTAAAAGAAAAACAATTAATTGCAGCAGCAAAATGTTGTGTACCTATAATTGGTGAAATCGAGTTATTTGCTCAGGATGTTAATGCTCCGGTCATCGCAATAACCGGATCAAATGGTAAGAGCACAGTAACCACTCTTGTCGGTATGATGTTGGAGTCTTGTGGAAAAACAGCCGCAGTTGGCGGTAATTTAGGAACTCCTGCTCTTGAATTGTTGCAGAAATCTGTTCCGGACTACTATGTTCTGGAACTTTCCAGTTTTCAACTGGAAACAGTCTTTAGTCTTGATGCAGCAGCATCTGTAATTCTGAATATTACTGAGGATCATATGGATCGTTACATCGGTATCGCTGATTATTCTTTGGCTAAAAAAAGAACTCTCAGAGGTCATGGCCGAGTTGTAGTGAATATGGATGAAGAGTCCTTGATTAATATTGAGAGCTGTTTAGATAAAAGTCGAGAAATATGTAGATTCGGATTATCAAAACCAAATGAAAATGAGTTTGGAATACTGATTGATAACGACAAAGAATATCTTGCTTTCGGAAACAAAAAAATACTTGCTTGTTCTGATGTAAAAATGCCGGGTCAGCATAATCTGTCAAATGCTTTGGCTGCTATGGCTTTAACTCAGGTGGCATCTGCCGATTTTGAAAAGATGGCAGAGATGTTGCGTGAGTTTCCGGGATTGCCTCACAGAACACAGTGGGTTGCCGAGGTTAAAGGAGTAAACTGGTATAACGACTCCAAGGCAACAAACGTAGGTGCAACTATCGCAGCGGTAAACGGTATGCCCGGAAAGTTAGTGCTGATAATGGGAGGGGACGGCAAAGGAGCTGATTTTTCAGAGCTGTCAGACGTATTTGCTGACAAAGTATTTGGCGTGATATTGATCGGGCGTGATGCAGCAATAATCGAAAAAGAGATCAAAGATGTTTGTAAAACAGTGAATGCCAAAGATATGAATCAAGCGGTTAAGTCTGCATTGAATTTAGCGTTAGAGTTAGGCGCTGATAGCGTGTTGCTGTCACCTGCTTGTGCCAGTTGGGATATGTTCTGTGACGGGTATGTGCAGCGTGGGATTATCTACTCTCAGGAGGTAAGGGAGTTGATTAAATGGAAATGAATGTGACCATGCTATTTCCTGCAGTAGATCAAAAGAAGATCAATTCACTGCATGAAAAATCAATACCGATAATAGATATGTTCTTTTTCGGGGTTGTTTCTATGGTTATTATTTTAGGATTTATAATGGTTGTCTCTGCTTCAATATCTGTAGCAGCAAAAAGCGGCGACCAGTTCTACTATGCCAAAAGGCAGGCGATATTTATTGTAATAGGTATTGCGGCGGCGGTTACCGTTTTTAAAATTCCGCTTAAATTCTGGCATAAATCCGGATTTTTGTTTTTGATGTTGGCTGTTTGTTTGATCATTGCCGTATTGATTCCCGGAATCGGAAAAGAGGTGAATGGCAGTAAGCGTTGGATTCCGTTGGGGATTTTTAATCTGCAGGCTTCCGAACCGGTAAAATTGTGCATGATAATCTACCTTTCCGGGTATCTGTTAAGAAGATTGAATGCTGTAAGAGAGTCGATTAAAGGGTTTTTGTTGCCAATGGCAATTTTGACATTGGTGGTATTTCTATTGTTACTGGAGCCTGATTTTGGTTCAGCGGTTGTGATATCCGGAACATTTCTGGCGTTGCTTTTTCTTGCCGGTGCAAAGCTTTGGCAGTATGTGATGATATTTTTCTCAATGGGTGGAGCTATGGCATTGCTGGCAGTAACTTCACCTTATCGTCTGGCAAGACTTACCGGTTTTCTTGATCCGTGGGCAGATCAGTTTAACAGTGGTTTCCAATTGACGCAGTCCCTGATAGCAATTGGCAGCGGCGGAATTTTCGGAGTGGGAATCGGCAATAGTGTGCAGAAGCTATTCTATTTGCCGGAGGCTCATACAGATTTTATTTTTGCGGTATTTGCAGAGGAGCTGGGTCTGGTTGGAGTGATAATCCTTATAACAGCATTTGCATTTATAGTAATGCGAGCAATGAAGATAGGCGTTGAATCGGAAAGATCAGGTAACTTTTTCGGTGCTTATCTGGCATATGGACTTGGATTGTGGATTGGTGTGCAGGCATTCATAAATATTGGTGTGAATATGGGAGTGCTACCGACAAAAGGTTTGACTCTTCCATTTATGAGTTACGGAGGCAGTAGCTTGATTGTAATGTTTGTAGTATTTGCACTTATTTTAAGAGTCGATTATGAAAACAGATTGAAACAGCTTGCAGGAAACTGCAAGAAATGCAAAGCAGATAAAAGCAAGGCTGGTAGGAAAAAATCGGGTAAGGGGGGCGTAAATGGCAATGCCTTCTGATAATAAGCAAAAAAGAGTAATCGTTATGGCTGGTGGTACCGGTGGTCATATTTTCCCTGCTATGGCAGTTGCAGATTATCTTGCAGAAAGAGGTGTTGAGATAATCTGGTTCGGTTGTGAAAACAGTATGGAGTCACGTCTAGTGCCTGAAAAAGGCTACAAAAT
>QZLD01000035.1 GCA_004796385.1 Gammaproteobacteria bacterium | reverse complement strand
TAATGACGCGCAGGCTTACAGTGGCTTTTGCCTCTTTTGCGACGATAGGTCTGTTATTACAGCAGACAATGGCGCTGCTTAATAAAGAGGCTCAGGTTAGTAGTTACTCATTTATAGCGGTTATTTGTATAGCTATTTATATTACAGCTATAGCCGTAAATACGGTCTCTCGACATGCCAGAGAGTATGAAGCTTTGGCAAAAAAACGGGGTATTGACCTGAATAATATGGAGCAGGTCAATGAGCATATTGTCGGCAGAATGCAGTTTGGAGTAATTGTGCTGGATGAGTATGAAAGTATCAGGCTGATTAATAATGCTGCTGAAAATATACTTTCTATTTCAGGGTTGGCTCAAACACATGTTAAAGAGGTTTCTCAACAGCTATACCAAAAGTTAAAGGCATGGAAGGGTAGTGGCACGACATCTCGTATCCCTTTTGAAACGCCAAAGACATCTGCTTTAGCAAGGTTTGTTGCTCTTGGTAAGAATAGCGTATTGGTTTTTATTGAGGATGAGGCAGAAGTTACTCAGCGCATTCAAGAGGCAAAACTGGCATCTCTGGGGCAGTTGACTGCCAGTATCGCACACGAAATTCGTAATCCTTTGGGAGCTATTTCACATGCCGGGCAGTTGCTGGCAGAGTCGGTAAACGAAGATTCGGAAGAAAAAAAACTTACAGATATAATTGCCAATCATTCGGAAAGACTCAACACAATAATAAAAAGTATTTTGCAACTGTCAAGAAGGCAAAAAGTGAGTCCGGATATTATAAATCTTGATGAATGGCTGGATAAATTCATATATGATTTCTCAATAGAGCAACATATAACCACCTCTGAAATTGATGTGCATAACAGGCTTGATAAAGATGTTTATGTTCAGATTGATCCATCCCATCTGGAGCAGGTAATGTGGAATCTTTGTAAAAATGCTTTTAATCATAGCAGTGAGAATGTCAGCCCTAAAATAGTAATGAATATCAATCATGATGATAATCTGATTAACCTTGAAATAATTAATAAGGGAGATAGAATCACGGCGGGAGTTCAGGAAAAGCTTTTCGAACCATTTTTCACAACCAGAAGTAAAGGAACAGGTTTGGGGCTCTATCTTTCACGAGAGATGTGCAGTAATAACGGCGCCAGACTACAATATATAGAAGATCATCCCGAGGGCAACTGTTTTAGAATAACTTTTGCCCCAGCTCCAGTAAATGTTAATCAGGAAGATATAGCAGGCGAGACAGTATAGTTATGACAGTAAAATCCCATGCGTTAATAATAGATGATGAGCCAGATATCCGGGAGCTTCTGGATATTACATTGCAGAAAATGGATGTAGAGGTCACATCAGCAGCAGATGTTGGAGAGGCTCGCACCCTTTTGCTTGATCCGGATCGCTATCATGTTTGTATAACCGATATGAAACTGCCGGATGGTAACGGGATAGAGATCGTAGAGTACATTCAGCGTAACTGCCCGCAATTGCCTGTGGCGGTTTTGACAGCTCACGGCAATATGGATTTGGCGATACAGTCACTAAAGGCAGGGGCATTTGATTTTGTATCCAAGCCGGTTGATCTGCAAGTATTAAGGCATTTGGTAGCAACAGCTCTTAAACTGAGTAATTCTCCTTCAAGGCAGGACAGGCGTAGTCGTAAAACCCTTCTGGGCGAATCAAAAGCAATGCAGAGGTTACGGGCAACCATACATAAATTGGCTCGTAGTCAGGCGCCGGTATATATAAGTGGAGAATCCGGAACCGGTAAAGAGTTGGTGGCAAAATTGATTCACGAAAAAGGGCCTCGCAGTAAAGAGCCATTTATACCGGTAAACTGTGGAGCAATACCAACAGAACTAATGGAAAGCGAATTTTTTGGGCACCTTAAAGGCAGCTTTACCGGAGCAAATAAAGAGAAGCTGGGGTTATTTCAAGCAGCAGATGGAGGTACCCTTTTTCTTGATGAGGTAGCTGAATTGCCGATACATATGCAGGTAAAATTGCTCAGGGCTATTCAGGAAAAGGCTGTAAGACCTGTTGGGGCTCAGAAAGAGGTTTCCGTAGATGTACGAATTCTCAGCGCTACCCATAAAAATCTTGAACAATTGGTTGCGGAAGGTGAGTTTCGTCAGGATTTATACTATAGAATAAATGTTATAAACCTAAAGGTACCAAGCCTAAGGCAGCGTAAAGAGGATATCAAAATACTTGCAAATCATATTCTGCAAAAACTTTCTATGCCTTTCGGTGCAGAACCACCGCAACTAAAGAGCGAAGCGCTTGAAGAGCTTAATAATTATCCTTTTCCAGGCAATGTCAGGGAGCTGGAAAACATCCTCGAAAGAGCAATGACAATGTGTGAAAATGATGTGATAGAGGCGGTAGACCTTCATTTAAATCCAGAAGAGCAGATTGTTTCCAGAGAGGACGAGCAGGAGCAAGATGTAAATAGTATTTCCGAATTTGCAGAATCGGATGAGTCTTTGGAAAATTATCTGGAAAATATCGAGAAAGAGGCAATAATCAATGCTCTAAAAGAGACCAACAACAATAAAACTGCAGCAGCTAAAAAACTCGGCATGTCATTTAGGTCTTTGAGATACAGGCTATCAAAACTGGATATCTCCTAAAAGAGCGTGACAAAAAACGTCACTACTGACAGCGGTTGACACAAAAATTAATGCCGCAAAGCGACACAATTAGCAAAAAATATAATTATAAAGTTATTTGCGCGCAAAAATAGTAAAGGTTAAACAAAGAGATAAGTTGTTTTTAGGTGTTTGGCATAGCAATTGCTAAATATAAGACAAAAGGTTATATGAGTAATATAATCGGAATTTAGAAAGGAAATCACAGTTACAATCCTTAACCGGATGAGACTAAATAAAACCAAAGGTTAATAAACTTAGGAGAAACAAAATGAAAAAGATGCAAAAAGGTTTTACACTAATCGAATTGATGATCGTAGTAGCGATTATCGGTATTTTGGCAGC
>QZLD01000203.1 GCA_004796385.1 Gammaproteobacteria bacterium | reverse complement strand
GGCAAAATTTCTACTATTTCTAAAATCAGTAATGAATTTGCGCCTTTGTCTGAAGGGAAGCTGGTTTCGATTGATCGTTTTTCCTTGAGCGAGAATGTTATTTCATTTAAAAATGTTAAGAAAAGGTACGCACATAAAAAGAATATTGAATATGGAGTTGCGATAAAGTACAGAATTTCCGGAGCAAATAAGGAAAGAACTTTATTCAAGACGAGAAAATATAGGTTATCCAATTTGATTTAGAGTGGATTTGTATTAGGGAAACTCTGATCCCATTGATTGCTAAATTAAAAAAATAGATTATCTTTTTTTCATGTCGTGAGTGGAGATGTAGGGTGTATTAGGTGAATGACGAAATGTTGCGTTTTGTTCCTCAGCACAATCTATGTGCTAAATACTTTAGGTGTAAGTTTTTAGTTATATTCATCTGGTCACTATTTTTCCTGGCTATAACAACAGATGCTAACAGTAACGATATAGATAAAAAAGGTGGTAATATTAATACTTTAGCATTGAATATGTATATAAAAATAAATGAGTTTTTTCCTGGTGAAAGCATTCCTGTTATGATCTCAATTATAAATAAAGGGAATGCTGCTGTAGAAATTGATTATTCACAAATGGAATCTCCTTTTTTATATCAGTTAAAAAAACTAAATGAACCTACAGCAGAATTTACTATTTCACAAAAAACCTCTGCGGAAAAATTCTTAAAGCAATTTATAGCTAAGGAAAAGTTGGTGCTAGCTCCTCAGGAAAAAGTTGAAAGAAGGGAGGACTTAACTGAATATCTTGCATTTAATTTATTACCAGGTACATACCAGCTACAAGCATTTTTTGAAAACAAGGAAGCAAAGATATACTCAGAAGTTTTTCAATTCAATGTGGTAAATTTTGATTCTCAATGGATTAAAAATACCTATTGCCCAGTAACTGAACTATGGAATGGGATACTTATCAATAAACCACCATCAGGAGAACCCGTTGTTTTTGTCAGACCATCCAGAAAACAAAGTCCGTTATCTGCTTCCTTATATCGCTTGGAATCAGGTACTCATTTTAACCCTCCAATAACCACCCCAACCGCCTCAATTCAAGCTAATATCGCTGGTAATGAAGGTTGCTGGCACGCATGGCTTGAAGGGTCTGTATTTTCAGGAATACGTGTTTGGGGTGGCCCTGGTGGGTTTAAAAGTAAAGCTATCGATACAGGTTTTACTGATGCCTTTGTATTATCTCCCGGTTATCAGCAACAAGACCAATCCGCATTATTTATTGTTGCAGGTTATAAAAGTTCTCAAACATATTTAGCTGCATACATCACAAAGAAAGATGATTCAAGAAAAGTGTTTGAAATACCATTCCAACAAAAGCAGCTACCATCAAAATTCTGGACTTATTATGATTTTGAAAAAGGGATGCTGAACTGCATTTGGATATCCAATGAGAGAGGTGAAAATAAAGTTTTATCGCAATCCATTCAGTTAAACAATCCAGATGATTCTAAAGTAGAGGTCAAATACACTACCAAAGAAAATATTCTTGCTTTAGCGATAGAGCCTGTTAATACAAACAACCCAGTATCCATTCATCTGTTAACTAACTCCAACAAAGAGAATAAGCTGGAGTATCACCTCTTACCACTATTTTCAGGAAATCCAACTTTTAAATATATTCCAAAATTTAATAGCCCTGTAACCACTTGGCTCATCTCAGCAAATGAAAGGGAACAACCGGTTATTATAAAATCTGAAGATTGTTGGTATTGGTATCATGAGAAGAGCAGTAACCAATGGAATTTATTAGAGCCATTACAAAAAATCAGCTCTTTTGTATCACTGTCAGACTTGGGTAATGGTGAGTTCTGGCTGGAATGGGCTGATAAAGAAGAGGGGGTGCAGCATCGCTTGCTGCCTTTTAGTAAGCCACAGGTCTTAAAAAAGGAGTAATACTTGCTACAAGTATTGATTGTCAGTTTTAGGCGGTGAATGAAATTTAGCATACAGCTTATAATAGATTCTAGCTGTCGAAATTAAAGAGCAAGTAATGGTTTGATGAAAAATGAAGAGCTCAATGAGCCTGACCCCATTGATCGATATTTTTTTACACTTGGAATTATGTTATCGTTTTAATTTAAGAATGAAAATTAATGGTGAACTTATTGGGGGAGCACATGAGAACAATCCCAGTTTTATCCTTTTTGGCTTTCGTTTTTTCTGCATCAGTCGTATTTGCAAGTGATGTAAAACTCTACGTTGCTTTGGATACGTCCGGCTCTATGAGAAATAAGCATGCTTGGCTGGAGGAGATGTTTTTTTCGATGAGTGAGGCTCTTATTCAAAGGGAATATGGAGAAATGGAGATAGAAGTCTATTCGTTTACTGAAAAGTCGTCTCTGATAATGACTGGTCCGGCTGAAAAAGTAGCCGATTCGTTTCGCTCTATACGAGTATACGGCGGAACTGAGGATGGTTTGATTCCGATTCAGCAGATTGCCTCAAAAAACATCCTGGCAGGAGCTCATGTGCTGTTGATAACTGATGAACCACGAACAGAAGTTGTGTCAGTTGATTTTGAGCTCTTAATGAACACAATAAAGCGCAAAAACATCATTATTCATGCTATTACTTGGGCCAAACTCACATGTGGAGCCAACAGGTTGTTTGCTATTGACGGTTCTTATCAGGGTTTAACCTCCCAGATGAACAGAATTGATTGTTCTGATGAATATAACTTTGATGAAACCAATAACCAGTATTATCAAGCGGCTATTCTAAGTGGTGGAAAAATCTGGAGCATGCAGGAGTTGCAGAAATCGCCTTCAGTTATTGGAGACTTTCTTGGACAAGAATTGGCTGATAAATACAATTCAGCGTTTGTGGCGGATGTTGAGATTATCGGTGAACTATTCAAAGATAACCCTGTGACATTTGATGCCTCAAATATCATCTTTAATGTTGATGTTTCCGGACCGATAAATTGGGAATGGGATTATAACAATGATGGTATTACTGACGATTACGGACCAGTAGCCGCTCATATTTTCAATGAAGTTGGTGATTATCAGATTACGCTGTTGCTGTCTAATCAGAATGAGCCGTCACTTAAGGTAAAACAGGTTATCACTATTGAGGTAAGAGAACAGTATTAACCTGGCAATATAATCTCTCGCTCTCACTCTGTGAGTGGGAATGCATATATTCTAAGAGGGCATGAGTTCCCACGTACAACGTGGGAACTAGTAAAAATGATATGCCGGAAATGTTGTACAAGAGCAGCGAAGTGTTACCATCGGTGTTTATTTAACATGTATTTAGTCGAAAATAAACAATATAAAACATTTATAAAGCTATGAAAAAAATATTACTGGTAATAATTATGTTTTTTTGCAGCACGGCTATGGCTGCAGAAAATCGAGATAATCTCTTTATCTATATTCAAGATGAGCAACCGGGGAAAGAAACAAAATTTTTGTTATACAATCAGCAAAAAATTTTTTATCAGGAACCGGCAATTTTAACAGATAAAGATGTAATTGCCGTCTATGAAAAATACAACTCGCATATGTCCAGAAATATGACGACCATTGAATTTGCTGATGTCGATAAGGTGCATAAATTAACTAAAGACAACGTGCATAAATTATTAATTATTGCAGTTAACTCAGAAGTGGTTTGTGTTGCCAGATTAATGGCTGAAATAACTGACGGGAAAATGAGTGTGTTGGATACTTCTCCAACTACTGATCTGGTTGCGAAAATAACGAAAATCATATCAAATAGAAATCATTAAAATACTTAGAAAAAAGAGAGAATAGTTTGTCTTTGCACAAACTTTTCATGGGATTTTATCTTCCCTGTTGATTGTAATTTCAAATATGCAGGTTTATTTCTCCAAAATGTGTCCGGTTCTATTAGTCCAGAATATTGGAGTCCGGCACTACTCATCTGGCAATGTTTTTTGAGGCAGGCTTGATGAGGGTCTGGATATTTGAGATATTTAGAACAACATAGTAGTGATAAACAAGCGAAGCGAGTTAGTTAAACTGGCTTTGCTTATGCTGTACAGAGTTATGAACACTCTCTTGCTATGCTAAGTCCTGCACAGTGTCGGTTATAGATAAAATTGGAAAGAGTATGGGATTATTTGTTGTAATTGGGTTTATTGTTGTGTTTCTGTTTTTCAGCAAGGTTATTTTAAATGTTTCAGATAAAAAAACCTTCGAAGCCTACAGAAAGCGCCACCCTGAACTGGTTAAAGACGGCAGGGTTAAATGCATTAAATGTGGCGGCACATCTATCTGGATGAGGCAGGTAGCCTCATCTCCTTTTGGAGCCAAGTATGCACATACCTGCCGTAATTGCGGAAACAAGCTTTATTATTCAAAGGGGTGATTGCAGTCATTACTGCGAAGGAACACTAATGAGCGAAGGCAGGAATCCATTTTGATTCATAATCGTTATGGTCAGAGACGATTGATTCACGAACAAGCCAGAAACCGGATAGCAAAGCAT
>QZLD01000118.1 GCA_004796385.1 Gammaproteobacteria bacterium | reverse complement strand
ATGAAGATGCCGCCAAACGATATATCAGCACCTCTTTAAAACGTGAATATGCCAGTGACAGCGGTACAGAACTCAATACCATCCTGCCTAAGATGAGCCCCTTAAACCCGCAATACCTACCCAAAAAACAGAGTGTTTTCCAAAAAATTGCTGCCTTTGTTGAAAAGTATAAGGGCGTTGGGGGTGAGGTTTGAGTTTATTAATGGAGTTTTCTTAGGTGAACTCAGGAGGTTTATATTGTTATCTATTACTTAAAAGGGCGTTAAATTCTGCCAATTCATTCGCAGTTATATTGTTTTCTTTAAGTTTTTTTTCATAGTGGGCGAGTTTTTGTTCTCTTAGCTGTTTTTCAAAATAGCCTATTATTCCGGTAAACTCAGATTCTATAGTCTCGTCGCAATTAAGCAGGTTGTTTTGCGCTGCCAGTTTATTGATCGGAGCTGCATATTCGCTATCTCTCCAGTTCTCAATAATCATGGCGGTATTGCAGTTTGGATTTTCTTTAATAAAGGTTGTCAAGGCAATAAGGAGGTCGATTCCGGCAATATCCAGTTCTGTAAATTTCCCGGCATTATCAATCAGGGTATGCAGGCTCGGTTGAGATATCAGATAGGATATGGCAGTACGCATTGGTGACCTCTGTCCTGCCTGAATTTTGAGCTTAGATGCTTTCTGTATATTCTCATTTCCCAAAATGATTCTGGATAACTTTTCACTGCTGCCGATTTTATGGCGGGTTATCTCTGCCAGCTTTTCTATAAGAGCCTGCCTGTAACCTTTGTCGGAAACTGATTTTATGTATGGGGTTGCGTTTTCAATCAGCCTTGAGCAGTCATCTATAACATTAAGATTCAGGTTTTCAGAGAGATGTTCATAAAGGTAGTCGGAAAGGGGGAGCGCTTGCTCCATTTGTCGGATTAGCTCTTCTTTGCCATGCTCGCGTATTAGTGAGTCGGGATCATGTTTTTCCGGCAGAAACAGAAAACGCGCCTGTTTGCCTGCATGATAATTGGCAAGGGATATTTCCAGTGCTTTCCAGGCAGCTTTTTGTCCGGCACTGTCGCCATCAAAACAGAAGATAATATCGTCGCTGACACGGAACAGGGTTTTTATGTGATCAGGCGTTACAGCAGTTCCCAGTGTGGCAACCGCATTATTGATGCCGAACTGTGCCAGTGCTACAACATCCATATAGCCTTCCACTACCAGAATCGGCATATTTTTATTTGATGATTGCAGCAGTTCGTAAAGACCGTAAAGTTCTTTGCCTTTATGGAAGATGGAGGTCTCGGGCGAATTCAGATATTTCGGGGTATCGTCACCCATGACTCTGCCGCCGAAGGCGATGGTGCGCCCACGTCGATCACGAATGGGAAACATTATTCTGTTGCGGAATCTGTCGTAGCAGCGACCGGTTTCATTTTTGATTACCAGGCCGCAATCTATGAGTTGTTCTGTGACACTGTTGCTATAACTATCTTTTACAGCGGACCAACTATCTGTGGCAAAGCCGATATTAAAGTGCTTAACAGTTTCTCCATTTAACCCTCTGTTTTTGAGATAGGCAACGGCATCAGCTGCTACATCAAGTTTCAGGTTGCGATAGTAGGTGTCGGCGACTTCAAACATTATCTGATACAGATCTTTGTTTGGACGCTCCTTTTGGAAGGTGCCTGCTTCACGAGGAATTTCAACCCCGGCTATTCTTGCAAGCTCTTCAATGGCTTCGACAAATTCCAGGTTGTCATGCTGCATCAGAAAGGATATGGCAGAGCCGCTGGCACCGCAGCCGAAGCAGTGGTAAAACTGTTTGTTAGGACTTACGGAAAATGACGGTGTTTTCTCGCTATGGAAAGGGCAGAGTCCGGAATAGTTACTTCCGGTTTTTTTTAGCTTCACTCGCTGTGAGATAAGCTCGACAATATCGACTCTGGAGATAAGATCATCAATAAAAACCTGAGGGATTCTGCCTGCCATCTTTACTTTTCCTGAGTCTTATCTTCTTGAAGAATTATAACTGCCGGAGCTGATTCAAGATTTAAAACAGTGCGGTTTTTCATCTCCGGCGTCATAAAAATCTGCCCGTTTTTATCTACAAGCATTACATATTTTAGTTGCATATTATTGATAATTGCCACCCATTCAGATGGTTTTGCGACCATAAGTGCAGTGGCTGCGGCATCTGCCTTGGCGCCGGATTTGGTGATTACAGTAGATGATACAGCATTTGTAGATGGCATTCCTGTATCCGGATCAATGATGTGATGATAAATCTTATTGCCCTTTTTAAAAGCACGTTCATAGTTGCCGGAGGTAAAAATTGCCTCGCCGGATTTTGCCTCGGTTGTTGCCATAGCGCCTTCACCAAAAGGGTTGCTGATGCCGATTGTCCAGGGTTTTTTGCCATTCATGCCGATGGCTTTGAGGTCGCCTCCGGCATTTATTGTGGCGTTATGGATGTTATGTTTTTGCAAAATTTGTATGCCTATATCAACTGCCAACCCTTTGGCAATGCCGCCGAAATCGAGCTGAACCAGATTGTTTGAAGATGAAACCTCATAACCGATTACCGTTAAATTTTTTACAGATGGCTTGGTCTTGGTTATCGTCAATAGCTGTTTTGAGTCAGGAATTTGTTTTTTGTTGGCAGCGTTATCGAAGCCCCATAGTTTTGTTAGTTTTCCCAATGACGGTTCAAAATTTCCCAGAGAGAGTTCGTTGTACAGTTGTGACTCCTTTATCAGATAGATAATGTCGGCACTGGTTTGCGCCTTCTCTCCATGAAATATTGCCTTGTTCAGTGAATAGAGATTACCGGGTGTCCACGGATTAAGGTTGTCATTTAGTTCATTGAATCTGGAACGAATCTCTTTTAGTGCGGCGTTGGCATCTTCAGCAGAAGAGTTGCTGATTTTTATATCTATCTCAGTACCAAAGTTAATGAAACGGTCATGGATAATCTGGGCAGAAGCGTGACAGTTAAAGTTAAGCAGAAATGCAATAAATAGAATCAGGATGTTTTTCTTCAGGTAGATTTTCATATCTCTGTTTCAACTCCATCAAAAAAATCACCGGCAATATTTATCTGTCTCTCACTTTCAATCTCTCTCATGCAGGTAGGGCTGGTTACATTTACTTCAGTCAGGTAGCCGCCGATTACATCAATACCTACAAATTGCAGCTCCCTTTTGATAAGTTCGGGGATAACCTGCTCGCAAATCCATAACTCCTTATCTGTTGGTTCACGGCTTTCGCCACGTCCGCCGGCAGCCAGATTGCCGCGAAACTCACCATCGGCAGGAATTCTTGAAAGACCATAAGGTACAGGTTTTCCATTAATTATCAGAATGCGTTTGTCACCATCGCTTATTTCAGGAATAAACTCCTGCACCATAACAAACTTGGTGAATTGCTGAGTTACCGTTTCAATAATAACGTTAGTGTTCTTGTCGTTCCTCTCCAGCTTAAATATGGAGCTGCCACCCATGCCATCCAAAGGTTTAATAACAGCTTCGCCATATTTATTCACGAAATCTCTAATTCTGTCAGGATTGCAATCAATTATGGTTTGAGGGCAGCACTGCGGAAAATGAGTTGCCATAAGTTTCTCATTGGCGTTTCTTACAGAAACCGGATTGTTAACTACCTTGCAACCTGCCGTATGAGCCTTTTCCAGAACGTATGTCATATAGATATAGTTGTCGTTGAACGGCGGATCTTTACGCATAAGAATCAGATCAAGCTCGCCAAGTTCTATTTCATAATACCCGGATCTATATTTAAACCAGTTGGTTTCCGACTCAAATACCTCAATTCTGCGGACCATGCCGAATGCAATACCGTTTTTCAGATAGATATCGGCGATAGTCATATAGTAGAGTTCATGTCCGCGTTTCTGAGCCTCCAGCATTAACCCCAAAGTAGTATCT
>QZLD01000039.1 GCA_004796385.1 Gammaproteobacteria bacterium | reverse complement strand
TGGTCATCTAACTTTCGCGATTTAAACGCCAGTATTACAAGAATGGCAACTCTCGCCCCAGGAGGAAGAATCGACTTAAAAACAGTCCATACAGAAATTGAAAGGCTGAATAAAATCTGGTATCACAAAAAAGAGAACCGAACTCACCATTTAGAAGATATCCATATAATTCCCAAAGATCTTGACCCATTCGATCAAATTCAATTAAGTTATGCAGTTAATATATGCAAAAGCTCTAATTCAATGGCTGAAGCAGGAAGAAAACTTTATGCGTTTAGCCGCAAAGCAAAATCAACCCCCAACGATTCAGACAGACTAAGAAAATATTTGCAAAAGTTTGGAATAAGTTGGGAGGATATTAAAAATTCAGTATAATACGCGGCTGTTTTGATTATTATTTTCCGGAGAAACTATGAAAGCGGTTCTTGAAACATCTATCAATTCACTGCCACTAATACACAAAGGCAAAGTTCGTGACATTTATGATATAGATGACGACCATCTACTGATTATCACAACCGACAGAGTCTCGGCATTCGATGTAATTCTGCCGACCCCCATTCCGGAAAAAGGCAAGGTACTGACCAGCGTTTCAAATTTCTGGTTTGAAAAGACAAAAAAGATAATAGACAACCACCTCGCCGATATTTCCCTGCAAGATATTTTAAGTGCAGATGAATTGCCGCAGACAGAAGGTCGCTCCATTATTGTCAAAAAACTAAAACCGCTACCTGTTGAGGCTATTGTTCGTGGATATATCATCGGCTCAGGCTGGAAAGATTATCAAAAAACAGGGGCCATTTGCGGCATTAATCTACCGGAAGGATTACAACTGGCTGACAGGTTACCACAACCGATATTTACTCCATCCACCAAGGCGGCTGTCGGTGACCATGATGAGAATATATCTTTTGAAAAAACCATTGATATTCTTGGTAAAGATCTGGCGCAAAAGGTTAAAGACATCAGCCTTAAGATATATAGTGAAGCAGCTGAATACGCCCTGACAAAAGGCATTATAATTGCCGACACCAAGTTTGAGTTCGGCCTTGATGACGACAACAAACTCTATTTGATAGATGAGGTTCTGACCCCGGATTCTTCAAGATTCTGGCCGGCAGACCAACACCAGCCCAGTGTTAATCCTCCAAGTTTTGACAAACAGATTATCCGCGATTATCTGGAAACTCTGAACTGGGACAAAACTGCTCCGGGACCTGAATTACCTCAGGATATATCTGACAAAACCGCTGCAAAATACGCTGAGGTTATGCAGGTTCTAACAACAAAATAACCGACAATGCAATACAGAAGAGAGGTCGATGGACTTCGTGCAGTAGCAATTGTTCCGGTTATCCTTTTTCACGCCGGCGCAATCGGCTTCGGCGGCGGATATATTGGTGTAGATATCTTCTTTGTTATCAGCGGCTATCTGATCACATCCATTATTATTGAAGAGCTTAAAAACAATGACTTCTCTATTGTAAGATTTTATGAAAGACGCGCTCGCAGAATACTTCCCGCCCTTAGCGTTGTTCTTGCCGCAACCACATTAACATCGTTAACTTTAGTTCCTCCCAACCTGTTTAAAGATTATTCTCAAAGCCTTATTTCGGTTGCAACCTTCTCATCCAATATCTTCTTTTATATGAAAAGCGGTTATTTCGATACTGCAACTGACGAAAAACCACTGTTACACACATGGAGTCTCGCCGTTGAGGAGCAGTACTACATTTTCTTTCCGGTTATGCTTGCTGTGCTATGGTTTATCGGCAGAAGATCTCTAACCACACTAATCGGCCTGCTCTTGATTGCGTCTTTAATACTGGCCCACTACCTTTCGGTAAATGAGCATACCAATGCAAATTTTTATTTGATATTCAGTCGCGCCTGGGAGCTATTCTGCGGTTCACTGATTGCCTTTATTAATAGAGAAAAGCTACAGAGATCGGCAATTGCAAAAGAAGCTGCAAGCATTATCGGCATCTCCATGATTATTGCCGCCATAGTTTTTTACAACAAGGAGACTCCATTTCCCGGAATCTTTGCCATTCCTCCGGTGCTTGGCTCCGCCCTGATCATCACCTTCTGCGATGGCAACTGTTCTATTGGACGTATCCTGTCAAATCGCATCTTTGTTTTTATCGGACTTATCTCCTACTCCCTCTATCTATGGCACCAACCGTTATTTGCCTTGTTAAGGCTAAAAACCATCGGAGAACCGTCTCAAATACTCTTTGCCACGGCAATTGCAATCACCGGAATACTTGCCTACCTGAACTACAAATTTATAGAGACACCATTCCGCGATCGCGATGCAATCCCTGCTAAAAAGATATTTATATACTCCGCCATTTCACTTGCTGCAATTCTTACAACCGGAGTTAGCGGACACCTCTTTAATGGCTTTCCCAACCGTTTCCCGAAATCGCCAATAACCGCAAATATTCAACACAGCCCTAAAAGAGAAACATGCCACACAAAGGGTAAAAAATATCTAAAACCGGATGCCGCATGCCGCTATTTCGGCAACAACATATCATGGGCGGGGTTTGGAGATAGCCATATAATTGAACCAACCTTTGCTTTGGCAAAAAAACTGAGAAAAGATAACAAAGGAGTTATACATCTTACTTTCAGCGGCTGCTCACCTGAGTTATTTTTAAATAAAGACAACTCAGGCTGCTCTGCCTGGTTAAATGAATCGGTTCAATTTCTGGAGAAAAACAAAGAAATACAAAATATCCTTCTTGGTTTCAGGCACACATTTTATCTTGAACATATTACCGCAGATAAAAGAGAAAATTATTGGAGTAGCTTTTACAGCATTATTGAAAGATTGCAAAAATCAGGTAAAACGATTTATTTACTCTATCCAATACCGGAACTCCCAATTGATATCTATAAGGCAACAGCTCCGTTTTCCATTTTCAGCAGTAAAACAACTATCGACCTAAAAAAATCCATTTCAATTGATGACTATCTAAAACGAAACAGATTTATTCTTAACAAGATGGATAGCCTTAAACCATCAAACAACTTACATAAAATCCAGCCATTAAAGATATTCTGCAACGAAAGTTTCTGCCCAGCCGCAATTAACAACAAAGCTCTTTACTTTGATGATAATCACCTAAGCATAATCGGCGCAGAAATATTGATCAATCAGAATTACCTGACAACCAATCTCTAACAATATCTGCATGCCCCTGATTCATTAGATTAGGCGCATGACCTGTTCCTTCAAATTCAACAAGCTTTACCTGCCCTCCACGCTCTTGCATCTCCTCAGCAACCTCCCGCGTAAGAGCATAAGACTCTGAACCACGCAATATCATCACCGGAGATTCTATCTGCTCCCACAAATGCCATAAATCAAGATCACTTTTCGGCGTATGGCTTAGAATTTTCTCATGCACCATCGGGTTATAATCATACTCATATTCTCCATTATCATTCTGCTTCATTCCTGCCAGGGTAAACTCCCGCCACTGCTCCTCATTCATGGGGCCAAAACCGGCACAATTCTGTTTGTGAAAATCGAGTGCCGTATCAAAATCCGGATATAGCTGCGGCTTATCATGTTCATGCACTGCAATTGCCTGAAAAATCTTTAGAGGCACAAATGCCCCCAAATCATTAAGAATAAGTCTTCTGATTGGGGAATTGTTTTTTGAGGCCAGATTGATACTTACCATCCCCCCCATTGAGGTTCCCAAAACATCAATGCTGCGAAAACCATACTCATTGATTATCGCCACAACAGATGCCTCATAATGATCAAGAGCCAGATCATCAAGCGATTTAACATCCCGACTCAAACCTCTTCCGGGAAAATCAGGACAAATAACGGTGTGGGTTTCAGACAGTCTTTCAGCAAGAAAAATAAAATCCCGTGAATTTCTGGTAACCCCATGCAGACAAAACAGAGCCCTTTTACTATTCCTGTTTTCCCAGAATCTGTAATAAATTTTACGCTCAACTCCTGCATATGAATAATCAACACTTTTAATTTTCATAACTACCTCTTAGAAAAAATCTGCCTTTATATTGCAAAAACATAAACAGCAACACCCCAACCACATAAAACGCCAACAAAAAGTAGAACATTGAAAAATATCCTGCAGCGCCAACAACAGCACCTGCAATTAGAGCAAAACCTCTGAAACCTGCCTCAAAAAGCATAGTTAAAAGCCCGGAAACTCTACCTCGAACACTCTCTTTACTGTTTGTCAACACCATAGCATTGGTTGTCGGATAAAGCAGACCATATGACAAACCAAATATCACCGAGACAAACAGTGAAAAGCCACCAGATCGAATCAGCGTTATCAAAAACAGTGTAAGCATTAATCCGATATGACAAAAGATAACTACTCTATCCCTGTGCCTGCCATCGGTAATGCCTCCTCCGATTATTCTTATCATTGCCACCGTAAACAGACCTGATGTAAGAAACAGTTTGCAGGAGATCTCCTTTTCTATTATTCCTGTATCTAACAACTTGTCGAAATATGTTGGAACAAACTGCAGTATAGTGCCGAATACTGCTCCTAAAACAAAGATCATTATCAATCCACCATAAACCAGATTCATATTTGCAACGTAGCTATTACCACTATCTTTTACCTGTTTCTCTTTACCACTACCGCTTTCACCTTTTATAAACTGACAAACGCAAGCACAAACAAAAGTAATAACTGCTATTGTTATAAAATATGTTTTCCAGTCATGGTTTTTAATAACATAATCTCCAACAGCACTACCAGATGCTGTTCCAAACTGTATAGCAACAGCGAAATATCCAATGCCGCGCGCTTTGAATCTATCGGGTATTATCTTGCCAACCTCAACAAAAAGCGGAGTAAAAACACATACATGCCCCAACCCCTGCATTAACCTGAATAGATAAACTACCGGAGTTATCGACTCCACCTGCAGATAAAGCAATGCTGTAACTGAATGAAGCAG
>QZLD01000254.1 GCA_004796385.1 Gammaproteobacteria bacterium | reverse complement strand
CTCTGCCTGCGGTTCTTCTGCCTCTGCCTGCGGTTCTTCTGCTCTGATATCAATAAAATCAGAGTCCTGTACAACTTGTTTTTCTTCCTCTTGCCCCTTATATCCGCTAGCCAGTTCGGAGTGTCTTGATGGTGTTTTCAATACCTCGGCTTTCCATGCAATTTCCGGAAGTACTGTTAAATTTACATTCTGCTCACCTTTAATCTGGGCAATCAAATCCGGCATTATTTTCTGCACTAATCCAAGCAAATCGGTAACATTGTTATCTGTGGTTATAATACCATCAAGAACTTTATTCATTACCTGCTCAATAGCCCAGGCAAATTCCCCTATCAGTTTAGCTCCTGCTAAACGACCACTACCTTTGTATGTATGAAAAATTCGTCTTATTGTTGCACACAATTCCTGATCATCTGTATTTGCAATAAATGCCGGCAGTGTCTGATTAAAATCTTCGAGCAATTCATCCGCTTCTTCCATAAATATTTCAAGAATAGTAGGATCGGAATCTGCAGATAATGGAGGGAGATCAACAAGTGATATTTCTGCTTCAGCTTTAGGCTTATATGCAGCTCTTATGTCAACAAAATCGTCATGAGCATCTGCAATTTTCTCATCGGACTTAACTCCTTCAACTAATTGCTCACTATCATGTATTGATTCTGACTGCTTTTCTCTTTTTATAACTTCTATAAAATCAGGATCTCCGGTCAACTCAACTTTACTATCTGTCTCTTCCATGGCAATCGATTGCTGCTGTTGAGATTCATCAATATAGTGATGCCCTAAGACCCCAACACTTTGAATTGCAAAATCAAGAACTTTTTCGTTACTTCCAGTTTTATCTGCTCGTCCCTCAAGGAAGTATTCAACGCTGGTAATTGCATCTGCAAGAATTTCGACATCAATAGTTGGAGGAACCGTTCTCGGTTCAATAATATCTATTGTCAGGTACTGTCCGCAAAGAAAAAGCAAATCGGCAGGCTTCTGCATCTGCAATATTTTTAAAGCCCCTGTAACACGATTAAATACCTGAGACACTTCGGCAAGAAGATCAAAATTATTATTTTTAACAAATTCCGAGATCGCTTCCTTTACAAGTGTAATGTCGGCAAGAACCTCTTTAAGTGCTGCTATAAAGACCTTATCATATTCAAACTCGGCAAGCTCCTGCTGAACGAATTCAACACTATCCTGCTCAGACCGCTCAAATGCCTCTACATCATCAAGAGAAGTACCAACCTGAGTCTGATGAGCCAAACTATCAAGTGCAGACTCAACATAAAGAAGAGCTCCAGCAATATCAAAGATCTCCTGCTCTGCCGCGCTTTTTACACCATTCAATATGTTTTTAATAAATTCTGACTTTTCTTTTACCAATTGCCTTGGAACGCCAAGGCCAATCATACCGATAGTATCTCCAATTTTGTTTAGTTCTTCAGGAATTCCATCTAACTTTGATGTTTGACTCATGCCTCCCCTGATATAAAGATCAAGAGCATCTTTTATTTCCGCTATATCTTCTTTTGCGGCCGTAGAAACACTAAGCAGCATTTCATTTGTCGGCCCGGATATCCCCTCTCTGGCTTTGATAATTTCCTGTTCATCCGGCAATAAAGACTGAAGTGCAAATCGCTCTTGAACCTCTTTTATCAGCTTGCTTTCGGATCTGGTTCTACCTATGTAAAAAAGAATATTTTTAATCAGATCTTCCGGCGGTTCTTTTTCAAGAAGAATTTCACCCTCTTCAATAATATTTTTCAGCTGCCTGTCTATTTGTCCCAAAAGCATTTTTACTGAGGTACCAGCTTCTAATGCACCTTCAATTATTGCTTCAAGCATTGCCTCAGATACCCACCATAACAAGCCTCGCTTATCATCGGTAGCAACCTCTGCCAGCTTTTTCATAACCGCATGAAGAGTCTTTAATGATTTTGCTGCATCCTTACCTCGAATAACACCCAACAAACCAACTTGATACGAATGCCTGGCCTTTTTTATTATTTTATCTACCTGCCCCAAACCTTGGCAGCTATAAAACTGTTCATGCTCTGAAATTAATTGTGGAGAAAAAAATGAATTTTCTGTAAGAAGATTTTCGCCCCGCACAGCCCGCATATCATTAAGCAAAGGCAATACAAGTATAGGTATATCTCTATAACCACCTTGAATTCGTTCAAGATAATCGGAAAGACTGATTATGCCTTTCATCAATATTTCATAGGCTTCTTCTTTTTTGTTTACCTGATTATCTATTAGCGAGTGCGTAAGCTTTTCCATCTCTTCTGCAAGCATCCCCGCACCATACAGTTCGAGCATCTGCAGAATTCCGTAAACCTGATGGAGATAAGTTGAGCAGAATCTCAACTGAGTAAAATCAGCAGGATCTTCAGTATAAATCTCCAGTGCCTGCCCTGCCTGCTTCAGGGTTTCATCCAACTCTTCTTTTACCCAGTTAAGGGTGCTGTGATCTATATCTTCACCAATACTCATGAATGTGCATCCTAGCTGTTCTTTAACCTTCGGTAGGCAAGTACCTTGTTATGTTTTTCTCTGTTCACCAATGGATTATTCCATTCAATAACCTCTCCGGGTCCAAGAATAAGAACACCTCCCGGCTTGAGATGAATTACCATACCATTGAGTATTTCTGTTCTTTTATCCTGATCAAAGTAAATAAGAAGATTCTGGCAATATATTACATCTGCTTTTCCAAGACGGGCAGTCGCGCAATCAAGGATATTCATCTGAGCAAAACAGATTCTACTTTTTATTCTGTCTTTTACCTTGTATTGCAGATTTTTTTGTTCTTCAAAGTATTCAAAAACCATTTCATCCGGTACTTGCTCTAGTCTTTTTCTATTGAAGACTCCTCTTTTGGCCTTCGCTAAAGACATTAAACTTATATCCGTTGCACTAATTCCGTAGTACTTTTTTTTATGTTGTTTTTCCAAAAGGCTCTCAACCAACATAGCTATTGAGTAGGGCTCTTCACCCGTAGAACATCCCGCACTCCATATCTGTAATTCACTATTATCCTGTGAAAGTATTTCAACACACTCGCTTTCCAGAAATGCCATTGCATTCTGGTCTCTAAAAAAACGAGTTTCATGAACAGTAAGACGATCTACAAGAGCTGTCCATTCTAATTTCCCAGCCTTTCCGGACTGAAGATACTCATAATATGACTGGTAATTGTGATAACCAATCTCTCGCATTCTCAGATTAAGGCTTGTAATGAGAAAAGACTTTCGCTCTTTGCTCAGACGCATTCCAGTTTTTGCACGTAACAGTGCCGTCCACTGACTAAACTGCCTTTCATCCATCTCGGGCGGAGTTTCCAGCCCTTTCCAAGAGGCAAAGTTTGCTGAATTTCCACTCGCTCCTATTACCATATCTTTATTCCGGTAACTTGAATCCCGCTACTGACTCCCTGAGATCATTAGCTAAATCTGCCAGATTACCAATTGAAGTTGCTGTCTCATTGGTTCCGGCAGATGTCTGCGATGTAATCTCCTGAATAACATTCATGGTATCTGATATCTGAGCTGCAGCATTTGCCTGCTGCCTTGCTGCTTGCGAAATATTTTGAATTAGATTTGCAAGATGGGTAGAAACACTCTCTATCTCACGCAAAGCATCACCGGAAGATTCTGCCTGTTTCGCTCCGGCAACCACCCCAGCAGTACTTTGCTCCATTGAAATAACTGCTTCATTGGTATCTGTCTGAATCGTTTTAACCAGTGCTTCAATCTGTTTTGTAGCATTACCGGAACGTTCCGCAAGTCGCTGCACCTCATCGGCAACTACTGCAAAACCACGCCCCGCTTCACCAGCCATTGCTGCCTGAATTGAAGCGTTAAGAGCTAGAATATTGGTCTGATCCGCAATATCATTAATAAGCTCAACGATATTTCCAATCTCCTGCGAGCTCTCGCCAAGCCTTTTAATTCTTTTGGATGTTTCCTGAATCTGCTCTCTTATAGAGTCCATACCGTTAATAGTTTTACGAACTGTTTCTGCTCCTTTAACCGACAAATCCACCGATTTCTGTGCAACCAGAGTGGACTCTTCAGCATTTTTCGATACCTGATCAATGGAAACCGCCATCTCGTTAATAGCTGCACTGGCGCCAGTGATTTGATGCGCCTGATGGTCACTGGCTTCTGCAAGGTGCATAGCCGTCTGCTGCGTTTGCTCAGCAGCCGAAGATATCTGCACTGATGTATCATTAATGGTCATAACCAATTTTCTTAGCGCATCTATTGCTGAATTAAAGGCGTCGGCAATTGCGCCGGTAAATGCCTCTCCGACAGAAGCGTGAGATGTAAGATCACCTTCAGAGAGTCCCTGCATCTCATCAAGTAATTCAAGAATCGCCTGCTGATTACGCTCTGTCTCTTCATCAGTAATCTGCTTCTGCTTAACTGCCTCTTCAATTCTGACTCTGGCTTCACGACGAGATAAAACTCCCATAAGAACAACCATTAACAGTGATAGTGCACCAAAAACCATGCCGTACCACTCTTTTATCACTCTTTCGTTTTTAAGGTTTTCAAAAACCATCACCAATCTGTTACATCTGGCAAGAAGTTCATTTGATGCCTTGGAAATTCTATTTGCAGCATCTCTTACATCAGAAAAATCTTTGTTGTTGCTATTTTTCTCTTTTGACCCCTCTTCTGCCGGGAGCATATTCAACAA
Source organism: Gammaproteobacteria bacterium (assembly GCA_004796385.1). GTDB lineage: Bacteria > Pseudomonadota > Gammaproteobacteria > QZLD01 > QZLD01 > QZLD01. The sequence goes on along the minus strand of QZLD01000254.1, from coordinate 4,072 downwards.
CATGCGATCCAAAACCCCATAGTCTTTCCATATATTATCGAGAATCTCTATTGCTTTGGCATCATATATCTTTGTTATTCCTAGATTTTGATTTCCATCTCTTAGAGATGTTATAGCTTTAATGAAGTCCTCTCTGGATTTTTCCAATCTGGAAGATGCCTCCACTTTTGAAGATTGAATAGAAAGCATATCACCAATATTTTTCAGAATCTGTTCTGAATAATAATTCATCATGGTTGCCTGATGAACATGCCTGCTACTGGAACCAATTCTTATCATTCTTTCCGCAAGTTCCTGACTCCTTTGCTGAATGGAAGGCATACCGACTCTGATATCATCTGCATTTTCTTTGATATCTATTACAGAATCCCTCTTACTTAGAATTCTGTTTATATCTTTATTCATTCCATCCCAGCTCAGCACAACCTGTGGCAATATTTCAGCAACCTTCTTTCCCGCCGCTTCAGCTGGCGGCAATGAGCGAATCAAGCTGCGATAAGACTCTTTGGTAATTACCGAACCACTTACGCCTTCCGACTGAGTCATCTCTCCATACAGCAAATCGAACTTTGCATTATCACCTGCAAGCCTCGTTGGATCCTGCAACGCCATAAGGTGTGCTCTAAGAGACCGACTGGACTTATCAAGTAAATCAAAATGATCTGGATTATTATTAGAGGCAAAGGTGCCATTAGCATTCTTCGCTATCTTCTGCGATAACACTCTGATTGCTGCACCATGACGCACATATTCCCTGTCATGATTGCTGTAATAGCTGACATAGAAAAAACAGAGCGCCATAGCAATAATAAACAAGATTGTAATAACCCAACCTATTATCCTTGACCCTGCACCGGAAACACTCAAATGTTGTTTATTCTGAGAGACTGTCATTCCGCCTTTCCCTCCAATAGGACTTCCATAGTTTATGCGGCCCTGCGGCCAACCTGTTTATTACTACACGATTTATTTTAAACCGTAACCCTTAAGTCTATCTATTTCGCCTTTTACTGCTTTGCCTTTTAGATTGCTGCCCTAAAAAACAGTGGTTTCTCAGATAGGCTCTGCATATTAAATTTAAACCAAATATTGTCATGCTCATCCTTATAACCACCATTCACATAACCGGAAAGTTGGTCAGGAACATCGGAAACTATGGCTATATGATTATCTATAAAAAATTTTTTTATTCCCATTGATTCATCAACAAGCAACCCAGTCATAACACCTTTAGTATTAACCACAAGAACCCTGTTCCTGCGGTTTAATACTGTAGTTTCATTAATTAAAAATGATTTTAAATCCATAACCGGCAATAAATTTCCGCGAATATTGGCTATTCCAAGCATCCATGAACATGATCTCGGCACTTTTGACAGTTCCGGCATTTGCAATATTTCTAAAACATCTCCAACCCCGGCAACAAACTGTTGTTGATCAATTTTAAAAGAAATACCACTCCACTGATCACGAATCTCTTCCTGAATCGGTAACCCTACATCCTTAGCAATACAGCTTCGTTCAATCTCTTTCAGGACTGAAAATGGAGATATCTGCTTCTTTTTTTTGGATTTCCCTGACATTATTATTCTGCAAACCGATTTTTTAAGCTTTAGATATGGTTTAGTTAACCAGAGCATTACTTATTTTATCCAGTAACTCCGACTCAACTACAGGCTTGGTCATATAATCTTTTGCGCCCTGCCTCATTGCCCAGACCCTGTCGGTCTCCTGCCCTTTTGTACTTACGATTATTATAGGTATAGTCGAAGTCTGCGGATCTTTACTCAGTTTTCTGGTTGCCTGAAAACCATTCATTCCCGGCATAACGATATCCATTAAAACCAGATCGGGTGAGCTCTGCTTGGCCTTCTCTATTCCCTCTTCACCATTTACAGCAACCATTGTCTCATAGCCGTGCTTCTCCAGCATGGTCTTGATCACATGTGTTTCTGTTGGGGAATCATCTACTATTAAAATACGCGCCATTTATTACTTCCTGTTTTCCCTAATCTAATTATTATCTGTATTGTAAAACCAAAAAGACCACCCTAAATCCGTCAGGCGGCACTCTTTACATATCTTTTTATTGCACTAAGTAATTCTTCTTTTGTAAAAGGCTTGGTCAGATACTGCTCCGATCCAACTATACGCCCTCGAGCCCGATCAAAAAGACCATCCTTACTTGATAGCATAATAACCGGTGTATTTTTAAACATTTGATTATGTTTTATCAGGGCACATGTCTGATAACCATCAAGCCTGGGCATCATAATATCTATAAATATTATTCCGGGCTGATGGTCGGCAATTTTTGCCAGAGCCTCAAAGCCATCTGTTGCGGTAACAACATCACAGCCCTCTTTTCGCAATAATGTTTCTGCCGTTCTTCTTATCGTTTTGCTGTCATCAATTACCATAACTTTCAAATCAGCAAATATCCCTTCTTTTGATTCTTCTTCCACCGAGTCCCCCGGATCTAAATCTAGTTAACCTTCGAATTCATAACACCATTTAACATAAACTATTTACCATAGATAGTATGGACAATCCAGAGAAAAAGTAAACCCGTCATATTAAATATAACCTCTCATGAAATTGGTTTAAAACACGCTGCACCGCAATATCTTCAGCGCCTATCTTTTTATACCTCTGATTAAACTATAAAAAAAGGATTCATTAGATATTCTTTTTTTATGATAGTGAATATTTGCTATTATCTCTATCACTATTAATCTGTATTAAGGAAAACCCGTGTCTGTTACTGACAGCTCTCTTAGCAAAACATGTAAAGCATCAGTTGAATTTCTTGAAAAAACAATTCTTGAGAAACAGAGTAATATTGAAACCTGGTTCAGACACGAGTGGCATAAAAGCCCGGCTCCGTTTTACGCCAGCATCGATTTAAGAAATGCGGGGTTCAAACTGGCTCCTGTAGATACCAATCTTTTTCCGGCAGGGTTTAACAACTTAAACCCCGATTTTGACCCACTGGTAATTCAGGCCATTCAGACGGTTCTGGAAAGAAGATTCCCGGATGCCAGAAAGGTTCTTATTGTCCCTGAAAACCACTCCAGAAATCTATTCTATTTCAAAAACCTCGCCAAACTATACTGTCTGATCAAAAATTCAGGCTATGAGGTTAAAGTAGCGACTATCGATAAGATTGAGGATATGCCGGAATTTATTCCCGAAACAGAAATCCCTATTGAGGTTGCCCGGATTTGCGAAAGCAGGATATGTGCAGGTGATTTTTCGCCTTGTTTGGTTCTGCTTAATAACGACCTCTCTTCCGGTTTTCCTGAGATTTTTAAAACGGTTAAGCATACTATTTTGCCGCCGCCGCAACTTGGCTGGTACTCTCGCCTTAAATCAACTCACTTTGGGCATTATTCAGATATTGCCGCTGAATTTGCAGACATGATTGATATCGACCCATGGCTTATTGATCCGTTTTTTGAGGGCTGTGGTGAAATAAACTTTATGGACAGAAGCAGTGACGATGCCATTGAAGAGCAAATAGCAACCATGCTGAACAAGATTCAAAAAAAATACTCGGAATACGGTATTAATAAAGATCCGTTTGTGGTGGTAAAAGCAGATTCAGGCACTTACGGCATGGGAGTTATATCTGTTAAAAAAGCAGAAGATATTACTACACTGAACCGCAAACAGCGTAAAAAAATGGCTTTCTCCAAAGGCAATAACGCTATTACAAACGTACTGATTCAGGAGGGTGTCTACACAAATGAGACCGTTGGTGGTGATCTGCATGTTGCTGAACCTGTTATATACCATATAGATCATCATGCTGTAGGAGGTTTCTACCGTGTCCATAAAGACCGTTCTGAACATGAAAATCTGAATGCCCCCGGTGCTCACTTTGAGCCGCTTCCATTTACCAAGTCATGTATTAATCCTGATTGCAAGAAACATCCGAACGCGAAACCGAATCGCTTTTATACCTATGGTGTTATTTCGCGACTGGCTTTACTGGCAGCAGCAAGAGAGATAAATGCTGTAAAGAAGGAGTCGGCAATATGACCAAAACCGGCGTGGTAATGGACAAAAT
>QZLD01000271.1 GCA_004796385.1 Gammaproteobacteria bacterium | reverse complement strand
CTCCAATAAAAAATCGTCCCCGACTGATTTTACTATAATCAAGACTGTCTTGCGGATGTGGTGCAGGGGTTTCTGCCGGGTGACCAAGAGCAATAATAGCCAGCACGGAGTGGTTTTCCGGGATTTCAAGATGATCTTTGACATAGTCTTCCGATGTGATGGTTTCTGTAGCCATGCGGTTTCTTATCTGTATCCAGCAGCTTCCTAAGCCCAGAGAATCAGCAGTCAGCTGGAGCTGCATAGCGGCAATGGAGCAGTCCTCAATCCAGACATCGGATTTACTGTTGTCAGCAACTATCACAAAGGCAGCGGCAGCATCTTTGAGAAATGCTGAGCCGTGCTTTTTTGCTGCTGCGAGGTGTTTTAGTTGTGTCTTATCGTCAATCAGAATAAAGTGCCACGGTTTGATATTTCTGGATGATTGCGAGCGTAGCAGTGCTTCGCAAAGAATATCCATAATAGAATGTTCGATTTTCTGCTTGGTAAATTTTCTGATACTGCGGCGAATTCTTAGTAGTGGTAGCATAGTTGGTAGTCCTTTAACATTTTTGTTCTTTTTCAAAGCTGGCGAGGAGCGGAATTGTGAAGCATCTTAACTCAAATGGATTCCTGCCTTCGCAGAGCCTGCCCCTGTGCAGACAGGGGAATGACATTATTTTTTTAGACTCAGTGTAAATTATTTTTGCAATGGGTTACTAAATCCTTTTCATACACAAGTCTGAGATGATGCAAGCCTCGCATTTCGGGTTTCTGGCGGTGCATACATAACGGCCATGCAGCAGTAGCCAGTGGTGAGCATCCAGCATATATTCGTCAGGTATATTTTTGAGCAGATCTTTCTCTACCTGAAGAACATTGCTGCCATCAGACAGACCAATTCTGCGGCTTACGCGAAATATATGGGTATCTACAGCCATTGTCGGCTGTCTGAAAACTGTATTCAGGATGACATTGGCGGTTTTTCTGCCGACACCAGGAAGGGATTCCAGATCTTCTCTGTTGTTGGGTATTTCACCGTTAAACTGCTCGGATAGGATTTTGCAGGTTTTAATAATATTGGCTGCCTTGCTGTTAAAAAGCCCGATGGATTTTATGAACGGTTTCAGTCCCTTCTCACCAAGTTTAAATATCTTTTCAGGGGAGTCGGCAGCCTTAAAAAGCGCCGGAGTTACTTTGTTAACGCTTGTGTCTGTTGCCTGTGCAGATAGTATCACGGCAATCAATAATTCAAATGGTGAGTTGAAGATCAGCTCTGTGGTGGGGGAGGGGTTATCGGCTTTTAATAGCTCAAATATCTCTTTTATATCTGCCTTTTTCATTACTGTCTGGTTAGTGTTTTCTAGTTCCCACGCTGTGCGTGGGAATTCATTTAAGCGTTAAACAAAACAGAAAAATCACTCCAGATTATCTGTTAATGATTTTGTTACACTTCGCAAATTACTAATAATCTACACTGTTACTTTTTGAAACTGCATTCCCACGCACAGCGTGGGAACGAGAGGAAAGTACTCCGTCATTCCCGCGCAGGCGGGAATCCATAGCCAACTGAATTCAAATGGATTCCTGCCTGCGCAGGAATGACGATATTGGTAAATTCTTCAATCTTTCTGCAAATTTCAACTTTTTCCTCAAAATAACCATATTGCGACACAGTCTGTTCGCCGGTATGACGTGTAAATTATGGATTACTTCGCAGTTTTTTGATCAAAGATATTTTTCATAGCCAGCAGAATGCCAAGCCCGATAAATGCTCCCGGTGGCAGAATAGCCAGCAGAAAGCCTTTATAATCGCTGATAACAGTGATTTTCAGGCATGATGCCCAGCTGCCAAGCAGTTGATCCATGCCTGCCATAAGAGTTCCTGAACCTAAGAGTTCTCTTACAGCACCAAGTACGCAAAGAACCACCAGAAACCCAAGACCGGTTGCAAGACCATCGATTGCAGAGGCAACGGGACTATTTTTAAAGGCAAATGCTTCAGCTCGACCAAGTATCACGCAGTTTGTAACTATCAGTGGGATAAATATTCCCAGTGAGGCATCAAGCGCAGGCACATAAGCTTTAATAAGCAGAGCAACTGCTGATACAAAGGAGGCGATTACAATGATGAATACAGGGATTCTGATCTCTTCGCTTATATACTTTCTGATAAGGGATATAATAACGTTTGAGATAACAAGGATAATGGTTGTGGCTATTGATAACCCCAGGGCGTTAACGATTGAGGCGGTAACTGCCAGTGTTGGACAAAGCCCCAACACCTGAACCAGAACCGGATTGTTTTTCCAGAGCCCGTTGGCTGCAATTTCAGCATAGTTTGACTTAGCCATTATTTAGCCTCCGCATTATTTGTTTTATCTGAAGGAGTAGAGAATATCTTGCTCTTATTTTTTGTAAAGTAGAGCAAGGTGTTCTTAACGCTTTTTACGACAGCTCTGGGGGTAATAGTTGCTCCTGAGAACTGGTCAAAAGGCGCCTCTTTATTATCCTTTTTAACTGCCCATTTATCCGGTGTTGGGTTTTTAAGGCTTTTGCCATCAAAACTCTTAATCCATATGGTATTGGGCTTATAGCTCTTATTCTCTTCAATGAATGTACCCAATCCCGGTGTTTCATTGTGTGAAAGAACTCTGACGCCACTGATAGTGCCGTCAATATTAATGCCAATAAGCACTTTTATGGCACCACCATAACCGCCAGGTGCTTCTGTTTTTATCACAGCAGCAACATCTGATTTGTCTTTTCTGGCACGATAAATTGTAACCTCACTATCGGTGCCGAGACCTTCAGCATCTTTAACTTTGTAAAAATCAGTGGAGATATCATTATTGTACATATCACCATCAATAATTTTACCTATGGTTTTCAGAAGGGCCTTCTTTTCGTTATCGGCAATCTTGTCTTTGGTTGCTATATAGGTTCCGGCAACAATTCCTGTTCCTGCAACTGCGTATAGCATCAGCATTATGGAAGATTTAAGCATTTTCTCGAACATGATTATTTATCTCCCTTGGCTTTTTTCTGGTAACCGTAAGGTTTTGGTACAGTGAAGTGATCGATATATGCTGCTGAAAGGTTCATCAGCAGAACGGCAAAGGCGATACCGTCCGGGAAGCTGCCCCAGGTTCTGATCAGGAATGTGATGGTTCCGGCTCCGATACCGAAGATCAGTTTGCCCAGATTAGATGTGGCAGTTGTAACCGGATCGGTAGCGATAAAGAATGCACCCAGCATAATACCACCACTGAATATGTGATAGTGCGGAGGCATATAAGCACCTTTGCTGGATGTCAGATAGAAGATTCCTGAAAGGATAAACAGCGAACCAAGCATTCCGGCAGGGATATGCCAGCTGATCACTTTTTTGTAGATCATGTAGATACCGCCGATCAGCAGACTTACATTAACCCACTCCCAGCCCTTGCCGACAAACATCCCCAGAACTGCCCGGTTTTCATCTTTAGTTGCGCCAAATATTTCAGGGAAAGGTATGCCCATTTTTAACTGACCTTTTATCAGGTCAATTGGGCTGGCACCAGTGAGCATATCCAAAGATTTTTCGGCAGGAAATTCTCTGAAGAATACTGCGTTAAGAGTATCAATTATGCCCAGGTTACCAGCATCAAACTGTCCCATCCAGTCAGGTGCGACCCACTGGCTCATCTCTTTCGGGAAGGAGATAAGCATAACCACATAGCCAACTGCAGCAGGATTAAACGGGTTATAACCCAGACCACCATAAAGGTGTTTTGCAATGCCTATTGCCATAATCATACCGACAACAGGTAGCCACCATGGGGCAAGTTGCGGTATGGCAATACCCAGAAGAGT
>QZLD01000337.1 GCA_004796385.1 Gammaproteobacteria bacterium | reverse complement strand
TTTATTTATCGATCGTAATAATTGCGATCTGGCGCTGATCTTTGAGCCGGTGTGATTGCTATTTATACAAATGAGGTTATTAAATGAGGACAAAAATGAACACCCCACAAACAGCCGGTAGTAAATTCAATTGGCGCCTGCCTATCCGCTCAAAAGCATCATCCCTGCTTTTACTTATCGTTTGCGCCTTATCAATTACTCTATTTAGCGGTTGCTCTGACAGCGAAGAAAATAAAATTGTTCCACCGCCGCCACTAACAAAAGAAGAACTTGAAAAGATTGACAGAGATAGAGCCCTAAGTCACCTACCAAAAACTGAAGATGGTAGATATATAATAACTGATCCAACACTTTTAAATCGTTTCAAAAGCTGGGAGATCTGGAACAACGTCGCATACAAACTTGAAGAACCACTTGATAATAAAGAGTTCTGGTCAAAACCACGGATAATGTTTGCCTGGTATACAGACCAAATAGTAAATGGGAAAAAAATGATGAAGCACATGGTTTTATCTGTCAACCTCGATGGTACTGATATGCGCCAGGTTCTACCAACAGAACTATTGATTGGTGATTTTGAAGCATCTTTGACCCATAATCCAGTGCGCTCTCCTAATAACCGTTATCTTATTGCTAGTATGACAGGGTGCACGGAGGACAATAGAATATGCAAAGCATTATTCGATCTTAAAAATATGACCAGAGAGAATATCGCCTATGGAGGCTCCCCCCCTGACTTTAACTGGACACCTGATAGTGAAAACATAATCTTTTATCTAGATAGTGAATTAAAGAAGTATAACCTGGCAACAAAAACATTAACCGATTTACCAATGGTTCATTCTGGAGGCGGCACACTTTACCTTAGAGATAATGGAAAAACATTTGTTGCCTCACGACAATCCCGACTTGAATATAGTGATCTTAATGGCAAAATAATTAAGCATATTGATTTCCCTAGCAACAATAGTGAGCTACACCAGCTTTCAATAGATGGAAAATTCTTCTACTACCGTGATGGTATTGGAGAAATACTTGATACAGAGAAACGACAGGTGGTTTATTCCTATCCAAGTCATGACAAAAGTCCAGAAAAAATGATATTTGATCCATACACTAATGAAGCAATCTTTTGGTTAAATAATATTGGGGTAGTAAAACATGACTTTTGGGCTGATAACACAAAAACTATAATAGACGCTGATATATTCACATTATATTACAGTTCAATAATTAATTATCCACCAATTTTCAAAAATGTTGATAAATAAAAAGTTGGGCTTCGCTTAGCTCTGACCAGCCCGCGAGCTGTTAAGATTTAAGACAGCAAAATTTACCGTCATTTGCCCGTATACACAAGGGCAGGCTCTGCGAAGGCAGAAATCCATAAACCAAAGAGATTCCAGTCAAAAAGCAAATAGATTCAAAAAACACGAATTGAGTACGAAGGAAATAGAATGAGATACCCTACTACCGCAAGTGTCAAAGCTACAAGCAAAAGAACCACAAGCAAAAGAACCACAAACACAAAAGCCGCTATTCATAGCAAAGCACTATCAAAACTAGTATTAATGCTGTCGCTATTCTTAATGCTTACAATAAGTGGTTGCATTGATGATTCAGAAACAGCTAACAAAGAAGCTCACAGTGCTCAGGATAAAAAACAAGAACCGCTAAAGCCTCAACCTAAAACAGTAACCATATACCATATGGATAATTCAAAGATTGAGGATATTAATGATAAAAGCAGTTACGACAAGCCTCGCCTACAATTTTTGTGGCAAACTCCATTTGGTAAGGAAAGGGGCCTGTGGTCAATTAAGATTGATGGTACCGATCTTAGAAGGGTAATTCCATACAGTGAGCTCTATCAAGACGATCCAAGATTTGGTGTTATGGAAGTCCCCCCTGTACGCTCTCCAAACAACCGCTACATCGCCATCTCAAGATATAAAAATAAATTACAAACCAGAACTGCCGTAATGGTTTATGATATGCAGGAAAAGAGATGGATCCACCTTCCCTCAGACGAGAGAACATATTGGGCTGCAAAAGAGATCGTATGGCTTCCAGACAGCAGCGGTTTTCACTACCTTGGACAAAACCTTAAAAGCTATTTCTACAACATCTCTGATAAAACCATATCAAATGTGCCTTTTAAAAGAGGGATATTACATCTAAATACAAATGGAAACTATATATCTTCATACGACAAAGGAGATGATACTGTTTTTTATGAAATGGACAAAAATGGAATAATACTAAACGAATTTAAAATACCGCAAATAAATGAAGGCAAATATAGATTTAACCTGCACGGTTTTGACTCGACAGGAGGCTATGTATTTTTTGAAGAAAAACATTGGAAATGGCGTAAGTTCCCAACAAAAGCTTATATTTTTGATGTAAAAAATCTTAAAATATCAAAAGAAATTGAGCCAATTGATGGAGATATTCTATATGCATCTATAGCAAAAGATTTGATCTATTCATTTGATGGCATCCACTTCATGAAGAGCAGTCCTTCATTAGACATCCATAATGAAATAATATTTTTCTTTAGACCTAACAGTGCAGCTGGTTATAGAACCAATAGAACAATATATAACCTTGGGGATTTAGCAAAATGACAAAACAGCAGGCTGTCATATTGATCCTGTAGATATAATTTTCTGTGATATTATCACAACTACTACCGCAGGAATTGTTCACTGAGGAGATATTAATTTATCTAAATAATACGAATTAATA
>QZLD01000305.1 GCA_004796385.1 Gammaproteobacteria bacterium | reverse complement strand
TCTTGCAGCAATTTTGTTTCTGTATCGTGAGGTTTTGCAAATTGAGTTGCCAAGGGTTGCTAATGTTGTCAGGTCTAAGGTTACGCAACGACTTCCAGTGGTGTTGTCACGACAGGAGGTGTCTTTGTTGTTTTCCGGTATGGAAGGTTCTCAATTGCTTATGGCGAGGTTTCTTTATGGAAGTGGTTTGAGAGTTCTGGAGCTTTTGCGGTTGCGTGTGTGTGATGTCGATTTTGATAGGTTTGAGGTTGTTGTAAGGAACGGCAAAGGGGCTAAGGATAGGGTTACTATTTTGCCTGAGTCTTTGGTTGTTTTGTTGAGGGCTCATCTGGCTCATGTTCGTGTTATTTTCGACACGGATAGGGAAAACGGTGTTGCTGGTGTTTATATGCCGTATGCACTTGATTCCAAATATCCGAAGGCTGCTGAGGAGTGGCGTTGGTTCTGGGTGTTTCCTTCGAGAAGTTTGTCGAAAGATCCTCGTGCTGGTGTTATCAGGCGTCATCATGTTAATTCGCAGTTAATTCAGCGTGCAGTTAAGAAGGCTGCTGATTTTGCCGGAATTACGAAAAGGGTGTCACCGCATACTTTGCGTCACTCTTTTGCTACTCATCTATTGGAATCAGGTTATGATATTCGCACAGTTCAGGAGCTTCTTGGACATAAGGATGTTTCAACCACTCAGATTTATACTCATGTTCTTAATCGTGGAGGACGAGGAGTTAAAAGCCCATTGGATATATAATTTCTGTTGGTGACTTTATGTTGCTGCTAAAGCTATGTAAGGTATAATCGGTTTTCATTTTGAATATATCAGAGAGGATAGTTTTGTGGATGAAAATAGGAAGAAGGCTTTAAGTGCTGCACTAACTCAGATTGAACGGCAATTCGGCAAGGGATCGGTTATGTTGATGGGGGATTCTCCTCGTCAAAAGATTCCTGCAATTTCTACTGGTTCTCTTGGTCTTGATATTGCCTTGGGTATCGGTGGCCTTCCAAAAGGAAGAATAGTTGAAATATACGGGCCTGAATCATCTGGTAAAACTACTTTGACATTACAGGTAATTGCAGAGGCTCAAAAACAGGGAGCCACCTGTGCTTTTATTGATGCAGAACATGCGTTAGATCCACAATATGCAGAGAAGCTAGGATGTCATGTTGATGATCTTTTGGTATCACAACCGGATACTGGCGAACAGGCACTTGAAATCACAGATATGCTTGTTAGATCCGGAGCCATAGATGTTGTTGTTATTGACTCTGTAGCGGCACTTACTCCTAAAGCTGAAATAGAAGGGGATATGGGTGATTCGCATATGGGATTACAAGCCAGATTAATGAGTCAGGCATTAAGAAAAATCACAGGAAATGTAAAAAATGCCAATTGCTTAGTGATATTTATTAATCAGATTCGTATGAAAATTGGAGTTATGTTTGGTAACCCAGAAACAACCACTGGTGGAAATGCGCTTAAATTTTACTCTTCAGTAAGATTGGATATTCGCAGAACCGGAGCAATAAAAGATGGCGATGAAGTTACCGGAAGTGAAACCAGAGTAAAAGTGGTTAAAAATAAAGTTGCGCCTCCGTTTAAACAGGCCGAATTTCAAATCCTTTATGGAAAGGGAATTTACCGTAATGGAGAAATCCTTGATCTTGGTGTAAAACTTGGTTTTATTGAGAAATCAGGATCTTGGTACAGCCATGATGGCAAAAAAATAGGGCAGGGGAAGGCTAATGCGGCCGCATATCTGGAAGAAAATCCGCAAATAGCTCAGGACTTGGAAGCTCAAATAAAAAATCAACTTTTGGATATTCCTGCTACAGAAGAGGTTCCATCGGAAGAATAAAACCATATTGTTTATGTATAAGGCTCGAATATTTCGAGCCTTTTATAATTAATGATGCAGTTATTCATTAATTAAGCTTGTAATTACTCACCTATGGAAATTGTGTAAAAAGTAGTAATTTATATAACCAATGAGGCTGTCAGGTATTTTTACATTAGTGTTATAGAGGCTGTTTTAATATTACAAAAACAACGAAATTACAATGCCTTATCTCTGTTGGTATAAATGATGCTTTTCGGAAGTGGAAACAAGTATTTAGGACTTAAATAAAGGAATAAACAATGAAGTTAAAGAAAATTATTATTGCAGTATCGGCGTTGTTTGCTATTAATTCATACGCTGATCCAATAGATCTTTCCAGTTGGTCTGAACTAACTCTGAATTTTCCCGGTGGGCAAAATGCCGGAAATTGGCAGTTAAGTGCTGACAAAACATCTGTTATACAGCAAATTAATGCTGACCCATCTTTTTATCTAAACAACATAAATCAAACCTCGTACTCAATGGATGGTTCCTGGCAGGTTTTGACAGGTTCAGATGATGACTATATGGGATTTGTATTTGGCTATCAGAACTCCAGTAATTTTTATCTGTTTGACTGGAAACAGGGCTCACAAAGCTATTCTGGCACATATGCAAATGAAGGAATGACCATTAAGAAGATGACAGGAGCGACCGGTGATGGTCTTACGGATCTTTCTCTGGCTGAATTCTGGGAGAATGGATCTGACTATGGTGATATGGATATTCTGGCTCAGAATCATGGTCCTGCTGAAGGGTGGCTTGATGGTCAGTTGTATGACTTTCATTTAGATTTCAATCTTACCCCTGGAGATATTCATATAGAAATTTTGCAAAATGGAGTGTCTCTTTGGGATGTAACTGTGCACGATAACACATTCACTGCTGGACAATTCGGTTTTTATAATTATTCTCAGCAGTCTGTGCGTTATGCTGGATTCGAGCAAACTGGTGGTGAAGAAGTTCCTGAGCCAGCCTTTATATTGTTGTTCGGTTTTGGTTTACTTGGCTTAAGACGTATAACCAAAAGAAAGTAGATTGATGATATTTAGATTCGGAGTTGACTATTTAGTGTATGGCTAAGAGAAACTGCTCCATAAAATATTACTTCCAATAAGCCCTGAGTGCATTGCAATCAGGGCTTTTATTTATGAGTAAAGAGTGAGAGAGGGGGAGATCTGTTAAAGTATCTCAGAATCTGCTTGGATTCGCTATTCAAGTATTGTACAGATAAATAACTCTTAAATTTAAAGGCTAATACAACTTATTATATCTCAAGTTTGCTGTTTATTGTCTCTATGCGCTTTTTCGCTTCATCTGCTCTTTTCTCGTTAGGATAATTTTCAAGATATCCATTTAGATATGCTTTGCATCTTTTAAGAAAAGAGATTTTTGCTTTAAGTGATTTCGCATTTTTATATTTTTCCCACTCTTCATCTGCATATCCATAATATCTTTCTGCTTCCACCTCAATTTTTGCCTTCTGAATTTTTGGTAAAATCTTTTTAAATTCTTTATTGTTCGGAAAAACCTCTATTGCATTTTCAAGATCAGGAAGAATATCTGCCGGAGTTCTGTTTTTATCGGAGAATGTTATCTCAAGTCCTTTTTCAATATTGCCGATAACAACTACTCCCTGATTCCATCCAAACAGCTGATGGCTGTTTATATAAATAATGGCTGCGTTTTTAAAAGAATCTTTGAAAGTAACTCTATAAAGGTCTTTTTCATTTTTTACAGATTCAATATTTGCAGATAGATTGTTTTTATTAACAAAGTTAGCAAAATCTGATTTTTTAAATGTAACCGCGCTTTGATCAAAATCTTTTTGGTAAATCAATAACTCTATGGAAACACCGTTATTATCAACATTGAGAATATTATTAATTGTTTTTATTTTTACAATATTTGCATCATATGCAGTTACTGGCTGGTATTTTTCACTGTTTTTTATATACACGCCATAACCAGCTACTCCAGAAGGAAGCGCCGAAACCATGGTAGATATTGCCATAGCTATAACGCCGAAAATTAATGATTTTTTTACTGACATTTTAATCTCCTGATAATATTTATTAACAGCAAAGAATATAAAAGCAGAACTTCTATATTGCAATAGTTGCGACCCTTTAAAATATATCCGGTTTTGCTTTTTTTGTAGTGTTGGTAGATGTTATTAGGTGCTACACTTAATCAGAGTATAAATATAACTCTGAAAGACTAATCATATCTTTCCTACTAAAACTAAGAGGTTTTATATTGATGTTGATTCCTGTAGTAATATCAGGCGGAGCCGGAACAAGGTTATGGCCTTCTTCCAGAAAATCGGACCCAAAACCATTTATGAGCTTGCCGGACGGAGAAAGCATAATCGGCAAAACCTATACTCGCTGCATGGCTCTTAATGGAGTAACCGATATTGTTACAGTAACAAATGCTGCTTATCACCATCAAACCTTTAGAGAATTTTCTAAATATTCAAACGGAAGATATCTTTCCATACTGGAACCTTTAGGTAGAAATACAGCACCTGCAATTGCTGCAGCAGCATTGAAAGTTGCTGCATTATATGGCAAAGACGCCGTTATTCTGGTATTGCCGGCAGACCACCTGATTCCTGATAATAATGAATTTGCTAAATATGTTGCTATGGCCGAAGAGTTGGCATTGGCAGATTATCTTGTAACATTTGGTATAAAACCGAATTCTCCTGAAACTGGTTATGGATATATTCAAAAGGGCGACTCAATAAATGACAATGGCTTTAAGGTTAGTCGTTTTGTGGAAAAGCCTGATTTAGAAACTGCGAATAAATATCTTGCTTCAGGCGATTTTTTCTGGAACTCAGGAATGTTCTGTTTTAAAGCAAGCAAATTTCTGAATGAGTTAAAACGTTGTTCAGAAGATATTTACAATCGAATGCAATCTTGCTGGAGCAGCAGTAAAGTTATTGACGATTTAGTTTATCTTGATGAGAAAATCTTTGCCGAAGTGAGATCCGACTCTATTGACTATGCCGTTATGGAAAAGTCTGAATGCGTAGCTGTAATTGCCTCTGATTTTGAGTGGAATGACATTGGTTCATGGGATGCCTTTGAAGATATATATCCTATTGATAGCAGCAATAACGCGGTGTCCGGAGATGTAATTGCAGTTAACTCTTCAAACTGCATAGTAAGCAGCCCAAATAAATTAACGGCAATTGTCGGTATAAAAGATGTTGTTGTAGTAACTGAGGACGATGCTGTTTTAGTGTCTCACAAAAACAGCACTCAGGACGTTAAAAAAGTAACCGAAACCCTTAGAGAAAAACAGAGAGCCGAAGCAGATCTCAAAAGAGAAACCAGTCGTCCATGGGGATCATTTGAAACCATTGTGGATGCAGAAGGGTACAAAGTAAAACGTATTAATGTTTTTCCCGGACAATCGCTATCTTTACAAAAGCATGTACATAGAAGCGAGCATTGGACAGTTGTAAAAGGAAAGGCAAAGGTTACAGTTAATGATCAAGAAAAAACAATGACTATTGATGACTCCATACACATCCCTGTTGAAGCAGTTCATCGTCTTACAAATACAGGCGAAGAATTATTAACAATTATTGAGGTACAGTGTGGTGATTATCTTGGGGAAGATGATATTGTGCGTCTTCAGGATAACTACGGACGTTGTTGATGCTCCGGTTAATATATTTGAGTTGAGACAATCTGGTTCTATTCCTCCTCAATAAATTGAAGTGCATCTTCAATTATTTCAACTGCAGCACTCTTTTTTGTGCCATTTTCACTTATATGTCGTCGCCATAGTTTTGCTCCTTTAACCCCATGAAAAAAAGATAGCAAATGTCGGGCAATACCATATAAAGAAATTCCCTTAGATAATTGTTCTTCAAGATAGGGGAGAAATTCGCGGATAACCTCAGATCTACTCTTATGTTTATATGTTTCTGGAAAAAAACGTTTTTCTATTTCGGCAAGAATATAAGGGTTTTTATAAATATATCTTCCCAGCATAACCCCGTCACAATTATCCAAATGCTGCTCAATCGCATCAAGAGAAATAATATCCCCATTAACAATAAACTGTGATTCTGGGAAATCCTGCTTTAGCTGATAAACTGCTTCATAATTTATCGGCGTTTTTTCACGGTTTTCTTTTGGAGAGTACTTGCCAAGCAAGGCAATACGAGCATGAATATAAAAAACAGAGCAACCTGCCTCTATCATTTTCTCAATAAAATCAGATATATACTGATATGAGTTCAACTCATTTATACCAATTCTGGTTTTTACAGAAACTGGAATATCTACAGCAGCCTGCATAGCTTTTACACAATTGGCAACCAGTTCAGGTTCAGCCATAAGGCAGGCACCAAAATGTCCAGACTGCACTCTGCTGCTGGGACAGCCGACATTTAGATTAACCTCATCATAACCATATTCTTCAATATATTTTGAACACAGGGCTAGATCACCGGGATTATCTCCACCAAGCTGCAAGACAAGTGGATGCTCAATAGTATTAAAAGAGAGAAAGCGTTCTCGATCACCATAAATGATTGCGCCTGTAGAAACCATTTCACTGAAAAGCAGAGATTCTTTAGAAAATAGCCGTAAAAAATAGCGTAGATGCTTGTCGGTGCAAGCAAGCATTGGAGCAACTGAAATTAATCTGTTCACAAAAATCACTCTTAATGTGCAAAAAGTTAAAGTTTACTCGAATGTTGCCGAAAAAGCATTAGAGGGTATTTATATGGCAGCGGAATTTTTAAATCTGAATTCAATTGTTAACAGCGCTGAAACTTCTATAAGAGAATCGGCCAAAACTGAACGTAACGACCTTAGAACTCAGGTGCAGAAACAAGTTGAAGACTCAGTAGAGTTTCAGGTTCTTACCAAGGTTATTGCCAATAAAGAACTCAGCACTAAAGTAGTAAAATCCGTAGATGAAACATCCTCTCAAAATCTGGAAACTTCTCCACAACAATTCAGTGATACCTACGAGACTATCTCTAAAGAGATAAGTATGGAGATTAAAACGGAAACGGCAACTTCAGAACAAAGAGAGTTTTCTGTATCAATTAAGCGCCAGAGAGGAGAACTATCGGTTAAAACAGAAGATGTAACAATTGCTGATCCGCTAGCGTTTGATATGGACAACAACGGCTTTAAAACCACAGGCGTAGAAAATGGTGTTGAGTTTGATATTAATGGCGATGGTGTAATTGATAAAACCAGCTTTATAACCGGAAACGATCGATTTCTTGCACTTGATAAAAATTATAACGGAAAAATAGATGATGGAACTGAACTTTTTGGAGATCAAAATGGTGCAGAAAATGGTTTTGAAGAATTGAAAAAATATGATTCAAATAACGATGGGGTTATAGACAGTAATGATCCGGTTTTTGAACGTTTGCGTCTATTTGGATTCGACCAAGAAAGCAGTAGTATGGTTTCTGAAAAAGTCAGTGATTCATTGATAAAATCCATTGCCCTTGGCTATCGCGAAGGAGTAAAGGTACTAAACGCCTACGATACAGTAAAACAAAGTTCAGAGGTAACTTCCAATGAAGGAGAATCAATTTCCTCTGCTGATATTGATCTTGGATTTTACAAGTCAGTTTAAAAATTAAACTGTTCACTCTAAATAATAGATCTTCATTTAACCAAGTCTTGCAAGAATATCCATAACAAAGTCGTAACGCTCGTCATGATCTTGCAGATCCATTTTAACCCGCAGTTTATCCGAACCTTCAAGCCTGTAGCGATCGGCCTGATGCTGTACCAGCTTTATGATTTTTACAGGGTCGACACAGGTATCTGTTCTGAATGATATAAAACCGCCGCGTGCAGCAAAGTCGATCTGCTTTATTCCAAGTTTCCTTGCCTGAATCTTCATCTTTGACAGATCAAACAGGCGTGCGGCGCGATCCGGGATCAGGCCGAAGCGGTCTATCATCTCAATCTTGAGCTGTTTTATGTCCTCATCGTTTTCGGCAGAGGAGATGCGTTTATACAGAACGAGTCTGGTATGAATATCCCCGATATAGTCCTCCGGAATCAGTGCCGGAATTCGGATATCTACCTTAATTTCATCAATATTGAGGCTGTTTTCCACATCTATCAATTCGCCATTACGCAGGGCGGTAACTGCACGTTCCAGCAGCTCGGTGTAGAGGCTGAAACCGATCTCATTGATCTGGCCGCTCTGTTCATCACCAAGCAGTTCGCCTGCACCACGAATCTCAAGATCATGATTTGCCAGCATAAATCCTGCCCCCAGATCTTCCAGTGACTCAATTGCCTCAAGCCGTTTCTTGGCATCCTCAGTAATTGTAGAGCGGGATGGGATTATCATATAGGCATAGGCGCGATGGTGGGAGCGTCCGACGCGACCGCGCAGCTGATGCAGTTGCGCCAGCCCCAGTTTATCAGCTCTATTGATTATGATGGTGTTGGCGGTAGGTATGTCGATACCGCTTTCTATAATTGTGGTGCAGACAAGTACGTTAAACTTCTGATGATAGAAGTCGGACATTATCTGTTCCAGTTCAGCCTCACGCATCTGTCCGTGTGCAAATGATATCTTGGCTTCCGGCACCAATTCCTGAAGATCGGCAGTGGTTTTTTCAATGGTTTTTACATCGTTATGCAGAAAATATATCTGTCCGCCACGTTTAAGCTCGCGCAAAAATGCCTCGCGGAAAAGATTTTTATTCCATTCGGAAACCGATGTTTTAACTGAGAGCCTTTTAGCCGGAGGAGTGGCTATTACAGCCAGCTCTCTCAAACCGGACATCGCCATATTCAAAGTTCTCGGGATTGGGGTTGCAGTAAGAGTAAGCACATCAACCTCATTACGAAGTTTTTTAAACTGCTCTTTCTGGCGCACACCAAAACGGTGCTCCTCATCAACAATCACCAACCCCAGTCTTTTAAAGCTGATATCGTTCTGAATCAATTTATGCGTGCCGATAACAATATCAACCTGTCCGGATTTTATGTCGTCAATAATCTTATTCTGCTCAGATTTTGTTCCAAAGCGCGATAACACTTCAATTCTGAAAGGCCAGTCGGCAAAACGATCTTTAAAATTCTGATAATGCTGCTGAGCGAGTAGGGTAGTGGGCACCATCATTGCCACCTGCTTGCCTCCCTGCACGCCGATAAAGGCAGCGCGCATCGCCACCTCGGTTTTTCCGAAACCGACATCGCCGCAAACCACCATATCCATAGGTTTATCGCTGGACATGGATTCAATAACGGAATTGATCGCCTCTTCCTGATCTTCAGTCTCTTCAAACGGAAACGAGTCTGCAAAAAGGGCGTACTCGGAATGGTCAAACTTATATTGATAGCCACTTTTAGTCGCTCTTTTAGCGTATGTTTCCAGAAGTTCGGCGGCAACATCACGTATTTTTTCTGCTGCTTTTTTCTTCGCCTTTTCCCACTGATCTGTCCCTAGGCGATGTAGTGGCGCAGCCTCCTCAACCGCACCGTTATATCTGCTGACAAGATGCAACGAAGATACAGGTATATAAAGTTTGTCGCCGCCGGCATATTCAAGGGTGACGAATTCGGTTTCGGTACCGTCGATAGTTAATGCCTGTAGACCGATATAGCGCCCGACACCATGATCTATATGGACAACCGGCGAACCGTAATTGATATCGGAGAGATTCTTAATGGCAAAGGCGTTATCGCGATTGCTTTTTGATCTGCGTCTTTGCTGAGATGTTTTTTGCCCAAGCAGCTCGCCCTCGGTAATGATCGCAATCTTATCATCAAAAACAAAACCTGAATCAATGGTTGAAATTGTAATCGCAAGCTCATGTTTTCCATCGATAAACTTTTGCCACGAATCGAGTTTTTTCGGAAATATTTTATAGCTGGAAAGTGTCTCCAGCAGTAACTCCTGTCTTCCGGGGCCTTCACAGCAAATAAGCACCTTACCGGAAAATGATGCTAAAAATGACTCCAGATTAAATACAGGATTTTCATGACGCGCCTGAATCCTAACCGGTGGTGCAATTGTGCTTTTATATTCAATAGATTGATATTGTTGACTCAGGTCGTTAAACCGCAGAACTGTGCGCTTGTTGAAATCTGAATCTATAGCATCCTGATCTATAAAGAGTATTTCCGGAGAAAGTAACGGACGATCGCTATCAATATTTAACTGCCGGTAGCGATGGTTAATCTCCTCCAGATTCACACTGACAGTTTCCGGCACATCACAGATAAAGGCAAAAAGAGAATCACTGTTCAGATAATCAAATATTGTTGCCAGCTCTTCAAAAAATAACGGCAGATAGTACTCGATTCCGGCCGGAATCAGGCCATTGCTGATATCGTTATAAAGGGCTGATTTGCGGTAATCTATTTCAGTAAATGCTTCCCTGAACTTTTTGCGGAAGAGGGTAGTGGTATCCTCATTTAACAGAAACTCGCGTGCAGGCAGAATCAGGAATTCATCTATCTTTTCAACGGTTAACTGCGACTCAGGGTCAAAGGTTCTTATCGACTCAATGCAATCGTCAAACAGATCAATCCGTACAGGATTTTTGCTACCCATCGGAAAAACATCAATAATAGAGCCGCGCACAGCAAACTCACCATGATCCATAACCTGCGACACCCTGATATAACCGGATTTTTCCAGATCAAGCGCAGCGGCAGTAATATCAAAATCATCACCTTTTTTTAGGTGAAAACAGTTACCGGAAACATAATCGCAAGGAGGAAGGCGCTGAATCAGAGTAGGTACCGGAATAATGATAATACCGCTTTTCAGGCTACGAACGCGATTAAGGAAAAATAGCCTGTCGGAAATAATGTCCTGATGTGGTGAAAAGTTATCATAAGGTAGCGTTTCCCAATCAGGGAAAATAAGTATTTCCAGCGTATCTGCAAAAAAACGCAACCGGCTTTGCAACCAATAAGCCGAAGCTGTGTCGGCGGTAATTACCACAAGCGGCGCAGCAGAGGCAGTGGCAATATTTGCCAGCAGCAATGGTTGTGATTCAGCAACAACACCTTTCAGATTAAGTTGCGAAGTGTTTGCTCTAAAATCAGAAGAAAAGAAACTTTGAATATCTGCCATGCTGTTACTCAAACTATGTTTTTAATTGGAAGACTTATGATACTTGGCGTTATCAGTTGCCGCCTTGTAATTGGTTTTAGAGTTTATATGCTTACCCGGAATAGAGGTAATATCCAGAATCTTAATGCCCTTAGCATTAACACCTTTTGGCACTAAATCGTAATCGGTAAAATGTATATTACCACTGGCATCCTGCCAGCGAGCATATTTGGTCAGCTGATTATTTGCTGTTGGCGTTTGCAATGAATCAGCTTTTTCCGCAACCTTGTGCTCCGTACTTTTAACCTCGAAATAAAATCCGTTGGTATGTAAATAACTTGCGACAAGAGAAAACATCGCAATAGATAAAAGGATTGAGGCAATAACAAATTTGAAAACAGACAACATAATAAGCGCTCGTTGAAAATAGGGGAGTGATTATACTTAATTCAACGCTTAAATGGAAAAACATAAACAGCCAGCAAGACGTTCACGCCTCTGTAAAAGAACGCATAT
>QZLD01000042.1 GCA_004796385.1 Gammaproteobacteria bacterium | reverse complement strand
TCTTTGATGTAATTCTGGTTATTATCGAAACCAGATCAGTAGTTGGAGAATTATCCATAACACTTATTTTTCCGTCAGTTATTTCTGCCATTAACATGGCAACTGAAATAACCTCTGAATTAACTGCAAGAATTATCGTTTTCCTTACGTTATCTTTGGTTACCTTATGCACCTTTTTGGCATCAGAAAATTTGATTATTGTCATATTCATAGCCATATGTGAGTTGTATTTATTGTAGGCTGTAGTTATATCTTTTTCTGTAAGGATTGCAGGTTCTAGATAAAATAGCTTTTGGCCTCTGTATAACAGAAATTTTGAGTCTTTTGTTGGTTGCTCATCTTTAATATAAAAGAAAAGCTTATCGTGATTTTCTGCTGTTGCTGTTGCTGTTGCTGTACATGAAAACAGCATAATTATTATCAGCAAGGTATTTCTCATGGATTTTACAAGTATTGCCATAATAGGTGCCTGTATTGATGTAGTTTATTCTTAAAATACTAGATAGGAGCTATCTTGCTTGTTTAGCTAGACTTGCGACATTTTGCCTTTATTTTTCAACTCCATAGCAAGTAAGACAATTGCTGCAGCTAGTGCAGGATTAGAACAAAAACCTAGAAGCCAGGATATTTTTCCTAATATAGAAAGGCAACCAAAATAATCCCCCCCATTAGATATACAGGATGAAAAATCACCTACACTTTTGTCCAAATAAGAATATAAAAAACTCTGCGCCTCAAAAAAAATGTTTAGCATAAATAATATTGCTGGCCGTATATGCGCAGTTTTAAAAAGAAACCCAATAGCTACAACAACTGCAACATACCCCATTATCTGAATTGTTAACCAATGATACACGTATATATACTCCCTATGTTTGTAATTGATATTAACCTATGGATATTCAAAACCAAACTTTATTACTAGCAATGAATTATCTTTAAAATAATATTCACCATAATAAACAGGCATATTGTAAGATTCTAAAAACGATGATTTATCATCTTCAATTACATATCTTACTTGAAGCTGTTTTTTCTTTTCTTTTACAAAATTTGGCTTACCTAGTATTGAATATAGGTAATTAGGTGAGATACCTAAATGAATACCACTTTCAGTTTTAAAATGTTCAATTTTTGCCAAAGGCTCCAGGCATTTTGCATTTTCATTTTGGTTATTTCGAACTGTAAATTCACTATAATTACCTGCAGTATTACCCGAATGAAACTCTAGAATGAGTATTTCTGATTTATCAGCATTTAGTACGCAATTTCCTAAAAAATAATCTTTTGAATATGCAGGTTTTGGAATTGTACCAATAACTTTTTTTATACTATCTTCGTTTTCAATAAATATTTCTGATACAGATAATTGCACACTCCGTGGCAATGGAGGCGATTCAGCATAAGCAGCATAAATAAATGAAAAAGGGGTTATAATAACCAGCATTGCCTTTATGTATTTATACATTCTATCCTTCATTTCTATCCTATATTCTAAATTTAACCATGAAAGCTGTTATTAGGTTTGTTAATCGCTTTATATCATAATCTAAAAATTGTTTCTTGATGCACTAACTATACTGACCCCGAACACTCTTGCGCCAAAAAATGGAGTATTATGTGATAAACCTCATGGGCTGTATCATGGTTTTTAAGATAGATATGACAGAAGTCGTCAGCATAAGAGATACTTATTATTGAATAAATTGAAGCTGAAAAAATCCTGACAAATCGTATTGCGCTTGTATCAAAAAATATTTTGCCACCAACTAATGGCCTTGGGTTTTCAATAGCTGTCTTCTCTGAATCCATACAAATCGAAGACTGGCCGAATGTTGTTTTCCACTCTATGGTTAACTTACCATCTTCAAAACTATGTGACATTCCATCCACTTTTAATTTATATAAGAGCGTGGGCAAATTTATATCATTAAGATATTGGTTAAATGGCGTTAAGAGCAGCTTTGGTTCTTTATAAAAAATAACTCCAGAGCTTTTTGAAATCACATCAATTATCGGAATTTGCAGCATGTTAGCAATTTTTTCGGCAACCTGATTTACTTCAAATTCAATATCCGTATTGGTAATGCATACTGAGTTATCAAGCCTAAAAGATAAATCGGCATCAACATTATCAATAAACTTATCATACGCGGCATCATCAGCCCTACCCTTTGTCCATACCGTATAATTTTTTGCGTATGACTCAGACATAGACTTTAGAATTTCTTGCTGTTTAACCGGGTCACTTATATTTTCATTATTTACTGTAAGCACCGAAAGAGAAAAGGTAATCTGCTTAACCCCCTTTACCCGGTAATTATTAGAATTAATTATCAATGCATAAAAATCTGATTGCCCCCAAGTATATTTTCCTTGAGAAATAGTCATGTTATTAGAGTCGATAATAGTTGTTGATTTTGGAGGGCTTGCAAAAAATGCCGCTGCTAAGCCAATTCCAAATAATATTAATGCAATAGCGGAGTCATAATAAAAAATAAGCGTGAAAATAAAACACGCAGCCATGATAGCTTTGATGACCCGCATCATATTAAATATATGAACATTTGGGTTAAAATATAGCACTCCGTTTTTTTCAGCAAACGTTTGCAAAAAAAACTTACTTGCCTGAATTCTTTTTAATAAATCCATGATTACCCCATAATTTAGTTGATTGAGTTTAAATTCAGATATCAAACCAAAACAGCTACGCAGCCATTTTAAATAATTGTAAATCGATATTATTTAAAAACTGAATACCAAATTCTTTTTCGTCAAAGCCTTGAATTAAGCTTTCAGGTATTGTCATATCATATTCTTTAAAGCAAGCAGCAATGCC
>QZLD01000070.1 GCA_004796385.1 Gammaproteobacteria bacterium | reverse complement strand
TTCGCATCAAGATCAACAGGATTTTCTCCCCATGAAAGCTCTATTGAAACTGCCGCCGGATTAAGAATAATACATCCCTCTGAAGTTATATCCAGATCGGCTACTCCACTATAAATAACTTGCGTTCCGCTTATTGCCCCCGCATTACTCACTGCATTAAGCATAATCTTTGACATTCCCTTCGCCGGAATACTGAACAGACCGTTCTCATCACTTATCGCATAAGAGCTACCGATATAATCCAGCCCCGATGAATTGATTCTTGCACCGGAAACCGGATTACCATCACCATCCTCAACACAACCGTTAATATTTACACTTTCATAGGCAATATCTGCATTCCATACCGTAAAATGCCCAACCTCACCAACATATACGTATTCACCGCTCTCAAGCATCTCCAGCGTTGCTTCTCCCTCTTCCATCCAATATCCACTAACATCATCAAAATAATACAAGGGAATAGTTGCCGGTGCCTGTCCAATTACCGCTTCCTTAGCCACAGGAATGCGAATAGTGGCATTGTGAACTCCATCAAGCTGAAGCAGATCACCATAATCATCTCTCATTACAACACTGATAGCACCGTACGATTCTATATGCTCAATCTCGCCATCTTCGGTATTTATTGCCTGATAACTTCCCGGCATAAGTTCAGGATCAACAGATGGATCTATCACTGTCACATTGACATTTATCTTACCGTCTGGAACTCCGCCGCCAACTTTTACAACACCACTTGCCGGCAACGATACAAGAGAAATACCTTCATAAACAACATCTCCGCCACTACTGTAATCAATATCCGAGGAAACATGGCTTTTAAGGAACAGTATTTCACCTGCATCAATATCATCATCTTTATCTTCATTATTGATAACAACTGAATATTCTCCATAATCTACCCCATAACCACGAATGGTTACGCGCTCCAGAATCTTAGGGTATGACAACAGAAACCTGCCTTCACTATCCGTACTAATCTCCACTGATTCAACCACCTGACCATCCAGCATCGAAACCAACTTAACTCTTATTCCCTCAATAACCTCACCCGTATAATAATCTTTTGCCACCCCGGAAATTTCCATATTTTTCCTAACCGGCTCAACGACATTCTTATCGTCGCTATCAGAACCACCACCGCCACATCCGGTTACGGACAGAAACGGAACCAGCAATAAAATAACCGCAAACAATCTAATATTTTTCATAATAAACTCCGGAATAGCACGAAGATACAACGCCGCTACGCGCTCCATCAATAAATTACAGATTTCAAATAACAATGAATTTTCTGCCGGTACAATTACAAAGTCAGTATCATCTATACTTTGCAATCGCTCATTCAGCAATGAACGCGCAGGTTACCTGCGCTCAACTATTCAGTCAACAATCATGGCAATTAATAGCAAACAAAATCAATCTTCAATTCTGATGTAATAGGTTTTCTTTCCGATAAGAGACAGGGATTCCCACTGTTCCCGTCCATAAAAATATCTTTCGCAAAACACCTCTGCTTTTTTACCTATAAATTCAGCCTCATTATTAAATAGATCCCTCATACTTAGCTCTCTTCCATCTACACCAATTATCTTACCTACTGGTTTTTTATTCCTGCTTGCCATCCCCTCAAATAAAAATACTCTTCGTCCGGAAATTGTAATTGAATCGCTACTATCACGAGGACTACCATATTCAATCTTTTCGATTTCACCCTCAAAATTAAAATCGTGCGATTTCGCCTCTTTGGAGCCACAAGAATAGACAGCGAAAAAAATCGCAACAAAAACAAATAAAAGCAGTATTTTCACAGAGCTACCACATAAGGTCATCGGGAATTTCATAGTCGGCATACTCATCCGGAATATCCTCTACCACACCCCTTTCTGCCTGATAGATAAGATCTGGCGCGCGTTTTTCTATTTTTTCTGCTGCATCTGGAGGTATCAGTTTAAACTCTCCGCGATGCCGCACTATTGCCAGCTGCCCTTTTGTAAGCATGGCGTGATTGTTCTCGGAGACATAGATTTTTTTTATCTTGCCCTCCTTATCAACAAAGTTATAAGCAATGTCATTTTCGGGGTTATCGGAACCCTTTTTGATTACACTTTTGGTGACTATGTCATGAACCTCTGCGTTAATCGCCTTTTT
>QZLD01000170.1 GCA_004796385.1 Gammaproteobacteria bacterium | reverse complement strand
GCATAACCAAACTTAACACCTAGTGCCTTATCAAAATCATCATTAGCAACAACAATTCTCGATTCAATAAGCACCTGCCTTACCGGAATATCAAGCTTTTCAATAAGTTTTCTTATCTGCCCCAGATTTTGAGATGTATCTCTGACAAGCAAAAGATTGGTTCTTTCATCTACTGTTACGCTACCACGCTTTGACATCATTGAACCTTCGCCACTTTCAGATTTTAAAAGCCCAGCGAGATCGGCCGCTTTAGCATAATTTACCTGAATGTACTCTGACCTTAATGGAGCCAACTCCTCAATCTGCTTTTTAGACTCAAGCTGAGCTTTTTCACTTGCTGCCAACTCGGTATTAGGCGCCACTAAAATCACGTTTCCGTTTTGCCTCATCCCCAAACCTTTAGTCTTAAGAATAATATCTAATGCCTGATCCCAAGGCACATTTTCCAGTCTTAAAGTCAGACTTCCGCTAACACTATCGCTAACTACAATATTCATGCCTGTAAATTCAGCAATAATTTGCAGTACAGCTCTAACTTCGATTTTCTGAAAGTTCAGAGTAAGCCTCTCACCTTCAAACACCTGTTTTTCTGCTTCAATTTTTTCCTTCTCTACTCTGGTTAAAGGCCTTAATTCTATCGTTAATAAATTATCTGACTGATACGCCATATGCTCAAAAAAATCGCTTACTGGAGTTATTGTGATTTTTGTGCGATTTCCCTTTGCCATAGTATCAATGGTTTTTACCGGCGTACCAAAATCCATCACATCCAAACGCCTTTGCAATTTTGCAGGAACCTTTAAATCAGCAAAATCAGCAACCAGCAATCCTCCTTCAGACCTAACATCAACTGCTGCAGATGGGTCTGTAAGGGTAATGATCACTCGTCCTTCACCAGCCTCACCACGACGAAAATCAATATTGCTGATCATAGGTTCACCACTATCGGCCGCAACCTTTGCAGAGCTCCCTGAAGAAACTGAAGCCACTCCGGAAGACGCCTTGCTAATTGACATTCCCGATTGTTTTTCTCCTATAACGACACTAACCTCGCTACCTGAATTAGTAACTGAATAAGGGGCTTTATCCTGCAAATAAACAACTGCTCTGGTACGCCCACCAGCTTCTACAGTAGTAATTCTGGTGGCCAAACCAAGACCAACATCCCTATTTCTCTGTTTCAAACCATTGCTTACGTCCGCAAAATCAAATACGACCCTCACTGGCTCACCATCTATGGTGAACACCTTCGGATCAGCAACCGATGAATCAAATTTAAACTTTATCTGTACTTTGTCATCCGGCAAACTCAGTACAGAAATATCTTTCATCTGACCTGCAAAACTAATGTTTGTAAGAAGTAACCCTCCAAACAAAGTCAAAAGCAACTTGTCAGATAAGCTGCCAACTAACTCACCAATGTTTTTTCTATTTTTCATTAATTTAATTATCATAATTTCATCCTCACAGGATTTGGTTTTGGCTTCACTATAAAATCAGTTCCGTATTCTTTTTACTGCTCTAATGACAGTGTTGTATTTCTTTTAAGGCATCCCTTCCGTGGATTATCTATCATTTCAAGAATTTCTACAGTAACAACACCTCCATCCTTGCTAATATTCATTATCTCTCCATAATTTTTACCTAAATGATCACCTATGGTAAGTCTATGGGTTGTTCCTCCATCCCCTGTGGTTTTCATTAAAGCCCACTTTTGGCCATTCAACTCCATAAACCCAACAACAGAAAAAGTTGATAAAGGATAATTTTCCCATACATCTAACTCTCTGTTTATTACGCATCTGGGACGCTCTATTCCAGGACCCTCATCAGGAATAAAAGACAATACTGCAAAAGGATCGCGTTTCAAATGTCCCATATAAACTACACTTTCAAAATCCTCAAACTGAATTGGAGGAGGAACCTCACCCAAACTGGTTTCAGATTTAAGCTTTTCTATATTCTTTACATGATCATTAATATCACTTCCCAGTATATTGCAACCAGATAACAAAAGTGACAACACTACCATTTTGAATAAAGTCAACAACTTGATC
>QZLD01000143.1 GCA_004796385.1 Gammaproteobacteria bacterium | reverse complement strand
GTTTCCTTCTTCACTTTCGCCTTCGATAACAACATTATCATCACGGTTGCTTCCTGAAGATCCTCCTCCACAGGCAGACATCATGATTATTAGTAGCATTGTCAGTGAATAAAGAAGTTTTTGTTTCACAATGAGTTCTCCGAAGAGGCTGTTGGAAATTAACAGGTTCATATAGTAATTCATTTATGACAACTCCGTAACACATTTAAAAACAAAATAGCATTACAAATATATGGGTACATACTTTTAAAACAATTGAAATAAAGGAAAAAAATGGATAAACAGCTGCTTAAAATTATTCAGGATGCATGCAAGCAATCATATATCGTCGATGAGCCGGATGTATCTGAAAAAATTGGCGCGTTCATGGATGAGTTATCTGCGCGACTTTTTTTCGCAATCAGAATCCATGCGTCACATAATGACACCTTAATGGTTATCCTGTCAGTGACACATTAAGGAGACCATCATGGATAGAACATTTCAGATATTTATCACCACTGCAATTAAAGCAATAAACATTGCGGCAATATTTATTGCTGCCATTCTTGCTATAGTTATAACTGCGCTAATGTTGCTGCAAAACAACGGAGTGGCTCTGCCCGTTATGATTGCGGCTGCATTTATGGGAGGAGTTGTGCTGCTAACAAATATTATGGCTGCACTGATTTTTAATCTCACCAAAGAGGTTTAACCAAAATGTTATGGGCTGCTGCTTGCAATTCAGAAAATTCACGCCTATATTTAAGCGTCATAAAATGACGCATATGTTTTAGGATAGATCTCAGGGAGAACAGATGACTAAGAGCACCGAAAAAAAGCAGGATCTGGTTGAAACAATAATCTATGGCTTTGAGCTCTTACGCTCAATTCCAAGAACCGGCGTTACATCTGCTTCGCAGGTAAAGGAGCATCTGGAAAATGCCGGCTACCAAAAGAGCTTAAGATCTGTTCAGCGCCAGATGGATACCCTAAGCAAGCATTTTAATATTGAGCGTAACGAAACATCCAAGCCATACGGATACAGGTGGAGTGCAGATTCAAAAGGGCTTTCCATACCCATGCTAACCGAGCAGGAGTCGGTAATGCTGGCACTTGCAGAACAGTATCTGCGTAATCTGCTGCCAAAGCAAACCATGAAAACCATGGAGGGCTATTTCAATCAGGCGCGTTACAACCTTATCTATAACGATAAAAACAGAAAAGCCAGCGAATGGCTATCCAAGGTGCGGGTGGTTAACACCACCCAACCACTTTTGCCGCCTGAGATTAAAGAGGGGGTATTTGAAGAGGTAACTAACGCCCTTTACGGCGATAAATGGCTGGAAGTTGATTACATCAACTCCAAAGAACGTCAACTTCAGGCAACCGTTATGCCATTAGGGTTGGCACAACAGGGAGAAAGACTCTATCTGGTTTGCCGCTTCAAAGACTATCAGGACGAGCGCAGCCTGGCACTGCACCGCATTAACAAGGCACGGGCGCAAACACTCTCCTTTGATCGTCCAGACGACTTCGATCTGGAGCAGTACGATAATGATGGGCGCTTTGGTTTTGGCAGCGGGCAGAAAATAGAGCTCACCTTTACCATAACAAAAGAGGCGGGCTACCATCTGCTGGAATCGAAACTTGCCAGCGATCAAACTCATACAGAAAACGAAATCGGCTATACCATAAGCGCAACAGTTACGGACAGCGCCATGCTTGACTGGTGGCTGCGTGGTTTTGGTGAGAATGTGAGCAGCATCCAAAAGAAAAAGCTATAGAACCAGAATCCAACATAAATCTGCCTATTTACAAAAAGGGGAATAGCATGAAACTGCAGGAACAGATAGAACTTAAGCTGGCGCATACCCCGCTTACAGATATCGCAGCGATGATGGGTTATGGAAAAAATGGGCGTCATAAGGCTGCATTGCGTATTGCCGACCTTATGAAAAGTGACGATCTTGGAATAGGCAGCGGCAGTTACGACTTCAAATACAGTGCAGTAGAGTTTGCTGAACAGCTCTGCAAGCTACTGGCGATTCCCGCTACTGAATATATGCCTGCAATTGAGCAGATAAAAAAAGAACTACAAATCAGAAGCAGGGCATACAAACCCTGGCTATTTGTCGATACAAATTTTAAAAGAACATCGCAGCCGGTTTTTGTCCTTGCTGCTTTGGAAAAACTGCGCCAGTTACCATTAACGATAGTTGCTGAAGAAAACGACGCCACCATAGTAAAAAAGGC
>QZLD01000110.1 GCA_004796385.1 Gammaproteobacteria bacterium | reverse complement strand
TTGGGCTGAAGAATGAAGCCCAACAATAAACGGTTTGAATAATTTATATGTTGGGCTTCGCAAGCTCAGCACCAACCTACCAAGTACTTGTTTAAATATTATTAGGCATTTCCATGAACAGTGATTTTTTTCAATGAGGTCAGGCATTCCCACGCATAGCGTGGGAACAAGGGATGTGTTTTTAGTTTTGATGCCACACAGAGCGTAAAGGCACAAAAACAATAAAACCAAAAGCTTCTGGATAACGGCCTTCGCCGGTATGACGTAGTTTTCAATATTCGCAGTTTCTGGAGCTTGGGAACTGGGAATAATGCTGTAAGAAAACCCGATCGTAGGTTGGGCTGAAGAATGAAGCCCAACAATAAACAGTTTGAATAATTTATATGTTGGGCTTCGCAAGCTCAGCACCAACCTACCAAGTACTTGTTTAAATATTATTAGGCATTTCCACACACAGCGATTTTTTTCAATGAGGTCAGGCATTCCCACGCATAGCGTGGGAACGAGGAATAGCATAAAGCATCGAAAAAAGTACTTCGTCATTCCCGCGAAGGCGGGAATCCATAACCCATTGAACTCAAATGGATTACTGCCTTCGCAGAGCCTACCCCTGAGTAGACAGGGGAATGACGACTTTTGTATATTTCTCAAATTCATAACAAATTCTAACTTTTCTCATAAAATAACCATATTGTGACACAGTCTATTCATCAGTATGACGATTCATGAAGACAGGAATCCACAGGCTACTCTTTCTCATACCTGATCACCTGTACTGCGCGTTGTTCTACAGCCTCACCATTTACTTCAGCAGGTTGAAAGCGCCACTGTTTAAGTGCCTTTATTGCCGACTTTTCAAATACTTTTGGCGGGGTCGCCGCAACTATTTTTATCTCTTTTACACTGCCGTCTTTGGTTATGGTGAACTCGAGTTTAACCCAACCCTCTATATTCATTCTCAGCGCCCTGCGCGGATAACTTGGTTTAACCCTGAATACAGGGGTAAGATCTGTTGCTATATCGGTATTTGATAAACTGGTTTCTGCGCTAACTGCAATTTCGGTACTGAAATCGGTGCCTGTATCTATCGCCGAAAACTCTATTTCAGGTGCGGTTATCGGTTCAAGTATCTGTATTTGCGGTTGTTTAGATAGATTGGCGATTTTTGTGGCAATAGGCTTGGTTGACTGGTTTTTTTCGGTTTCCGGTTGCTTTGGACGTTTGCGTTGTTTGAGGATCTCTTCGTGCGTGTTCTGTTTTAAACGAACAAATTCAACCATTTTTGTGTAGTTGTTATCATCACTATTTTCTATTTTTTGAGAGTTAATGGAAAACTGAACGCCCCAGAAGGTTGCAACAGATATGACGCAAGCCAATATAAATGAGATAACTAAACGGCAGGTCACTGGCTGTTTTCCTGCGTGGCAATAGAGACATTTTCTACACCGGCCATTCTTACCTGATCCATAACCGCAACCATTATTCCTGCCTTAACATCTTTATCTGCGGCAATTACTACTGATGGGTTCGGGGTTTCAGTAAGTAGCTGTTCTACATGAGAGCGAACAGCTCTTATATCTACCTGTCGCTTATCTATCCATATTTCGCCGTTTCGTTTTATTCCAACAATGGCATTTGTACGTTCTTTTGTTACGGATGTCTTTGCCGAAGGGCGGTTAATATCTATTCCAGATTCTTTTATAAAAGATGTGGTAACAATAAAAAAGATCAGCATAATAAAAACAATATCCAACATTGGCGTCAGATTTATCTCAGAATCCGCGTCTGTGTTCTGTAAATGTCTACGTCTACGCATTATGTCATCTCATCCTGAATTATGTGTAGCTCTCTGTGGATTCTGCCATGTAGATTATGATCAAACCATAAACCGATAATAGCTATAACCATGCCGATCATAGTAGGGATGGTTGCTTGTGAAATACCTGCTGCAATTGGTTTTACATTTGATGTGCCGAAGGTTCCCATAGCATCAAAAACAGATATCATTCCGGAAACCGTACCAAGCAGCCCCAGAAGAGGCGCCAACCCCAACAGATACTTTAGTAGAGTGATTGCCCCATGTATTTCAATTGAAGCTCTGTTGACCATCTGCTGTTTTATGAATTTTTGATTGCGGTTTTGGGATATCTGTTGCCATTTGGTAAATATCTCGTTTCTGATGACCTTTAATCTCCAGAAGAGAAAGATATACCTGTCGATAATCAGGGTGAGGATAGCGATCATCAGAAACAGAAGTGCGTAGAGAACAACTCCTCCGGTTGCAAAAAAGTTGTGTAGGTCATGAACAATACTATTCATTTTCAATATCAACCATTAGACCGGCAGACTGCTGATCCAGAATCTGAATGATCTTTCTGCTTCTGGTGCTGACCAGAGCGTGACCAAAGAGCAGGGGAACCGCAACAATCAGCCCAAGCATAGTGGTTACCAATGCCTGTGAAATACCGGATGCCATCAGTTTAGGATCGCCGGTACCGAAAAGACTTATCGATTGAAAGGTCAAGATCATCCCTGTAACCGTCCCTAAAAGCCCCAACAGTGGCGCAACACCGGAGAGCAGCTTAATAACCCCTGTGCCAAACTCAATATCGGGCAGTTCCTTTAATATTGCCTCGTCGATCTGCATTTGCAGATCTTCAATATTTTTGGCTGGATTATCAGATTTTATCTTAAGAATGCGCCCTAAAGGATTGTCTGTATTGACTTTATTAATAGATAATAGCTGTTTGCTAACCCGTCGGTTAATAACAAAAAGAACAGTTAAACGGTACAAAATAATAATCAATCCCAGCATGCCGATGCCGATGATTATATAACCGATCCAACCCCCCTGATCTATTCTCTCGCTGATTGTCGGGGTGTCGATTAACATTTCCAGCAGCATTCCGCGAGTCGGATCAATCACTGTTTCTGCAACAGACGAACCGGAATTTTCAAACCATGAAATAGATGACAGATAAGTCGATTGCGGCTGCCTTACCAACATTTCCAGCTGTTTTGTATCAGTGTTGTAATTCAGAAATTGTCCGTTTGTATAGACATTAAATTGCCCTGCACGAATAACATCCAGCTTATGCTGTCTGCCATCAATACCGGTCACATTAGCTTTAAATCTGTTTATTTCACCTGATGCCTTAATGTGTTCCAGATAGGAAAGCCAGATAGTTTCAAGGGCATCTATGGATACAACCTTGCGACTATCGGCATTCAATTGTTTTAATTCAGAAAGCTGTTTCGGGTAATCGACACTTGATAGAGATTGCCCTAAAACGGATTGCAGATCGGCTCCGGCCTGTTTTGACAAACCAGATAACTCCGATAGCTGACCGGATTTATCGTGCAATTTTGTCTCAAGCTCTGAAATCAGCTTTTCATTAGCGTCGAAATTTTCCAGCAAGGTTTTACCTAACGACTTTGCTTCGGCTAACTGTTTTTTAGCATCTTCAAGAATCTGTTTCTGTTGGTTGTGTTCTTTAGTAAATCGGTTAATACGTTCATTGTTGATCTTTTGCTGGCTGTTTTTCTGGCTTTTTGCCCAACGTAACAACTCATCAAAATTTTGTGGGGCAGGGGAGCTATCCGCGAATACCGAAACGGAAAACAGAAAGATAAGCAGGATGATAATCTGTTTCATTGCGCTCCTCCTGAATTATTACCTGCCGTTTTTAAAGGCAACTTTAACAGCGACGGCGGCAGTTTCTTTTCTGCAATATTTATCCCCTGTTTGATGGAGTAAATATAGCTGTTATCCAATGATTGCCACTTTTTATTCTTAACATCCCAATGACCGCAAGAGGAGTAATCTAAAGAGATATAAAAGAGAGCAATTCTGCCAACCCTTAAAAAATGAAAACTCTGGTTGTCAAAGCTTTTGTTATCAATAGCTCCTCGATAAGTCTCTATAGTTTTGCCGTAATCAAGCTCTATTCTGTACGCCTCGAAAACCTGTCTCAGTTTTTCAGAAAGAGCAATGTCGGATCTGTCAAGATTGTTTTTTAAACGTATAACTCTGTTGCGTCTCTCTTCCGGCAGAAAAGGTATGTCCATTTCGATAAACTTATCCAAAGAATCAATTGCGGTGGATAAAAACGGATATATCTTTTGTCGCGTTTCCTCAATAGACTCAATCTGGATGTTTATTTTGCCTATCTCTTTCTCTTGCGAAGCGATAAGCTTTTGCAACTGCTCATTATATTTACGATAGCTTTCAAGCTGACTCAAAACAGCACTATACTCCGCCAGCATGTTCCGAGTGCTGTCATCCAGATTATCAATTTTGTTTTGAGTTTTGGCGTTGTCAGAGAGTTTTTTCGTGGTTGCATCAATAGATTGCCTGATTTTTGCCGCATTTTCACCATAAGC
>QZLD01000105.1 GCA_004796385.1 Gammaproteobacteria bacterium | reverse complement strand
GTTGGTGAAGGTGCAGAAGAAGGGGCGCTTGAAGGAGCTGAAGAAGGCATAGGAGAAGGCGCTGCTGAAGAAGATCTTCGAATATCAACAGAAGAAAAAACAGAACTGACTAAAAACGGAGTAATTGTACTGGCGGGTCAAAACAGTCAGGGGGTTGATCATAAAAAAGATAGAAATCCTCCTCTTGGTATATTGTTAGGTCAGAGTAGTGGAGGCGCATTAGGCCCTATTTTGTATGATAAAAGAGTATCTCCTTGGGAAGAAGTGGTTTTATCTGAAACATATTTAGTCAGGCAGGCGGATGCCCAAAGCGAAATTCTTACCAGAAACCGTTGGTATGATGTGGTTGTTAATCCGCTTGTAGTGCAATGGGGGCGCTGGAATGCTACGGAGTCATCTCCTTTTAGGATTTATACAAATCCGACAAATCTACAGGAATATACCGATATAACCTCTCCTGCGTACTGGCTTACAGGAAAACGTCTGGAAGATACAGTCGTAACAAATTTAAGTGGTAGTTATCGTTTCGATCAAGTAATCGCTCTTTATGGAGATAGTTATGGCGGAGCAGTAACTTCGGCAGATATGTTTATGGACATAGACCTAAGTACAGGAGTAATAAGTGAAGGTATTCTTGATATGTTTGTGGAAGACAGTTTTGATTTATGGATAGTCGATTTCGAAGGAAATATCAGAAGTAAGGATGACTATAATCAGCCGGGATCAATCTTGCAGCTTACAGTTACAGGAGCATCTCTTAATAACAGCAGTAGTGTAATAGGTGTGATTAGTGGTCTTATGTATGGAAACAGAGACGCCATTGATTATATCGGAGGAGGTTTTCGTTTTCAGGTAGATGGAGATCCGTCTAAATATGTTGGAGGAGTCTATCTTCTTGGAGAAGGGCGTCTGCTTTCAGAAATAGATAAAAGACTTTCCGGTACACAACTTTACTATCTTTATGAAAAACCAAAGTTTGGATTTATTGTTGCAGATTCAGATACAAATTATGGCTTGGATAACAATGATCTCAATCAGGCAGAGCACGGTATTGAAAACATGCCATTGTGGCGTGGTGGAGTTTCTGATTGGGGAGGGAATGGTTTTGCTGTTGCTGTTTCCGATTATACCGACCCCAGAACAACTGATTATCAAAATAACGATTTAAACTATATTTTTGATATAGAGAAATACGAGTCTCAAAAGGCAACGCTTATCGAAGGGAAGGTATTGCCGGACGGAGTAGATGCCGACTGGGGTATGTGGCAATACCAGGAAGGCGGAGGAGATGATGACGTAAATGTAATGACAGACAAAACCAATGATATGGCAGGGGTCTCAATTACAAATCCTCTGTATTGGATAACGGCATCGGCATCAAGTGAGCCACAAATTAATGCAAGAACAATTGCCAGCAAGAAAATCTGGTTTAGCGATCAGTTAATGTTTGATGGAACAAGTAATAGAGGAGCAATTACAGACCTTAAATTGCTGTTTGATATAGATTTTGCAGATATGAAAATACATGACGGCAGATTTGTAGCGGAAATTGATCTTGGCGGTGATCAATATGACTACTGGGATATCGCATTTAGTGGAACAGTGGCGGCTACCTCAATCCTTGATATTACAATAGATAAAGGTGTTTTGCATTCAGGAGAAAGTGAATATAACCTCATAGGAACAATAGACAGCATAATTGCAGGAGAAAGCGAGTTAGTAGAGGGTTATACAGAGCAGCACCTTGTAGATTCCGATCTCGTAGTATTGGGGGACTTTCGCTTTGAAGTAGAATTTAACCCAACTCAGTACTTAAGCGGAATATTTATAAATCGTGGAGCAACACCCGCAGACTACAGGCTTTCAGCTATTGAATATGAGAAGCTTGATGATGGAGGTTATCTTGGTATTGCCGCTATTGCAGCAAGATCAGCACTGTATCCGCAATTAGAGATGATTGAAGGGAGTATTATGCCAGGAGGAGCAAGCATTCCTGATATATATGAAGGAAACACCATTATTGCAGCTAAAATTGTTGGTCCTCAAGAGCCTGAATGGGAGGGACTATCCTATTCAGCTATATTAAGAAAAGGAGAGGCTATTCATGACAATCTTGATTATGCTGAAGTTACCTTACCTGAAGGGATGGAAGTGATCTGGGGTAAGTGGGAGGCATCATTGGCAAACAGGGCAACTGCTCAGGTTGATCCAGACAACGGCTCTGATACTATTGATATTCGAGATCCGGTTTACTGGATAACAGCAAGGCCTACATTATTGGCAAATATGCCAACAACCGGAGTTGTTACCTATAATAATGTTATTATGTCTAATGGAATGACATCTGATGGTGCAATTGGAAATTTTGACATGGGTATGTACATAGATTTCTCAACAGGAGCTATGGATAGTGGTTATATGGATATAACAAACGATACTGCTACTCAAAGTTGGTATGTTGGAATGTCCGGTCAAGTGTCAGGTAATATACTGGATATTTCCAATATAAGCGGATCAGTTTCAGATGGCGCTAACTATTACAATGTTACAGGAGATATTCCCGCAATGTTTGTCGGAGAAAGTGCCAATGGAGTAGCCGGATCATTTCGCTTGGAAGCAGATGGAGCCCCATCTACATGGTCTACCGGAATATTTGTCATAGGTAAGCAATAATCCAGAAATGAGAGTTTGGCAATAAAAAGTTATAGCTTGACACATCAGCAATTATTGATATCATTGCCACCCTTGAAAGACACAGGCGCGTAGCTCAGTGGTAGAGCACTACCTTGACATGGTAGTGGTCGGTGGTTCAATCCCGCCCGCGCCTACCATCCTTAGAAACAATCAACAAAGACGACATGGCCTCTCGTATTGGTCAGTAAGGAGCTGAAATGCCGATAGTAACCCTCCCTGATGGAAGTAAAAGAGAATTCGGAAATCCACTAACTGTTTATGATGTAGCTGCCGATATAGGCTCCGGTTTGGCTAAGGCAACGATTGCAGGAAAAATAGATGGAGAGCTGGTTGATGCCTCCACAACTATTGAAGTAGATGCAGAGCTTCAGATAATTACAGATAAAGATCCAGAAGGGCTGGAAGTTATACGCCACTCAGCTTCTCACTTAATGGCTCATGCCGTAAAAGAACTGTTTCCTCAAGCGCAGGTAACCATAGGGCCGGTAATAGAGAACGGTTTCTACTATGATTTTTCATTTGAGCGTTCATTTACCCCTGAAGATCTGAAAAAAATCGAGAAAAAAATGCAGGAGTTGGTAAAGGCCAATATTCCTCTTGAAAGATCAGTGATGGATCGCGATGAAGCGATTAAATTTTTCAATGATATGGGCGAGAAATACAAAGCCGAGATTATCTCCGATATACCACAGGGTGAGCAGATCTCGCTCTATAAGCAGGGTGACTTTATTGATCTGTGCCGAGGCCCTCATGTTCCATCAACAGGAAAGATTAAGGCATTTAAAATAATGAAGGTTGCCGGAGCTTATTGGCGCGGTGACTCAAACAACGAAATGCTGCAAAGAATTTACGGAACAGCGTGGCCGGATAAAAAGCAGCTCAAAGAATATATAACAATGCTTGCCGAAGCAGAAAAGCGAGATCATCGTAAAATAGGTAAGGCACTTGATCTGTTTCATCTGCAGGAAGAAGCGCCGGGAATGATCTTCTGGCATGAAAAAGGCTGGTCTATCTATGTAGAGATTATGGACTACATTAGAAAAGTGCAGCGCCTTAACGGTTACAAAGAGATTCACACCCCAGAAATTGTCGACAGAATCCTTTGGGAAAAGTCTGGTCACTGGGATAAGTTTCAGGAAAACATGTACACCACATCGTGTGATGAGCGCCAGTATGCAATTAAG
>QZLD01000189.1 GCA_004796385.1 Gammaproteobacteria bacterium | reverse complement strand
CAGTAGTTGTAGTATAAATATTTTCTCCAGGAGCCATAACATCTACCGATGAAAACCCATATTGCGACCAAGAGGTCAAATAATCTGCTTGGTTACTGGCGGCAACACTAATTATGTTCTTGTTATCCAAACTAGCCGGATATAGCGGAACAAGCTCATTATTAACATCACCATTACCGGCCGATACAACAAGTAAAATATTCTTTTGTTCAAGGCGGTCAATTACCCCCTTTAGAGTTTCTCCAACTCCCATTGCACCATAACTATAGTTAATAATATGCGCATCATTTTCAAGCGCCCATTCAAAAGCTGCCTTTGCATCCAAAGTATTAGGAGGAGTTCCATCAGGCTTAATACCATTAAATAGAATTGGCATGATTTTTACGTCCCATGCAACCCCAATTATACCTTCACCTTCGTTATTCCCTACGGCCCCTAAAACCCCCGCAATCTCAGTACCATGAGAAAAAAATTCTCTATGGGGTGACGCATCATCAACTTCCCGCAACACATCATATCCAGACACAATATTACCTTCTAAATCAGGGTGAGATATTTGCACACCATCATCAATTACAGCAACAATTACATTTGAACAATCAGGCTTTGGTACTTTCTCCCACACACCTAACCAATCAATTGAATCCAGCCCCCATTGCAACTTGTAATATTCATCATTCGGTTGCGCCATCTTATACATATAGTAATTTGGTTCAGCAAATAATATATCTTCATTCTGCTGAAGCTCTGCTATCTTCTCTGGAACACTCTCACCTTCACCCAGTTTCCAGTGTTCGATATCAGATGGAGTTACAGTTTTTTTTAAACTAGCCTTACGTATAGAACCATGTTGCTCTTCAATTCTATCACTACGCAAGCTCATCTTTTTAACTTCAGAAACCCCTTCTTTAAATTTAACCAATATCTCTCCTGGTGCATAAGTAGGACGCTGCGCAAAATTACCTTGCGCTGCAAAAACTCCACCACTAATTACCAACATCAGCATAAATACTATGATTTGCTTTGACTTTGATACTTTAAAATTTGGGCTTCTGTACATCTATTACTTATCCTTGCAAACCTATACTTATAAATCGGGCTAATAAATATTAATTAACTTTTCTTATTGGTATTACCTTAACTGGCTTTTTCCCTTTCCCTTTTATCCCTGGTTCTTTTATCTTAGGGCTACCCATTTTCCTAAATATATAGTTTGGTTCGGCCCAGATAACCCCTGGCAATCCATCGTAAAGTGGAACAGCATTATTCACCGTATGTCCAAATGGAAGCTTGATTAGATATTGCTTTTTTCCGGGTAATTTTTTCTTAATAGATGCCCCATGGATTTTCAGCAAACTATTAATTCGCTGCTCGCTATAATTATCGTGAAAGCGAACTATTATCTCACCTGCAACATAGCGTTGTTGTTCTTCAGTGGGCGGAGGTTTTGGTCGATCATTAACCACTACCTTTTCCTGATTACACCCTGCCATTGAAAATAAACAAATAATTATAAATAAAAAACGCATTGTCCCCACGTTACCTCTTTTGTATTGTTTCAAAGTATGTTCCTTAGTACCGATATCATACCCTGACACCACTTGTAAACCTAACAAAAGTGGTGCCTTTATCTTTAACCTACAACATAAATTAACATGTATCAGTGCCGTAAAAAAATCGCATTACTGTTATTTCTGCAGCAATGCGATTTCAATAAAGTCGATTAACGACAAACTATGCGAAACTATACTTATGGCTCAACTACATACTCACCTGGAGCATCACATATAGGTTTGTATTTAGTATTACCAAGCTTTAGCGCCGGACGTTTTTTACCACATTTATCATCCAACCAGCTAATCCAATCCGGCCACCAAGAACCAGCCTGCTCTTCCTGCTGATCGAGCCATAGATCTGGATCACGACAATCTCCAACATCTCCTGCCCAGTATTTTCTTTTAGGAGGATCTACTGGCGGTGAAACCACACCAAGAATATGTCCAGAGCTACCAAGAACCTGGCGCACAGGTCCGCTTATGTAGTCACATTTAAAGCATTCTT
>QZLD01000007.1 GCA_004796385.1 Gammaproteobacteria bacterium | reverse complement strand
GTCCTTATTGTCGACTAATGGATATTTAAACGACCAGAGACTGCCGTTTTCTTCCTCCGAATTAACCTCAAGATCTGAAACAGCGGTGTGAAGAACCGGGTCCCAGTTAACCAGTCTCTTACCCCGGTAAATCAGGTCTTCTTTATAAAGCTGAACAAAGACCTCTGTTACAGCCTTGGAGAGACCTTCATCCATGGTAAAACGCTCGCGAGACCAGTCCATAGAGGCACCACTGCGGCGCAACTGTTTTGTGATAGTGCTGCCGGATTCGGCCTTCCATTTCCAGACCCTGTCGATAAAATCATCCCTGCCGAGATCATGTCTGGTTTTGCCTTCGCCTATAAGCTGACGCTCAACAACCATCTGCGTAGCAATACCGGCATGATCTGTACCTGCCTGCCACAGAGTATTGCAGCCGCTCATGCGCTTATGACGAATCAGGGCATCCATAACCGTGTGCTGGAAGGCATGGCCCATATGAAGGGTTCCGGTTACATTTGGCGGAGGTAGCATTATGCAGTAGGGTTCGCCATTGCCACTTGCCTGAAAATAGCCTTTCTCTTCCCAGGTGTTATACCAGTTTTGCTCAATCTCTTTCGGGTTATAGGTCTTTTCCATCTTATCTCTTAGTCTCTGTCA
This sequence comes from Gammaproteobacteria bacterium, assembly GCA_004796385.1. GTDB lineage: Bacteria > Pseudomonadota > Gammaproteobacteria > QZLD01 > QZLD01 > QZLD01. The sequence goes on along the minus strand of QZLD01000007.1, from coordinate 3,078 downwards.
GGGTTGATCAAATAAGGACAGGTATAATAACACTTTATCGCCGTTGTCCAAAATAGAATGAAAGGAGTTTTTGCAGCTGTTTTTTAAGAAAAAATTCGGTAACTATTTGTTTATCTTATTCATCGTATAACGGTGTCTATACCATTCCTGCGTAAGCAGGAATTACCATGCAGTCCGGCAAGCAGGAAGCAAAATGGCTCTGGTTGGCAAAGGGTGAGAGGTTGCTATAAAAAAGCTTCTATTTTTTTCAAGCAGGTTTTTTCGACAGTCTCAATCAGCTTATCTACATGTTGAGATAAATATTCGAGATCGTTCTTATTGATTGAGTAATCCGGTTTATAGCGCGCGCCTATGTAGGCATAATCCAGCAGGTCAAACAGATAACTTTGCCTCTTTGTTTCTCGTGGGAAAATTGTTTTTATATTCGCAATATAGTCTGATGCCATACTTTCAAGCAGTGGCAGGTAGTGTTCATGAGGTGAGTAGCTGGAAAAGACCAGAAGAATGGTTTTATAGCAAGATTCCGTTGCCTGATTAAGTTGGAAAGCTGCTAGATTCAGCTCTTTATCTTGTACTGCGTGATTATACAATTTCATAAAACCACAGGCTCTACTAAACCAGTGGTCGTAGTAATTTCGCGCTATGCGCTGTTGCTCTTTTGATGTGAGTTCACGTTTTTCCGCAAGATTGTGTTTTGCTTCGTTGAAAAGAATGCAGCCTTGTTCCTTAATTTCGGTATAGAAATACTGTCCGTTTGCCAAGTCAATATTTAGTTGTTCTATATCCTGTGTAATTATTTTTACCTGAGCACCTATATTTGAAGAGGCGCATTTTTCGGCTATATCTCGCCATAAACCGGAATTTCTTGCGGTTCTTTTTTCTCCAGTTACTATGAGTATGTCGTAGTCGGAGGCGTGTCCTGAAAGCCTGTCAGGTTTCAAATCTTTTTCTTCTTTCCACTGACCACGTGCATAGGAGCCAAACAGAATAATCATATCAACATCATTGCAATTATCGGTAATGATATTTGCTATGCTGCGTAGGTCTTTCTGTTTTTGCTGAGGTAGATGTTCTATCGTGTTTTTCATGTTGTTATATTAACTGTGGAAATAGATAAATTCTACCATGAAATATAAATTTGACTTGGGGCGTATTTTACTGACCCCCATTGGTCTTTTTTATTTTCTTTGATTTCTTGGAGAAAATACACAAGTTCATGCATTCTTGTTGATGGATTGTCCGTCTGATTTTCATCTGCTTCTCTACTTGCTCTTACACTATTATTAATGATCGCAGTTTTAATACGCGCCATTAATTCATCGTACTGTGCAACTGACATACTTCCTTTCGAATATCTGGGTATTTTCTCTTTCAACACATCAATTAATCTATCGCAACCACTCTTTCTTCCTGAGCGCTCATATAGGCGGGAAGAGTGGGCAGTTTACGTTATCACAAATTAAGAAGCTTAACTCCTATCTACCAAACCAAAATTTTCAGACCAACTCAACTCTTCGCTCTTTACGGCAAAAATGTTTTTATCCTTTGTATAGTATCTTGACCCCTTATTTTAGTCATTTGTATAATGCCCCCTTAATTTTTAATCCTTTCTTAATCACTTTATGGTAAAGAGATATATAGAAACGGAGAGATTCTTGATTTTGGTGTTAAACTTGGTTTTATAGAAAAGTCGGGTTCCTGGTACAGTCACGATGGTAAAAAAATCGGGCAGGGAAAAGCTAATGCTGCTGCATGTTTGGAGGAAAATCCTGAAATAGCACAGAGGCTGGAAACTTGAATAAAGAATCAGCTTCTGGAAGTTGGAAGTGTCGGCTTCAGAAGAGGTGTTTGCAGAGGAAGAGTTTTAAAAGCTGCTTATTAAGGTTTGTACTTTGTTATATCAATAATAAGGGCGCCCTTTGAAAAGTTTTTGTCAGCTTTTTAGTAGAGCGCCGTATAAAAACAGGGGAAGCGATGGGGGTATTTTCGCTGGAAAAAAATCTGGAGTATTTGGTTAATCGACCAAGTGGCGCAATAATGCCGTTGGACGGGATCAGAAGTATTGCAGTTATATATGTGCTGGTCTACCATGCATTTCATTTAACTCAGAATCTTTTTTCTGGGGTGCCTGGTGGTGTTGAGTTGTTTGAATCGCATCTCAATAATTTTCCGTTTTGGCTTAATTGGGTTTGGCATGGGGACAGGGGGGTAGATATCTTTTTTGTTATTAGCGGATTTCTTATAGGTGGTCTTTTATTTAATGAGTATAAAAGAGATAACAGAATTAATCTGCTTGCTTTCTATTGGCGCCGCGTTATCAGGTTAATGCCTCTGTATGTTTTACTTATTGTGATCTTTTATATGTTTGGGCCTGAACGGGGGCGTGATTATGTGTGGGCAAATTTTCTTTATATAAATAATTTTCTTTCGGCAAAAAATGTATTTATAGACTGGAGCTGGAGTTTGGCGGTAGAGCAGCAGTTTTATGTGGCATTGCCGATTTTTCTCTTACTTATATTTTTTAAAACCGAATACAAGTTCTTATCACTTACTGCTCTTTTTATGCTCTCTTTTGTAGTGCGATTTATTATTCTTCAGAGTGATCCGTCTTTGATTGAGGTTAATAACTGCAATAATATGTTTAATGTTTTGCCTGGGTTTACTGCAAACCTTGGTGAGAAACTGTACAGTAATTTTTACAGCAGATATGGTGCTCTTATGGTTGGGGTTATTGCCTCATATTGCACTGTTTATAAACATGAGCAGATGGTGGTATTTTTTAAGAGAAAAATCGCAGATCTACTCTTTGTAATTGCATTGATATTTATTGTTATTTGGGTCAGCCTCCCTGTGTTTAAGCCATCTTTTCAGCCATCAGCATTTCTGTTTAAAGCGTATCTTGTGTTCGACCGTAACCTGTTTTCTATTGCAACAGGTTATGTAATGCTGGCAGTTATTTATCCTGCTGGTCTGAGGATGTGTGTGGCAGGTTTTCTATCAATTAAGCCTTTTTATATAACTGCCCAGCTTTCATATGGTATATACCTGTTTCATCCACTAGTGCTTTATATCGCTGGG
>QZLD01000038.1 GCA_004796385.1 Gammaproteobacteria bacterium | reverse complement strand
TTCTTTATTTCTCTCATTATCGCGTTCCAATCACTATGACTATTGTCTTTATTATAAAAATATAGCAGTTATGCAAACTGCTTCCCAATAAGCTTTTAATTTGCCACATCATACTGGCAGATCATCTAAACTTAGGATACACTCGTGAGCTTTGCGGGTTCTAACGGATATAGATAATACTTGAGATTTATAGTTTTAGGGGAATAACTGTGTCACAAAATAATGTTCTGAGATTACTCATCTTAAATAATTCGGTTAATGATGCCGAAATTATCATCAGTAAGCTGAGAAACGACGGTTTTCCGGTCAGAACATCACACGCCTCCGATAAAGACTCATTCATGGAAATAATTTCCGATCATAGCTTTGACCTGCTCCTCTATTCAACAGAATTTCAGGCAATGTCTATTTCGGATATTTCTAACGCCATCTCCAGTACGGGAAAAGACATATCTATTATTGCAGTATCCGAAAAAGACAGCATTGAGCTTAGAACACAAGTTATTGCTGATGGCGCTGCTGATCTCGTTTGCAATGAACATAATGGCCACATGAAGCTGGTTATAGACAGAGAGTCAAAAAACAGAAAAGTCCGAAAAGCTCTGCGAATGGCGCAGAATGCTCAAAGTGAAGCTTTGAAAAGATGTCAGGTTCTGCTCGACAGCTCCAAAGACGCCATTGCCTATATCCATGAGGGAATGCACATCCATGCCAACAAAAAATATCTGGAAAAATTCGGTTATGATTCCGTAGAAGATCTGGAAATTGTCCCAATAATGGATATGGTTTCCAAAGAAGATCAGCAAAAAATCAAAACTTTCCTTAATAAATATGAAAAAGGAGAGGCCAAAGACAACAAAATTTCATTGCAGATGAAAGACAAAAAAGGCACATCAGAGTGTTCACTGGAATTTTCTGCTGCCGATATTGATGGCGAAAACTGCACTCAGATACTTATACGCGAACAACTGGAAAATCTTCCTGTTCTGGAAGATGAGCTTAACTCTCTAACAAAAAAAGATATTCATACCGGTTTATGCAATCGCATACATTTTATGGAATCCATGGATCAGATTATCGCTAAAAATAAAGATGATGATTATGAAAAATCTCATGGGCTTCTCTACATCCTTCTGGATAACTATAGAAAGATAAAAGATGGAGCAGGCATCACTGCTGCAGACGTTTACGTTAATGATGTTGCAGATCTACTCAAGCAAATAGATCGTGATGAAGATATTATCTGCCGTTTTAACGACAGCTGCTTTGCAATACTGCTTTATGAAACAGATGTAAACAAAACCATGTCAATGGCTGAAAAAATTCGCATGGAAATAGAAGAGATGATCTCCGATACAAACGGTAATACTTTTACCGGAACTGCAAGTATCGGGGTGTTTATGATCGCAGATGCCAGCAGCGATTCACAAACAGCAGTAAACGCTGCAGATCTGGCATGTACTGAAGCAAAAGAAAAAGGTGGCAATTGTATTCACCTACATCAGGAGTCATCTTCACAAAAAGATCATATGGAGAATCTCCGTGAATGGCAAGACCTGCTAACAGATGCCTTGAGCAAAGATAATTTCTTCCTTGTCTTCCAACCCATTGCCAGCCTGCAAGGAGAAATAACCGAGCGTTATGATATACGCCTGCGTATAAAAGACCAAACCTCAGACGAAACAATAATGCCGGCCGACTTTCTTCCTCATGCCGATAATTTTGGTTTTATGATTGATATTGATAAATGGGTAATCAGCAATGCCATTGCCACACTTGCCCTTAGAGATAACAGCGACCGTGATCTGATGTTTTTTATAAAAATTTCAGAACCGACCTTACTTAATGAAGGACTCATCGATTTTATTAGAGAACAACTTGGCTTTAGCGGTGTTAATGCTGAAAAACTGGTATTCGAGATATCTGAACATATAGTTATCAGCCACTTAAACAATGCCAAGAACTTTGCCGAACAACTTAAGGGAATTGGCTGTAAATTTACTATTGACCACTTCGGCAGCGGCATTAACCCCATACAATTAATAAAACATGTAAAATCCGACTATATCAAATTAGACAATGCCATTACCTGCGATATACATGAAAACACAGAAAGTCAGCAGCTGGTTCATTCTATAGTTGAGAGTGTTCATGAATCAGGCAAAAAGATTATTGCCTCACATCTTGAAGACGCCAACAGCCTGGCATTGCTCTGGCAATATAAAATTGACTACGTTCAAGGATACTTCTTACAAGAGCCGTCAACAGAACTCGACCACGATTTTTCAGGATTAATGATATAGCGCAAAATAGAAAACCATAAAAAACGCCGCAAATAACTGCGACGTTTTTTATTTTACTGATTTCTATTAATTAGAAAGAGTGTTTAAAAACAATACCTACTGTGGATAGATCAAAATTAGTACCATCGATCTCTTTATCTATTAATTCAATATATTCAATACCCAGCATTCCTTTACTGTATATAGGAAGCTCTGCACCAATACCAAAACTAACATCACTTTCACTCTCTGATTCGCTATAAGTATCTCCAAACCATGGATACGAGTATTTGAATTTTACATTTGAAACCCCAATCAAACCATATATATTACCACCATCTACAGGGATTGCCGCTCTCAAAAAAGCACTAAAAAAATATTCTGTTTCAAAAGTAACGTCACCGATTTCATCATCAGTTAAACCGAACCCCAACCTACCTTCAACAGAAAAATTTTCATTAAAACTAAAACCAAACATCCCTGATCCGACGATCATATCCAGCCCTTCATCTTCATAACCATCTTCTGTGATCTCATAATCTATGCTTGCTAAACTACCTCCCGCATACATTCCCATATCACCAGCATTTGAAGTCGTTGCAAAAACAAATCCAAACACAGCAACAATTACTGATATTTTCTTAAACATAATTTTTCCTCAATAATAATTTAAATAAAAATTGCTTATAATTTACTTAGCAAGAATTCAGATTCTTAAATTTCTCTGAACAAAAGCTCCCATGTGCGCTTTGGATTTTATAGTAATAAAAAAAATCTGTAAACGACTTTGATTTTAAAGGCTGCGAGTATCGAAAAATTCTTTTGAAAAGCCAAAAATCATAATGCCAACATCTCTCTGGCATGATTTATGGAATTTTCCGTTATCTCAATACCACCAAGCATTCTGGCAATCTCTTCAACTCGCTGCGCCTGATTAAGCTCTGATATTCCGGTACTTGTTGAATTGTTCTCAGTTCGTTTTTTAACCTTTAAATGGTTATGCGCTCTTGATGCCACTTGCGGCAAATGAGTTACACAAAGAACCT
>QZLD01000307.1 GCA_004796385.1 Gammaproteobacteria bacterium | reverse complement strand
CAGTTTCATACAAAGAACCAGAGTTAGCCTTAAAATTTTTGAAAGAATGGTGGGTGGGCCATATCAATAAAGAAGATAAAGAATATGCACCATATGTTAAGAAGATATAGATTTGCAGCAGTGGGCGAAGGCCGGTATCCAGGAAAACCATTGCCGGTTCTCGCACCGACAGGCACCTTCATTTTTTTCGCTGGAAAAAAACGAAGCAAAAAAACAGCCCCTCAATTTTGGTCTTCGACTACCCTCTAATTAAACCTGCTCATGCGGTCGATTTGATTCGCATCCATGCTCAATCAAATCTTTTTTGTCCGTCCATGGCCAAATATCCGCTTCGCATTTTTAATTATCGGCTGCGTTTGAAGGGGGGAGTTGGAGCTTCGTAGGAAGATAATCAAAGGTCCTGACCTCATTGATACAGGCAGGGGCATAGCGAGCCGTGCTCTAAAAAAGCAAATGTTGAATTTTCCACTCGCGTGGAAAATCGTAAGTAATTGAAAATAATGTGATTAATTTTTTAAAATGTGGAAAAAACTTCGTTGTAGGGTGGGCATCGCCCACCGTCATACCGACGTAGGCCGGTATCCAGGAAAACCATTGTCGGTTCTCGCACCGACGGGCGCCTTCATTTTTTGCACTGGCAAAAAACGAAGCAAAAAAACAGCCCCTAAAGCTGGGCCTTTGGCTCCCCTCCAATTAAACCTGCTCATGCGGTCGATTTGATTCGCATCCATGCTCAACCAAATCTTATTTGGGCGTCCATGGCCAAATATCCGTTTCGCATTTTTAATTATCGGCTGCGCTTAAAGGGGAGGGTTGGAGCTTCGTAGCAGAGGTAATATGTTCGATTCTAACAAGTTAATTAATTATTAATATATGTAATGATTATGATATATTTGTTTTATTTTTTAGATGATTAGCCATTATAAATGATGGCAAAATGTAGTTAATTCAAAGGAGAGAATTAATTGTTTTCCGAAAACATTATACTGCTACTACAGTTTATAGCCACGATTTTGATGGGTTACGATTATTTTGTAACTGAGCAATTTAAAGACAAAATAGATGCGTGGGCTGAGAATACGGCGGAAGCAGCGAAACAAGAGTCATTAGCTGTCGTATCCTCACAAATTAAAGTGTTAAAAACGCAAACTGGTTGGCTTTATGCTTTGTTAATTTTCTTATTAGGTGCATATATTACTCATGCTATGATGCATCAGTTCAGTGACGATCCTAATAATATAGGTTACTTAATTTTCTTTTCTTTGGCTTGGTTATTATGTGTTGCTGGCATTGCTTATAATGTTGTTAATAAGATCATCGCAGAGCATTTAGCTGCAATGTTAGTACCTCTTACGAAGGTAACCCTCTATTCTTATTTAAGGTTTACCCCTAAAGGCGCAATAGCTGGCACAGGTATGTTATTTCTGCTTACTTCATTCCTTTGCCGTGCAATAAACTATAACTATGGAATTTAACTAGACGCCGGGCACCGTCATACCGGCACAGGTCGGTATCCAGAAATACCGCTCGTCATTGCACGGCTTGACTTGGGAGGTGAAAACTAATTTATATAGCTTATTTAGGATTATTTTTGCACGAACTTGTTAGATACGATCTTAATTGATAATCTAGTATTTCTATGGGAAAATTAAACTTATAAGGGAATGGAAATTGACAAATAATTTATTAAATGTAGACAGGATTTCTTGCCAAACTTACCATAATGGTAAATAATTATAATGAAGATTGTTAGTAAATACACAGAATCTCCGCCTTTGAGTAATAAAGCTACTGATAAAGAACGCTTTATTAGAAATAGCGGAAATCCTATTTATAGCAAAGATGAAGTTATTGAAGCTATTAGAAGTAATGCGAAAATCGCTCCATATACAGAGAGGTGTATTAATAATTTATCCATTCTTAATCTTGAAATAAAAGATATGCCGGAACTGTTAATGAAAGTTGTTAACAGTGGGGAACACATTAATTCCCAGTGGTGTCTAAATACCAAAGGTACGACATGGGCAGCTTCTGACAGTTACGTATACAGATACGAACATTACATTGAACATATTCATAAATATTTACCTTGTGAATATTACGTAAAATTTGCAATTGGCAAAACTGGCAACATAATTCTGCTTGTGCAGATCCATCAGCCAGGTTGTTAGATAAAGGGGACTGACAATGACAAACATGAATGAAACATGTCCTATATGCGGTGAAGGAAAGCTTCACGAAACAAATAAGATTAGAATAGCATCCTACAAAGACCAAACTGATGAAGTTCCTTTATATTTTTCAGTATGCGATGTCTGTGAGTCTGAAACTGCTAATTCAAAACAAACCCGTCAAAACAAAAGGGCTTTTAATGCTTTTAAGAAAAGGGTTGAGGGTTTGTTGTCAGGTGAAGAAATAAAAGAATTACGTGAATATTATGGCATTAGCCAAAAAGAAGCTGCTTTAATATTTGGAGGAGGAGAGGTAGCATTCTCAAAATATGAAAATGATGATGTTTTACAATCAGAACCTATGGATACCCTGCTGCGTGCAGCAATAAGGTTCCCTCTAATGGTAGAGGATAGAGCAGTTGAAAAAGGAGTTGTGCTAAAACAAAGACCTATTTGGGTCGACAAAGGCACAAGAGGGACTAAACCAATTATCCATAGCTTTGGGGGACAAAATGAAGCTAATGAAGCTTACTATCATCCTTTCAAAGGAAATTCTTGTGAGGCAGAGTACGATAATACAGAAATAATAGGTCTATCTGCATGATACAAATAACTAGCTCTCCGCTTCAGATGAAGCAGCTAACTTTTACAAAGGTATATATTGAGGCCAACCCAGATCTTTATAAAGAAGATGATCCTTTGAAGGCGCCTGAATATGATTTAGAAGGTGTTAATATTGGACATAAATTTAGATCTGAGTGTTTAGATACAGATTCTAAAGAACCACAGTTATATTATTTAGAGCTTTGCTTGGCTCTTCCTAATAAAAAAGGAATAGGAACTCCTTCCCCGTATTTTATTGATTTATGTGCTCATGCTGTCTTTGAAATTGATGAAAGCTGTCCGCTGGAATTACGAAAATCTATTGTAGATGTTAATGGGGCTTCTATGATACTTGGGGCCATGCGAGAAGTTATAACGCAAAATACGGCGCGTTCAGTCTATGGACCACTAACTTTACCTACTCTGAGATTTTTGCCAGAAGATAATCAAACCGAAGAGAAGAAATCAAAATCTCAGGCAACTACAAAAAAAATAAATAATAAATAGGGCCAGAGTCTTTGATTTCATACTTCGACTACGCTCAGCAAGCTTGAAATCAATCGATTACGGACCCCTGTTGATTCTTTCACCCTACCCACCTTCGAAGCACCAACTCCCTCCTTAAGCGCTAAAAATGTGAAGCGGATATTTGGGCATGGACGCCCAAATAATATTTGCTGAGCATGGATGCCAATCAAATCGACCACCAGAGCAGATTTAATTAGAGGGGAGCCGAAAGCCCAGCTTTAGGGCTGTTTCTTTTGCTTCGTTTTCTTTTCAGAAAGAATCAATGTGGTCAGAGTCATTTAATTTTCATCATAAAATCTCCATCTTTTTG
>QZLD01000062.1 GCA_004796385.1 Gammaproteobacteria bacterium | reverse complement strand
TAAAAAGCACCAGATACGACTACAGAGTAATCCCGCTAAAAGATAACAACATAGGCCGCTATACCGACAAAAACGAAATCTACGCCAGAGTAGGTGAGGTTGCGGATATTAGTCCGGCTCCGGAAATGTCAGCCGCTAATTATATTTTTGAATATGAGGAAGGAATTTATTATTTAGACCATATCGGTAGCGGTAAGGTAGATCAGTTGAGGAAATTTGATGTTGACGGCGGTGAATGGAGCATAATTCCTATTTCGCCTTTTGAGTTTGGTGCCTCTGGTAACTGGGCTTCCGGAGTAGATGAAGATAGCAATAAATTTTATCTTTGTCAGGGATCAAGACTGGTGTCTCTGGAGCTTGGTAGTAAAGTATGGGAAGAAACTAATGTTGATGGTTTAAATTGCGCTACTAATAATCGTTTGGCACTGTATGAAGGATATCTTATAGCAGTAAATAGTAATGCGATACAAATAGTAGACTTGGAGACACATGTTCTTGTGGCTACTATGGATTATTCCGGTGAGACAACTATTTTTGAGAAGTCGCTTCGTGTAGGGGATATGCTGACTGTTGCTTTTTCATTAACAAATCAATCGGGTGAGCGTATAGGTGGATTGGCTTCTGTTAATCTTGATGAGTTAATAACCGCAGCTATCAATGGACAGCGTAAAAACTTTGAGATTTTATCGGAGTTTTCTGAAGATTTGTGTTTTGCAGGCTCTGATTTTGCACTTGCAACAGATGGTGTCGATCATATTTATTATAGAGGTCAAACGGTTGAAGAGGGTAGTTGTTATTCAGGATCTCCTGTTTCACTATCTTTTAATTTAAGTAGTGGAGAATGGAGTGATCATACTTATCCGAAAACAATGAATAATGAAAGGGCGTTTGTGAGAAGAGATTTCGATATGTTTTGTAGTGATTCAAGATTATTTGTTATGGGAGGAACTACGGATTTAGAAGGTTTTGGATCGGCAAGCTACGAAGTTCTGGGAGAGGAACTGGATGGGGTATTTTTAACCTGGAATTATTTTCCTGGTGCTTATAGAGCAAGATTGGGTGGGAGATCAGTAGTTTATCAAGATCAAATTATTCAGGTTGGAGGTAGAGGATCTGTTTGTTCTTCAAAGATGGGTGACTGTGTAGAGTCATATGATCCGGCAACAGGAGCGTGGGTAGAGCGCGCTTCTCTCAATAAAGGAAGATGGGAAGGGACTTCTTCGTTTGTATATAGAGATAAGATAGTAGCCATTGGAGAAGCGCCGGTTGAGACCTATTCTCCCAATAGTTGGGAAATCGATGTTGAGATCAATAGTTTTGAGCTGGATGAAAATGGGAAGAAAACAAATCAAGTCTTATTTCCAACAACAAGAACAGGAAGTTGTGCAGTAAATTATGGTGATGATATCTACGTTTTTGGAGGGCTTGCTGGTGTAGAATGGGGAGCTGACCATGAATTCAGAGTTGAACATTTCATTGGAGAGAGCAATGAGTGGGTATTTCTAGATTTATCTCAAAATACTTTATCGTCAAGGCAAGGACACGCTTGCAGGGTATATAATGGTGAAATATATTTGATTGGAGGAAATTCTGTGGATAATAAGCCAAACTCTGATATAGATGTGTATAACCCTGAAACAAAGCAGTGGCGCACCTTATCAGCAAAAGCGCCTTTTAGCCAGAATCTGAATGCGGATAGAGATGCAGCTATTTACAATGACAATATTATTTTTTCAAATATTGTAGATTTTGATAACGGTGATTTTGGAGTTAATCTTGTTGCATTGCATGTTCCAACGGGAGAAATAAGAGTTTTTAGTGAGTTGCCGGAAAGTGGTCATGGAAAACGGTTTGGATTTTCTATGGCGAGTTATAAAGGGGCAACATATTTATTTGGTGGGTCATATGGCTTTATGGTTAGCAACGTGGTCTCAGTCGTCTACTAATTCATCCAATAAAAACAAAAAGCCCGCAACCTTAGCGGGCTTTTTATTATCAGCAATAGGTAAGTTAGCCAAATAATCTAAATTGCATATAGGACATCGGGGTGTCCGGTCAGCTCCATATATATTGCATCCAGCTGTTTTTTGCTTTGGGCGGTAATGTTTACAGTAACCGAGATATATTTGCCGTTTTTGCTAAGGTTGGTTGTTATATCGTCTGCAGTTGCTTCGGGGGCGTGGTTCTGCACGATCGTTAGCACCAGTGTTTCCATATCCTTCTCTTTTTTTCCCATTGCCTTTACCGGGAATTCACAGGGGAATTCAAAGAGGGTCTCTTCTTCTGTGTTGTTTTCTGTTGTCATGTTTTTCTAAATCTCTGTTACTGATTATTACTTTATTGTAGGTTGGTGCTGAGCTTGCGAAGCCCAACTTCGAATAGCATCTTATTTTTGAATGCTATTCTTTGGCTACAAACTATATTTATTGCATTTCCACACGCAGTGTGCGAACGAGGGGGTTATTGCAATCAATAGCTACTCTAAAAATACTACTCAAACCACAGCAAAACCGAGTCTTTTATTACTTCAATAAAACCGCCATCTTTAACTGTGCTGTTGGCGATAAGAGGTACGTCCATAATAGCTTTATCGGCCATTTTTATAGTAAGCTTGCCGATCTTATCGTTTTTGGTTACAGGTGCCATTAGTTGGTTTGGTATTTCGGCCGACGCTGATAGGGTATCGTATCTGCCTCTGGGAATAGTCAGGTAGAGATGTTTATCAACGCCTAGTGATAGCTTGTCTTTATCGCCTTTCCATATATCCATTTCAGAAACGGTATCGCCTTTGGCAAATAGTTTTACCGTTTCATAAAACCTGAATCCGTAGTTAAGCAGTTTTCTGCTTTGATCGGCTCTGGCATCCGGACTTTCGGTTCCCAAGACAACTGATATTAATCGCATTCCTTCACTTTTGGCAGAAGCGGCAAGGCAGTAGCCGGCAGCTTCGGTGTATCCGGTTTTGAGACCGTCGAATTTGTCATCCATATAAAGTAGTTTGTTGCGGTTTTTCTGCTCTATATTATTAAAGGTAAATGCTTTTTGTGAATACCATGGATAGTACTCCGGGAACTCACTGATGAGATGGCGTGACAGAATGGCAATATCATAGGCTGTGGTATAGTGTTTTTCGTGAGGTAGTCCGGTACAGTTCATGAAATGGGTATTTTTCATGCCGATCTTGGTTGCGTACTGATTCATATACTGAGCGAAGGTATCTTCTGCGCCTGCGGTATGTTCTGCCAAAGCAACACTGGCATCGTTACCGGATTGAATGATCATCCCTTGTAACAGATCTTCCACTTTTACCTTTTTGCCAACCTCAATGAACATTCGCGATCCTTCTGTGCGCCATGCCTTTTCAGATATGGAGACCATGTCATCAAGATTTATATTGCTGGATCGAATCTCATTAAAAACCACATAGGCAGTCATTAGTTTGGTGATGCTGGCAGGGTCGATTTTTTGGTGAGGGGTTTTGGATGCGATTATTTTGCCACTGTGATAGTCCATAAGTATATAGTTTCTCGCGCCTATTTGAGGGGCGGATGGAACAGGTCTCTTGATTGCGAATAGAGAGCAGGAGAGCAGAGATAAAACTATTGCAGCTGTGATTTTTTTTAACATTGGGATTTTCCAGAACTATTTTTGAAGAATTACACTGTGTGACATTCTATATAATTTTACATAACTCTCCAAATCAATATTTATTCAGAGAGCAAAACGCGGTTGAGCAGAGTGTTGTTTTTGTCTATTCCAGATTGGAATATTATGTTGTTAAGTAGCCAAAAACCTCCAACTTGTTTTAATAGGGCAATATCTATCCATTTATACAATCCGTCGGAATTCTTAATGGATAATGAAACAGGAACCTTTGCAAGCTTGCCTTCTATCATTGCTTTTCCAATTTTAAATGAATTGGCTCCTTCGTAATTGGATAAAAATATCGGTCCTTCACTAACCGGTAGCTTTAATTCTGAATCTTTGTGTTTTTGCTTCCATTTTTCAATATTTTTATTATGAGATTCAAAATGAATTTTGAGCTCCGGTGTAATGCACGGGGCCAGATGGGAGATTGTTTCAGGATGAATTGAGTTACGAATGTTAAAAAATATCGCATCACTATATAGTACTTTTACAGTTTCTTCAGGGGTTGTTGATGGTGCTATGGTTGTTTTGTTTTGATTATTCGAATGTGAAACGGAGCAACTTGCAGAAAAAACAGACATGACTACTGTCATAATGATGATATCAACTATTGTGATGTGGCTATTATTTTTCGGGTGTTCTGTTTTTTTCTGCATAATGATATAAGCTTTATTTCGCTGTTGTCCTGCTTCTTTTAAGAACTACTTTTATCCAATCAATGCCAAATGTTTTCAGCAGCTCTGTTTTTTGCTCTGATTCTGCAACAGAATTCAGAGGTCCGAGCAGCACTTTGTGGATTTTACGGTTGTCGTTTTTGTATTCTTCTATAGATATGTTCTCAAAGCTGTTTGCTTGTAGATAACTTTGCTGTTTTTCTGCGTTGTTTTTTTCGGAGAATGCCCCGGTTTGCAGATAGATTTTGATAGGGTTGCGATGTAAATCATTGTTGACTACCTCTATTTCAACTTGTGCAGTGCCTTTCTCTACGATATCCAGCTTCTTTGCAGCTGCATAGGATAGATCGATTATTCTGCCATCAACAAAAGGCCCCCTGTCATTTACCCACAGTACGGTCGTTCGTCCGTTTTCAAGATTTGTTACCTTAACCCATACCGGAATCGGCAGGGTTTTGTGGGCAGCGGTCATTTGATGCATATCGTATATCTCGCCGCTGGAAGTTCTTTTGTTGTGAAAGTCATCGCCGTACCACGAGGCAATACCCTGCTGTTTGAAGTTGCTGGTATCCAGAACCAGCTTGTAGGTTTTGCCATCTACCTCGTAAGATAGAGGGTTGCCATAATGACTGATAGATTCCTGCTGCTTTTTATCTTCATGGTTTTTCAGGCTCTGACCGCTATTGTTTCTGTAGTTCTGTTTGTGCAGATTTATACAGCCACTGCATATTATTGAAAGAGACATTAAAAAGAGGATATTTCTCATTTTTTAAAGCTCTTTTTTTCCAGTGGCTTTTTTAGCCTGTGGTTTTGTGTTATTTGTTTTTTTACCTTTTTGCTTGTCTCTGTTTTTCTTTTTAGCTGCAGCTTTATCCAGCGCTTTTCTTCTTGCCTTTATTTTTTCTCCAAGTTGATAGGCGGCCATTGCATAAAGGTGGCTATGGTTATATCTGGTGATTACATAAAAATTATCGAAGGTAATCCAGTACTCTTTTTTGCCTTTTTTATATTCAAGCTCCAGCAGATTTGCTTTAAGCTTGGAATTCATTTTGTTTTTTGGAGTTACACCATATTTTTTTAGTGTCGCCAAAGAATAGCGGGTATTTAATTTATTATTGAGTAGCTTTTTGTACTTTTTGCCTTTAATTTTAGCCCTCACTGCTATTGGTTGACCTTTGTTCCATTTGTGTCTCTCAAAGTAGTTTGCGACGCTGCCTATCACATCTTTATCGCTATCCCACAGGTTGATTTTTTTATCTCCGTCGTAATCTATAGCGTAGTTTCTGTAGCTGCTGGAAATAAATTGTGGTTTGCCCATTGCGCCAGCGTATGAGCCTTTTACTTTTAGCGGGTCGAGGTCGTGCTCTTTTGCCAGCAGCAGGAATTCGCGCAATTCGCTTCTGAAGAACTTGCCCCTTCTTTTTCTCATAAATCCCAGAGTTGCAAGAGAATCAATTACACGATGGTTGCCGAAATAGGCGCCATATTTGGTCTCAACACCTATAATTGCAGTTACCATTTCCGGCGGCACACCATAGTCCTTTTCTGCCTTTAGCAGGGTTTTTCGATGCTTGCCCCAGTAGTTGGCGCCAAGTTTGATTCTGCTTTTATTGAGAAAAATAGGACGATACTGAAACCATTTTTTTGATTCTGCCGGTTTGGATATGGATGAGATAACCTCGGGGCGAGGTTTCATATCCTTAAATATCTTTAACAGCTCTTTTTTGTTTAACTTGTCTTTTTTTACCAGTGAAGTTATAAATTTTTTAACATCTTTGCGTTCATGGAATGGAGTCTCTTTTTTGGATTTGCTCTTTTTCTGAGTTTTAATGACGGTTTTTTGAGACTCGGTTTTCTCCTCTTTTTTTGCTGTGGCCGCAGATATTGCAGGGGCAGATATAAAGCTTATGCCAGCAATTATTATAAGCGTTTTTATTAACAGGTTCTTTTTCATAGAGTCAGTCCTTTTTCCTGTTTTAAGATGAGTAGAGCCTTCGGTGTGTATGTATAGACATGAGGATACCGAAGGTTGCCATTATTGTAACGATTGAGGTGCCGCCGCGACTTATCAGAGGTAATGGCAGCCCTACAACCGGAAGTAATCCTGAAACCATACCAATGTTTACAAATATATAGACGAAGAAGGTCAGGGCGATACTTCCGGCAAGAAGTCTGGAGTATGTGTCCTGAGCCTGTGTTGCTATATATAGTCCGCGAACGATTATGAAATAGTAAAAGATCAAAAGCAATACGATACCGACAAAACCGAACTCTTCACTGAATGCGGAAAATATAAAGTCGGTAGAGCGTTCCGGCAAAAAATCCAGTTGCGACTGAGTGCCGTTAAGCCAGCCTTTGCCGAAGATGCCGCCGGAGCCGATGGCGATCTCGGATTGATTGATATGATAGCCTGCATTATGCGGGTCGAGGTGTGGATCTATTAATGTCAGCACGCGTCTTTTCTGGTAGTCGTGCATAATGAAATTCCACATTATATATCCTGCCGGCAGCGATAATAGCGCTCCGGCAAGAATGTACAGCCATGAGATTCCTGCAAAGTAGATAACAAAAAAGCCTGAACTGGCAATTAGCAAGGAGGTGCCAAGGTCAGGCTGCTTGGCAATAAGTATTGTCGGAATGATTATGATGATAATGCTGGTAATTACACTGAGAAACCCGGGCGGTAGTTTTATACGCGAGAAGAACCAGCTAACCATCATCGGCACAGCTATCTTCATTATCTCTGATGGCTGAAAGCGGAAGAGTTTGAGATCTATCCAGCGTTGGGCACCATTGCTTATGCGCCCGAATAACAGAACGCAGATGAGCAAGGCTGTGCCCGTCAGAAATATCCAAGGAGTCCATCTTTTAAGGCTGGAAATGGGGAATTGGGCGACGACCAACATCACAAAATAGGCAAACAGCAGGCTGAGTATCTGCCGGGTAACAATAGATGGAGAGTGCTTGCCGGCGCTATAGAGAATTACCAGCCCCATAAAAGAGACTATGGTTATAGCCGTAAACATGTATGGATCAAGGTGCAGCTTGCTCTCTATTAAAGATAGCCTGCGAATAGGGTTGCCCTGCAGTGGTCTGTGAAAGCTGCCGGTCTTCACCTCTTATCCTCCTCTTCAGCAGGAGGCGGTTCAATTTTAAAATATTTATCCAGAACCCTTCTGGCAATCGGAGCAGCTACCGAGCTGCCACCACAGCCATGCTCCGCAATAACGGCGACGGCAATCTCCGGTTTTTTAAATGGTGCAAAGGCTATAAATAGGGCGTGATCACGCAATTTTTCGGGGATATCGGCGCAATCCTTTGCCTCCTCATTCTGTTTTATGCTGGAGACCTGGGCTGTTCCGGTTTTTCCTGCAAATTCATACTGCGCATCCTTACCAACCTTTCTGGCTGTGCCTCTTCTGCCATG
>QZLD01000313.1 GCA_004796385.1 Gammaproteobacteria bacterium | reverse complement strand
GAATTAGTTTTATCCCTGAGCTTGATGCTCAGGTGTGGGTTGAGTTTGAAGAGGGGCTTGTATCTCACCCTATCTGGACAGGGGTTTTTTGGCAGCCGGAATCTGCAATGCCCACTGGAGAAAGCGCAGAACCAACAAGAAAAATTATAAGGACCGAAAGCGGGAACTCGATAGAGCTGGAAGATAAAGACGATAATGAAGAGATTTTGGTACAGCATGCCAATGGCGCTTCTATAAAGATAGATAAGGATGGATCTATAGAGATAAAGGCAGAAAACGATACAGTCATAAAACTGGATGCAAGTTCGGATGAGTTGATAATTGAAGATATTCATGGAAACGGTGTAACGTGCGATTCTTCAGGGATAGAAGTTCAAGACTTTAATGGTAATAAAGTGGAGATGGCAGCCAGCGGGATTAAAATTCAGGCGCAAAAGATTGTTCTTGATGCAACCCAGGTTATGCTTGGTGGCGAAGGCGGTGAGCCAATTATTAAAGGACAAAGTTTTCTTACGCTATTTGCTACACACATCCATCCCACTGGAGTTGGTCCTTCCGGGCCACCTATTCCACAAGGTGAAATGTCCACGCTTTCAATGAAGACAATGACTACATAGATCGACTAAAGGTTAGAAAAGATTTGGGTAAGAAAATATGAAAATGGAAATAACAAAAGGAAAAAGATTAGTTGATCCACCTTATGTAAAGTTTCCTTTGAGAATAGGGAAAGGTGGTGCTGAGCTTGCAAATAGAAGTTCTCACGTAAGAGGGCAAATTGAGCAGGTTCTTTTTACACATCCGGGAGAGCGTGTTTTTAGACCGGAGTTTGGCGCAGGATTAAGGACACTTGTTTTTGAGCCAAATACGTCAACTATGTGGCAGGTTACTAGAAAAAGGCTCATATCATCTTTGGCTCAGGCACTGCATGGAGAAGTTGATCCAAAAACAATTGATGTTAATGTCAGTGGTGATGAGGAGAAGCTGTTTATTGAGGTTGCTTACACTTTGGCAACAATAGGGTTTACTGAAAAACAAACTTTTACAATTGATGGTAGGTTTTAATGAATTACAAAAGATCAGAGGGACTAAATAATGGCCGATAGTCCGATACCTGAACTTGTCTTTGAAGGGCGCTACCCTGATTGCGGCAAACGCATAGTTGAATTGCCTGATAATCTTCCAGATATTGGCGATGATTTTAATTGGCAATGCAGGGATTACGATAGTTTCCGTTTAGCCATGATGGAAGAATTGATTGCTAGATTTCCTGAGAGAAACCGCTGGACTCCTGCAGATATTGAGATTGTGCTTATTGAAGCTTTATCGGCTATCCTCGATCTGCAGTCAGATAAGCTTGATAGGTCAACGGTTGAAGCATTTCTTGAGACAGCAAGAAGACCAGATTCGGTGAGAAAATTACTTAAGATCATTGGATATGACGCACTCTCTTTGGCAATTTCTAATAAAGAGCCGCCTTTTGAAAATTTAGATGAAGAGATTGATTCAGAGCAGGCAATAGCAAAATTTGATAGCTACTGGTTGAACAACCCTGCTGAAATGGAGAAGGCTAAAAGGGTTGGAGTAAGATCTATCCATGATCAGCACCGCATGGTGACTTTGAATGATTACCAGATCAGAGTTGAGGAGCATCCTCTCGTTCTTAGAGCGCACTCATGGAGTGAATGGAGTGGTTCCTGGGTGAGGATCAAGGTGGCGGTTATTCCTTGGCAGAGGGAGAAGCTTGATAATGAAGGTGTTGAATACAATGATCGTATTCGTACAGAGATAAATAATTTTCACAATAGCCGTGAAATTTTTTGCCCGGATTTAACAGTAAACCCAACGATAAGGGCAGTACTTATGCCTTATGTTGATGCCTATCGAATGGTTGGTCAGGAGGTTCAGCTTTGTGAGGCAGATGAGGTTGGAATATATATGTCTCTGACTGTAACTGTTAATGAAAACTATTTTCAATCCGAGGTTCAGTATGCTCTGCATCAAGCTCTTGGAACCGGGCGTGGCGGTTTTTTTGAGCCGGGAAGATTGCAATTTGGTGAGGATCTATTTGCTGGCGATATCTTCGAAACACTTATGAATATTGATGGTGTTGATAACGTATATATCGATAAATTTAAGCGAGCAGGAACAGTTTTTAGAGATCAATCAGAGTCGGGGCGAATCGTTTTGAATGGATTGGAAGTAGCGGTATGTGATAACGACTCGAATGATCCAAGGCGAGGTTATTATAGTATTAAGTTGCAGGGAGGTCGCAGAGGTTAATGTCAGATGAAAAGAACAATACTGTAAAAGACCTCAGCAGATGGAATAGAGGTGGATTGGATCAGTTTCGATATGTTGACGGCAACGCAGCAACCTATTTTGAAAATATTAGGGAGTCTTTGCAGAATCACTTTCCCGAGTGGGATGTGGTTAATGTTAGTAGCGAAAATGAAACAGAAGATGAAAAGGCTGAAAGGGTAAGATCTCAGTATCAACTTCAAACCAAAGATATGCTAGTTGAAGTTGCCAGAACTTTTTCCAGAAGTTGCCATGTATTAACTGAGCATGTAAATGCATTTGCCAATGAAAAGTATCTTGGGACAGCAACGCAGTGGGAAAATATACGTCGCTTAGTTGCGATGTTGGACTACTACCCTTCTCCTCCCGCATCAGCCACAACAAATGTTGCCTTGCTTGTTAAAGAGGGTAAAAAAGGTACAGTTGATAAGGGATTGGCATTTCGTTATGCCCCGGAAGATGGTTCAAAGCCACAGGTTTTTGAAACAATTGAGAAACTTGATGTCGATAGTAATCTAAATGCTTTGCGGGTTAAAAACTATAATTGTAATCTTGATCGGTTAAAGGGGAATACCTTAACTATCTCTGGCGAATATAAAAAGCTCAAAGCAGGCGAGCCTCTGGTGCTTGAGTCTGAAAATGGTTTTAACAGAGCCTATCTCATATCTTCAGTTAAGGTTACAGAAGATAGAACCACAATAACCTTGACTGATAAAATTTCTGAAAAGTTTACCAAGGGAAAGACAAAGATCCACTTAATGCCAAAAGAGAAGCTCGATCCTTATGGGCCGATCTCAAAGGTTGCACAGGTGGGAAAGACTATACACCTTAAAAGTGCTCCTGAAGGTTTGGTTAAGGGAAATGTTGTGGCGGTCTATAATGGACACAAACATCGCTATCACTATATTAAAGAGATAATTGAAAACAGAGTGACATTTGAGACCAATATTGGTCAGGTAAATCACGCTGCATCAAAGCTACAAGAGACGATTATTCTGCCAATAGTTAGATATGCAAGCAGACCGGTAAAAAAGAATAAAAGTTATTTGATGGTGTTGCTGGCTGCAGGCGATTGGTCGTATCTTGCCAAAAGAAAGGTGGCTGATTGCAGAATGCATAAGAATGAATCAGTACTGGTTCATTACGATGTGG
>QZLD01000012.1 GCA_004796385.1 Gammaproteobacteria bacterium | reverse complement strand
TTCGGCTCTTTTTTAGCTGCCTCTGTTGCCTGATAATCCGCCAGTTTTCTCCTTGCCCAGACAAAGTTCTCCAGAAACCAGAATATTCCGAACAGTACGGAGAAAAACAGCAGCACATGAGAAAAATCTATTCCGATTGCCGACATTAATCTGGATATCGTTTCCATCTTTTTACCCTTTCCGGTATTTCCGGATTCTGATCAAAGTTATTTACTTTCTGTTCTAAGCACTGCCAGAAATGCCTCTTGCGGAATCTCGACATTACCTACCTGCTTCATACGCTTTTTACCGGCCTTCTGCTTTTCCAGAAGCTTGCGCTTTCTGGTGGCATCACCACCGTAACATTTTGCGGTTACATTTTTGCGTAGCGCCTTGACGTTGGTTCTGGCAACTATCTGTGATCCGACAGCAGCCTGAATTGCTACATCGAACATCTGCCTTGGGATGATATCTTTCATCTTAACCGTTAATTCGTGACCCCTGGTTCTAACTGAGTCACTATGGACAATCGTGGAGAGCGCATCCACTTTATCGCCATTAATAAGCACTTCAAGTTTCACCAGATTCTCAGCCTGAAAACGGACAAATTCGTAATCGAAAGAGGCGTAACCGCGACTCACCGATTTAAGTCTGTCAAAAAAGTCCAATACCACTTCACTAAGGGGCATTTCGTAGACCAGTGTAACCTGACTCCCCATGTAGCTCATCTTTTTCTGCACACCACGTTTTTCGAGACAAAGGCTCATAACATTACCGACATAATCTTTCGGCAAAAGGATATTTGCCTGAATAATAGGCTCTCGCACCTCTTTTATGTAGTTTACCGCCGGCAGACTCGCTGGGTTATCTATAGAGATCACCTCGCCTTTGGTGGTTTCAACTTCGTAAATTACTGTTGGTGCTGTGGTTATCAGGTCCAGATCATACTCTCTTTCCAGACGCTCCTGCACAATCTCCATATGCAGCATTCCCAGAAAACCACACCTGAAACCAAATCCCAGCGCTTGTGATGTCTCCGGTTCATAATGGAGGGCGGCATCGTTAATTCTCAGTTTTTGCAGCGCCTCCCGGAAATTGTCATAATCATCCGAGCTGACAGGAAAAAGCCCGGAAAATACCCGTGGCTGTACCTGTTCAAATCCGGGAACTACATCCGCAGCCGGCCTGTTGGACAGGGTTATGGTGTCACCAACCGGTGCGCCATCAATATCTTTAATTCCGGCAATAACGTAACCAACCATACCGGCAGTAAGGGCACTGCGCTTATCTCTTTTCGGAGTAAAGACTCCGACTTCATCGACGTGGTGCACCTTGCCGGTAGACATAACCAACATTTTATCTTTTGCCTTTAACTCGCCATCAAAGACCCGCACCAGTGAAATCACACCAACAAAGTTGTCAAACCATGAGTCTATTATCAAAGCCTTTAAGGGCTCACCACCTTCTCCTACTGGTGGTGGCACATCACGCACGAGCCTCTCCAGCAGATCATCTATACCCAAGCCTGTTTTGGCGCTGCAATGGACGGCATCGGTGGCATCTATACCGATAATCTCTTCAATTTCCATTGCCACTCTGTCCGGCTCTGCCGATGGCAGGTCGATTTTGTTTAGAACCGGAATCACCTCCAGATCCTGCTCTATAGCTGTATAGCAGTTGGCAACGCTTTGAGCCTCGACCCCCTGAGCTGCATCCACCACCAGCAGCGCGCCTTCGCAGGCAGCCAGTGAACGTGAAACTTCGTAGGAGAAATCGACGTGTCCGGGGGTATCGATAAAGTTAAGTAGATAAGTCTCGCCGTCTCTGGCCTTATAGTCCAGCGATACACTCTGAGCCTTTATGGTTATGCCGCGCTCTTTTTCCAGATCCATTGAGTCGAGCACCTGCTCGGACATCTCTCTGTCGCTAAGACCGCCACAAACCTGAATAAACCGGTCGGCAATAGTCGATTTGCCGTGATCTATATGGGCAATAATTGAAAAGTTTCTGATTCGATGCATAAAAACCGTGCAGTTATTTGATTGTATTATAAAAATCCAAAAACCAAACCCGTTTCCGGATTGGTGCGAAAACGGGTCGGATTATACACAACTTTGCAATATTAGTCGCTATCTCTTTTCTGTTCTTGCTTTATATTTACTGACCGGTTCTGATTGCTAAAAACATGGGTCTGCCACGACGCTGAATCAAAAGCGATATACTTTTGTCACTTTCGATAGCTGCGAGAATCTTTTTAAAATCAGCCACCGATGTTACGGCTTTGCCGCCTATCATGCGGATAATATCCCCGCGTCTGACTCCCGCCCTCATAGCAATGCCCTCTTTTACATCAGTAACCAGCACGCCATCGCCATCAAGTTTACTTTGGCTTTTCTCTTCTTCAGAGATATCCCTAACCGTCAACCCCAGATCAGTTGCTTCACCTTTAGCTGAAGAGCTGGTGCTTAAACCTGCCTGCTCATCCTTAAGCTCACCAACTGTAACCTTTAAGGTTTTCTTTTTACCGCTGCGAATAACCACAACTTTAACCTCATCCCCAACCATGGTCGCGCCAACCAACGGCGGCAGACTTGCTGACTCAAAAACCTCCTTGCCGTCATACTCAATAATGACATCTCCAACCTTTATACCCGCCTTTTCTGCCGGGCCACCTGCAGTCACATCCAGCACAGCTGCCCCATACGGGCGCTCCATACCAAAGGAGTCGGCAAGATCACGACTTACCTCTTGTATCAATACTCCCAGCCAGCCACGTGAAACCTTACCGCTATTTTTTAACTGATCGGCAACATCTATCGCCAAATCAATAGGAATGGCAAAGGAGAGCCCGGAATAACTGCCGGTTCTGGTAAATATCTGAGCATTAATACCGACTACTTCGCCCTTAAGATTAAACAGCGGCCCGCCGGAATTACCCGGATTTATTGCCACATCGGTCTGAATAAACGGCACATAATTACCGTTGGGCAAATTACGTTCTTTAGCGCTTACTATGCCTGCCGTTACCGTTTGATCAAAACCAAAAGGCGAGCCAATAGCCAGCACCCACTCTCCGACTTTTAGTTTTGATGATTTTCCGATTTTGACCTCATCCAGACCTGTTGCTTCAACTTTGATAAGTGCGACATCTGTTTTTGGGTCTGCGCCAACAACCTTTGCCTTGAGTTCTCGCCTGTCTTTGAGGCTTACTATTATCTCATCTGCTCCTTCAACCACATGATTATTAGTGAGAATATAACCATCATCAGAGATTATAAAACCCGATCCCAGTGACTTGGCATAAGATTCACTGCGCGGACTCCTGCGACCACCGAAATCATCAAAGAAATGCTTAAAAGGATGCCCCTCAGGAAGATTGGGGATATTGAACCGGTGCCTGCGTCCACGATCTATTTTCTGTTTGGTGCTGATATTAACCACAGCACTACCGTAGTCATCTACCAGTTTGGTAAAATCCGGCAGAGATGCTGCCGAAGCGGCAACCGAAATAACGGTAGCGCAGATAATAAGAAAAAAACGCAATACCTGAATATCTGATCTTTTTTTCATGACCTTATACTCCTGAATTTTATTTGTTGATAAAAGTAATTTTCGGCTTTGACTTATCAGAGCTATGATAGTTTCAGGATTTTTAGGAAATTTTAGTTTACCCGTAAATTCAAAATCTTGCCTAAATGTGGCAAATTCGTTCAGCAGCTACTTTTTTGCCTTCTTCGGCAAGTAGCATAAACACAGAAAAGCGCCTATTCCAAAAACCAGTGCAAATAGCAGTAATGGTATTGCTACAAGTGGATTTAATGCCGATAGCACCATATCTTTCGGATTGTCAGGATTATAGAAAACTGCTATTTCAGCCTGCCTCTTCAAATCTTCTGCTACTTGCCGACAAGCCTTGTAGCTAACTGTGGTTGTTACTTTATCCTGATCTGTATAACCATCCGATGTAATGGAGCTGTAGATAACGCTCCGACTGTACTCAACTTCATCCACAATAATTTCGAGAAACAGGTTAATGGTATATTCTGTGTAGCCTCTTCTGTTATTGCCACTCCCAGTTGTTCCCGGGCTAGTTGATATTTCGTAGTCTTTCACTATTGCTGTTGTTGATGGCCAGCCATTCTGTATCTGCGAGCGATACACCCACATTATGGTTCCCCATAAAAGAAAAACAGCAACCAACAAACAGATGTATCCGGCAACTTTAAAAGGGTTCATTTAACTTCTTACTGCCCCGTTATTTCCGTCTCATCACCGCTGGCAATATGCAGTGTTGATGTTGGAAAGGCAAACTCAGCGTCATTTCCTTCAACAATCTCCACAACCTTTAATAGCACATCCTGCTTTATTTTATGGTACTCGATCCAGTTGGTGGTTTTGGTAAAGGTGTAGATAAAAAAGTCGAGAGAAGAGGGCGCAAAAGCGCTGAAGTTAACAATCATCGTCTGCCTTTGATCTATCTCTGTGTGGTTTCTGAGCATCTCTTTAACATCTTCTATGATTTTTGCCATCTTTGAAGCGTCGTCATACCTGATCCCCATGGTCTCTTTGATTCTGCGGTTGGTCATGCGCGACGGATTTTCTACCGAAATACTGGTAAAAATACCGTTTGGTACATACAGTGGTCTTTTATCAAAGGTTCTTATGCGGGTTAACCTCCAACCTATGTGCTCTACTGTTCCTTCGATATTTTTGTCCGGCGATCTAATCCAGTCGCCTATAGAAAACGGTCGGTCAAGATATATCATGAGCCCGCCAAAAAAGTTTGCCAGCAGGTCTTTGGCTGCAAAACCAACGGCGATACCACCGATACCACCAAAGGCGAGAATACCGGATACACTTATCCCCAGAGTTTGCAGTGTAACCAGAACCGAGGTGATAATAATTGCCAACCGCACCAGTTTGCCGAGCGCATCTATAGTTGAGACGTCAAGCTTTTGGCTATACTCAGTTTTGTGATCTATGAGATTTCGCTCTATACCTTTTACCAGACGAATAAGAAACCATGTGATTATTATGATAATCCCAACAAGACGAATGGTATCTATATTTTCAAATATAGCTATCGGTCTGGTTGACCCCTGAATTACATCAATCGCTATGGTTATACCTATGAGCCATATAAACCAGTTCAGTGGTTTGGCGATTGCCGATATTAAGGCGTCGTCCCAGGGGTTTTTGGTCTTTTCGAGCTGTTTTTCCAGCTTCGCCAAAAATTTCACAGCGATAAAGTTTATTATCACTACTGCCAATACGATAATAAATAGCTGCGTGATTCCGGCATGATCCCCAACAAAACCTTTTATATAGGAGCTAAAGCCCTTCATGCTTAATGTCTGTGCTACACCATCTGCCTGCTGTGCTACTTCGGCTGTTTTAACTGCTGCCTCTGCAATCCCTTCTGTTACTGTTCCCATGCTTCACCTGTTCAATGAATAAAAAATAAAACTATACCGCTGTTTGATTACAACAATCTTTCCAATTTTGTAGCTATTCTATCCCATTTTTCTGAACTGATAACTTTTTTGTCGATTGTCAGATTTCTGTTTTTCATAGTTTCCATACTGACCACCCCTTTAAAATCAGGGAAATATTTATAACTGTCAAGTGCTTCAACAGTACCTTCTCTGGAGTTGCAGATAAGTATTGCGTCGCAACCTGCCTCCATTGCTGCCACCAACCTGTCGCTATAACTACCGAATGCTGCGGTTGCTTTCATGGTCAGGTCATCACTGAAAACCA
>QZLD01000232.1 GCA_004796385.1 Gammaproteobacteria bacterium | reverse complement strand
TTATGCAGATATTCAAGTGCAGTAGTTATATCGGTTGCCATCTCTTCCGGCAGGAGTTCCTGTTTGATTAGCTCCGGTAGAAGTTGCGGATTTTTTTTTAATAGCGCCAGAGCCGAGGCGATAATCTGACGGAGTTTTTCTTGAGTTAAAGACTTTGTGGTGCTGTAAACAGGAGTGAGAGAGTCTGATAGCGCCAGCTGTTTGTCTGCTGAAAAAACCGTATATTCAGGGTGGGAAATAGTGTGGCCATAGCCATCATCTCTGATTTCTCCAAAAAGACGGATCTTTTTTCCTATCTCAAGACTTTTAAGCATCGATGGAAAGAAGTTGAAAAAGATCACTCTTAAATCTCGGTTGTTATCTGAGATCAGAAGTTGCAGGCGTTTTTTGCGAAAGCCGCTTACCTCTGCTGCTTCAATAATGCCTTCTGTCTGAACTTTTTCTCCTGCGATTAAATCAGCTATAGGCGTGATTCTGGTTCTATCTTCATAGCGAAAAGGTAGATGAAACAGAGTGTCGAACAGTGTGAAAATACCGATCTGCTGTAATTTCTTTTGCAATGCAGGGGATATATTTATTATCTCCGGCAGAGGAATCTGTTCGGCAGTTCTGTTCTCTGTCATAACTGATTTTTTAAAGCGGCTGCAGAGCCATTATGCCTTCAATTTCAACCGAGACCCCTTTGGGGAGTTGGGCGACACCAACTGCAGCTCTGGCGGGATATGGTGTGGTGAAATATTCCTGCATAATCTCGTTTAGAGTAGCGAAATCGTTTAGATTGGTCATGTAGACATTCAATTTTATAATATGATCAAGCGTGCCTCCGGCTGCTTTAGCAACTGCGCTTAGGTTTGAGATTATCTGATGAATTTCTGTGGCAACGGAATCCGTTACAGTTTCCCCGGTTTGTGGATTAATGGCTATCTGTCCGGAAAGGTAAACCATATCGCCGCAGCGAATCGCCTGAGAATATGTGCCGATAGCCTCTGGCGCACCTATAGTTTTTATCTCTTCTTTATTCATAGTGATACTTACTTGTTAAGTGGTTCCAGGGTTATTTCTACCCGACGATTTTGCTGTCTGCCTGAGTTGTTTTCGTTGCTGGCAATCGGTTGTGATTCGCCATAGCCGGCAATCATTATTCTATTAGATAAAATGCCCTGAGAACTCATATAGGATGCAACTGAATTTGCTCTTTTTTCTGAAAGAATAAGATT
Source organism: Gammaproteobacteria bacterium (assembly GCA_004796385.1). Taxonomy (GTDB): domain Bacteria; phylum Pseudomonadota; class Gammaproteobacteria; order QZLD01; family QZLD01; genus QZLD01. Next base: position 7,347 of record QZLD01000232.1, on the reverse strand, counting down.
TGATTTTTCCGAACCAACGCTATCTGTATGGCCAACTATAAGAATCAAAGTTGATTTATATTCATTAACGACTTTTGTGATAGACGATAATACAGCAAAGAAGCGGGCATTTAGATCTGAGCTGCCGCTGGCAAAAGTAATATTGCCCGGCATATTAAGGATAATAGAATTGCCGCTACGGGTAACACTAACACCGGTTTGTTTTAGTTCCTTGCGAAGTTTTTTCTCTTGTTTATCCATGTAGTTACCAATTGCTGCGCCGGAGAGTGCGCCAACACCGGCTCCGATAAGCAGTCCTTTGCGGCGATCTTTTTTACTTGAGGTAAGGTAGCCGATAACCGCACCGGAGATCGCTCCGATAGCTGCGCCTTTGGAGCTGTTGGAGGCTTTCTTTTCTCCTGTATATGGGTTAGTGGTTTGGCAGCCACTAAGAGCGAGCACAATTGATAAGGACAGTATGACAATTCTCACATTAAACTCCTGAAAAATTATATTTTTATCGTTGTGATTATTTTTCACCAAACCATTTGCGATGGATTTCGCTGTAGGTGCCATCTTTAATTAGTCGTAGTAAAATTCTGTTTGCTTCTTCTCTAAGGGGGCTTCCTTGAGGAAAGATAAAGCCGTAACGCTCTTTTTCGCCATTGCCGTCAATAACGGATATTCGGCCTTTTCCTTCGTTTTTGGCAAAGAACAATATATTTGGTTTATCGAACACTACCGCCTTGACCTTTTTTTGTAACAGCATTTTATAGCCTTCATTGATATCTGTAAGGCGGACTATTTCAGCATTGGTAGTTTCCAGTTGCGTCTCACTGGTTGTTCCTTTTACTGTGGCAACTTTTAATTTGTCCAGGTCATTGAATGAACCTATCTGTTCACTGTTTGCATCCCAGGCTACACTGATAACTATGCCGACAAAGGCGCTGACAAAAAGCGCATTAATAATATTGCCCAGGTAGTAGCCGACCACATAACATAAAAAGTAACCAAGCCTGGTTCTGGGGACGGCAACTCCTGTTCCTTGAGTAGTCATGCTTTCCCAAAACGCACGGCTGGCTACATCCCAGCCGCTTTTCTGCGGATCTTTATCCATGAATTTGTTGGGGATATCAGGGTATTTTCTTTCAATAAGATATATAACCAGTCCTAAAACTCTGGCGCATATTATAGGAATGCAGAAAATGATCAGAACCTTAAATGAAAATATGGCCTTTATATAGGTCATTAATCTGTCGCTAAAACTAAGATCGCTGTTTACTGCAATAGCAATGCTTGATTCAAGATATGTGTCTGAAAAATCAAAACTACGTTCTCTCTCTTCTGTTTTTGTGATGGAGGCAATGCCTATATCTGCTTGTTTAGATTCAATTATAGAAAAGAGATTGCTGAATTGGCCGGAATCTTTATATGTGGTTTTATAGTTAAGTTCTTTGGCAATTGCTTCCCATAGGTCATAGCCAAAACCGGAAAGTTTATTTCTATCCTGTTTTTTAAATATGTCTGGTTTGATTTCTGAATAGACTACGGTGATTGTTTTTTTTTCTGGAGTATCGGCATATGTTAGGCAGGGAACCAGAATTAGAAATATTACAGCAGCTAATTTTTTCATGGGTTTTCCTGTTAATGTTTTTTGTGTTATTTGAAAGAGATATGGCGAATAAAGAGTAATGAATCACGTTTTTCTGCCAGCTTCTCATCAAATTTATCATATGGAGCAGCAAGTTTTATGGAGTTTAAAATTATCTCGTCCAGTCTTGAGTTTCCTGAGGATTTAAGCATGTTTACATATTTAAGGGTGCCATCTTTTAATATTAAAATTTCGACTCTTACTTTTCCTTCAAGATTTAAATCATCAGGTTTATTGCTTTTTAGTACATAGTCAACTTTGTTATACCATTTGGTGATGTAAGGAGCTTCAATGGATATTTGTGTGCTTGGATCTTTCAGGCGGTGCTTTTTCTTTTTAGAGTAGGCTTCAGTTTGGCTTATGTTTTTCTGTTTTTGCTGAGAAGCCTCGTGAACCTCGTTCATGTTAAGGTCGGCTTTTACTGTCTGGTCAATTTTTTCCTGTTCTTTCTGGTTATCAGATGAGTTTGTTTCGTTAGAATTGTTGGCGGTTATAAAATCACTTTTTTCTATTTTTTCCTCTTTTAGTTCCGGAGCTGTCGATAATGGCATATCCTCTTGTCCGTCTTCTTCCGATACTTTTTTATTAGCATCTTGCGGACGCTCTTTATTTTCTGCCAGTCCTCCTCCTTCCTGATTGGATTGGGCTGCATAATCGGCATCTTTAGGTGGTTTTATAATAGAGCGTTTGGCAATTGCAATTTCAATACTGTTGGTTTTTTTTGGTACCGATTCACGGAATGAATAGTAGGTAAGACCGAAGATGATTACGGCATGAAAGAGTGTTGCCAGTACCAGCATTACGCCTAATGTGTCATTGGTTTGTTCATCATATCCCTTCATTACAATCCTGATCCTGCGGTTATTATTATGTTTGTATGTGGAAAAGATAGATATTAAACCAAATGAAGGCGCTAATGCAAAGAAATACCCCGCATTTGCGGGGCATTCTTTTTAATGTGTTTTTTGGTACTTTGAGGAATAGCTGTTTTATGAGAGGCGGGATTTTATAGTTTTGCTGACAGACCCCATCTCTGCTCTTCCTGCAAGTTTAGGTTTGACGATTTCCATTACCTTCTTCATGTCTTTCATTTCACTGGCGCCAGTTTCGGCTATGGCATCATCTATGATTTTTTGCACCTCTTCTTCAGACATCGCTTCCGGTAGAAAATCTTGTAAAACGCTTATTTCAAACTTTTCCTGGTCGGCAAGATCCTGTCGATTTGCATTTTCATATTGAGATATAGATTCGCGACGCTGTTTGACCATTTTGGTAAGGATTTCTGTTATATGGTCATTATTAAGTTCGATTCTTTCATCAACTTCCTTTTGTTTAAGGGCAGCCAAGGCTAAGCGGATTACGCCAAGTCTGGGTTTGTCTCCACCACGCATGGCGGCTTTCATCTCTTCTGTGAGTTTTGCTTTCACTTGCGATTCCTGTTTTAAAATTTGTAACAACCCAAAAACCGCTTTACTTTAAACGATCGCTAAAATATTCAAGCGATTGTTTAGTCTGTAAAACGGTAATTGTGGTATGTAATCAGAATGTTTAAATTAGTAATTGCGTACCAATCTGGCATTTTCTCTGTTAACACGTTTCATATGACGTTTAACAGCGGCCGCCTTTTTTCTTTTTCTTTCAATTGTTGGTTTTTCGTAAAATTCTCTTCTTCTTACTTCTGAAAGAACTCCAGCCTTTTCACATGCTCTTTTGAAACGACGTAGTGCTACGTCAAACGGCTCGTTGTCTCTTACTTTTACAATTGGCATTCAGATCACATCCCGATTCATTGGTTATTTGGTTAAAAAATATCAGCGCAACACTGCGCGGACTCCACAGGGGGGTGTATTCTACTGATTGTTTTTGTAAAAATCAAAGAAAAAGTTTATCTATCCGCAAGTTGTAAAGTTTTGGGGATTAATGTAAAGGTTGGCATTTTGAGATAAAATCATCGAGGATCTGCAGGCTTTCTTCGTCTATATCAGTAAAGTGTACGCCTATGCCATATTCACCCATAGACATTTTTGTTGCTTGATGTTCTATCTGGCTTTGAGCTTCAATATTGAAACGTTCTCCTTTTAGAGCAACATCGAAATTCACAGTTACTTCTACGCCTTTGTTCAGGGGGTAGTTGGATTCAAAAAACATTCCTTTGGATGATAGGTTTTTGGCGATGCCGGGTATTTTTATGCCATTGGCCAAGGTTACTGCACATGAGAGGTCAACTATTACTCTTTTGTCTGATCTTCTATTTGTTATTGTCATTATATCTTCCCTGCGAAATACTAACTTTCCTTAAACTTATCATAGAAGTTGCAACTTCTAATGTAAATGACTTCGCATATTTTGGATATTGTTATAAATGAAGCTATTTCTGCTATCTTTTTAATATGACGGTGTGTTTTTGTTTGGAAATACTGAGTGGATTTGAGTTTATTGGAATTGAGATATGTTAAATGGTGGATGCCTTATATGAGTAAATCTGGTAAAGAGTTTTCTTTTGATGATATTTCCTGTGGTGATTTACAAGGAATAGTGAATGAGATTGAGTTTGACGATCTTGATAACACCAGTGAATTACTGCTTTTTTTGCTTGAGGGAGTTGTTGATGGAAAAGCTTCTTCAATTGATATTTTTTCTGCTCTTGAGATTTTGCGCCCTGCTGTTATGAATCTATTTGAGATTAACTTTGTTGTTTATTGTGATGATCAGATACCTTTTAGTAATGAGCAACTTAAGGTGGTTTCGGTAAATCTTGGTCTGCTTGATCTTCTAAGAAAGGGGTACTTGATTAAAGTCAGAACTTTGCTGGAGATGGAGGATAATGGTTCAGCGGAGATGATTCAGGCAACTAAACGATATTTTTATATATCGGGTCTGTTTTTAATGGAATGTTTCAGGGTGTATATGGTTCCGCCGGAGGGGGTGTGGCTGGATATTAACAGTTTGTTTTCAGATGCGTGCGATCTTGGTATTGAAACAGCTCATTTAAAGGATGATAAATCAGGATGTGGCTCAGAATTATCTATTAAGCAATCTTATTTAAGAATTGTATTGATGTTTATGTTTAATCCGTTTCATCTGTTGCGAAATGAGGTTGAGAGATTGTTTGACCGTTGTGGTCGTTGGGCCAGTTTTGTAAAGGTTTCCAAAGGGGAGGGGCGAGAGGGGTTTTTTTCTGCCTTGGAAGAGGATCGAGGCCCATTTTATATTACTGAGATAACAGACGATTTAAGAGAAACTTCAATTTATATTGATATAGATGGAATGGTTAAGATTTTGGACAATCAAATTTTATCTATATCAACTGAAATTGAGCGGTTAGACAGAGATAATATAGCATCTCAAAAGAACGAGTTGGGAATGTACAAGCGTTTGCGGGCAGCATTGCGTCCGCGTTTGCAGAGAGGTTCCGAGCGTGTTCCTGTTTTTCAGCAGTTGAATGTGACAGAGGGTATTCGTCAGGGTTATGCTGCTTTTGGTGGAATAGGCGAGCATCAAGTAATAACCGAAGATGATTCAGATAATATGTTATCTGATTTGAGTGATGCGGTTATCTGGAATCAGGATAATGAGAGCGAAGAGGGGATTGCTCTATCTTGTACCTATCCTGCTCAGATGCCGGTAGATGTTGGCCGGATAATCTTTTTTAATAGTGAGAATAGCGATAGCTGGAGTGTTGGTGGTGTTCGTTGGTTGAGGTCTTTTCCTGACGGAGGAGCTGAATTTGGGGTTAAAGTATTTTCTGCATCAGGAGTTGCAGCAAGAGTTGCAGAAGGTGAGCGTTCTTCTTTAGCGGTAATGGTTCCGGATGTCGATCCTTTTAAGAGTGCAGCCACCCTTCTGATTGAGAGAAATATTTTTGAGGTAGGAGCTGTGGTAGTTGTAAATATGGCGGAACACAGCATAGCTGTAAAACTGATGGGTATGATTGAGGTAACGGAGTTTTATGAAAGATACTCTATGATAGCACTGCATGAAATTAATCAGAGTTCTCTTGGGTAAAATCTATATTTGTTGTATAGGTATATTGATTTCAGCGCAGAGTCCTCCCTCTTTTGCATTGTAAAGTTTTAATTCTCCTGCGTTGGCGCGGATTATATTTCTGGCAATACTTAGCCCAAGGCCATGTCCTCCGTTATTTTTATTGCGGGAACTATCAAGTTGTTCAAATGGATCAAATACTTTCTCCAGCATCTCTTCTCTGATTCCGGGGCCTTTATCACAGATTTTTATGGTTATAATTTCTTCATTAACAGATATTAGCATACTTACACTTTCTGAGTAGCGAAACGCGTTGTTAATCAGGTTGTTAATTGCGCGTTTAATGGAAAGGGGTTTGGTTTTTGTTGTGATATTGGGGGGACAGTCTGTTTTCAGGTTTTTGCCCATCTCTATCCAGTCATTTCCAATTGTTTCTATAAAGCCTGAGAAGTCAATTTCACAAGGAGCTTCTTTGGCAGACTCACCACGCATAAACTCGAGAGTGCCATTAATCATAGAGTTCATTTCGTCCAGATCGTAGATGAATTTTTCTGTGATTTTCTCATTATCAAGCATTTCGGTACGCAAGCGCATTCTGGTTATCGGGGTTTTAAGGTCATGTGATACAGCAGATAGAATACGGTTGCGGTCGCTTATATATGTTTGCAGGTTTCGCTGCATTTTGTTGAATGCGGCAGCTGTGTTTGCTATTTCTGCAGTGCCTTTTTCTTCTATCGGAGTGGTAGTAATCGATTTGCCAAACTTTTCTGCTGCGTTACCCAGTATTACAAGAGGTTTTGTTATAAAGCGTGCAAAGATAAAAGATGCAATGAGTATAAAAACAAGCACAATCGCTGACGCAATAACCAATTTGAGAGGCCACGGATTGTTATCCCGATACAAAGAACGGCTTTTAATCTCCAGCCACTTACCGTTATTTATCTGAATCTGAATTATAAAGCCATTAGCAGTGCCTCTGTTTTTGCGCCAGCGGTTATTGCCTCTGAGTCGGTTTTCCTTGGGTGGGGGCTTTAGTATTTTATGGCGAACCCTTATTTCACTTTTTTCCCCAATACTGTTTTTTAGCATAGAGTATAAACGCTTGGCAGTATTGTTATGTGGCGGAGAAATGTGAGGCCGGATTATTTTGTTTGCAGGAATAAATCGGGCTTTTATGCCGGGCGAATTGATGGTCTTTAATAATAGCGGGTGTTGCTCCTCTTCCAGTCTATTGAACAGTTCAACGGTATTTGCAACTTTATTGGCAATTAAGTGCCATCTGTTTTTATGGATAATATCCTGCCTGTCGTGTAAAAAGACAAAAGTGATAATAATCTGCGAAACTACCAAAGAGACGGTTAGCAGCATAAGCAGCCTTCCAAAGATTGTTTTTGGCAGTATTCTCATATTCGACCCCTAAGTTTTTGAAACCTGAGCAGTGAAAAAGTAGCCTTCTCCCCTGATGGTTTTTATCAGGTGAGCACCACTGCCGTGAGTTTCCAGCTTTTGTCGAAGGCGACTGATTTGTACGTCAATGCTGCGGTCAAAAGGTGTGCTTTCTCTGCCTGCAATCCAGTCCATTAGTTGATCTCTGTTAAGGACTCTGTTAGGGTTCTGCAAAAAAATGTTTAGCAGGCGGTATTCAGCACTGCTTACCGGCACGGTTTCATTATCAGGTGAGATGAGCACTCTCTTGTGCGGATCAACTTTCCAGTCGTCGAAAATAATATAGG
>QZLD01000223.1 GCA_004796385.1 Gammaproteobacteria bacterium | reverse complement strand
TTTTAGGGGGGAATGTTAAGTGTTGGGCTGTATTGGGTTGAGGAGGCAATTTGCCTTCGCCGCGCTATACCGGCGAACATGCCTTATCGTACTGTGCCGATTTTATGAAAAAAGCCGGAATTTGCTGGGGATTTGAAAGATATACAAAAGTCGTCATTCCTGCGAAGGCAGGAATCTATTTTGATTCAGTAGTTTATGGATTCCTGCCTTCGCAGGAATGACGGTGTTTTTTTCTTGGGTCTAAATCAATGGCTTTAATCTATGATTTTCTGAGCCTTTTGATCACTGAGTCGTTAGGGGCAGTAGCGATCAATGAACATGCCCCCATTGACCCTAAAAATAGATTCAATCCGGTTTTTATTAGGTACCTACTTACAATATAACTTAAGATAATAGATAACGAAGTCCCGATTAAAAATTTTAAATAAATGGATATATCCAAATTTAACAATAAAAATGGGATCACTAAGGCAAAAACCATATGAACCAAATAGATATTATAAGAGTTTTCAGTCAAACTTTTACCTATGTATGACGCTTTGTTCCAATACCTAACACCAAAAGAGATTAGCAATAATAATACGGTATAAACCATAATAATCCTTACACATGCCAAAACTGATGCCAGTAATAGTGAGTATTCTTTTAACAAAGACATATACAAAAATAGATTAATTACAAACAACATTATTGAAAATACACCCCACAAAAAGGGATGTCCCGGACAGTATCCATCAGTAAACCATTCTTTACTACACGCATATGTACCTAAAGAAAAAGAGGCTATATAGATAGGAAGTTTTATTGGTTGAAATTGAAGTATTGGCGTAATTTTCAACCAACCCAAAGTATATTTATCGCCCAGTGTCAAAGTTATAACTTTCAACATAATAACAACAGCAATAATAGTTAAAATACATAACATAGAAAAACTTAGCAATATTCTATTATTTGTTGACTTAGAACATTTAAAAAAGAGATGTTTAAGTTTGTAACACAAGGCAAATACAATACAAAATAACAGCAGAAGAGAAATAAACCAAAAGTGGTAGTGATTAAATTCGACTGGTGATGACGCAAACCCTACATGAACTGACAATGCAGTTTTAAGTTCTCTGAAAACAATAGCCCAAATATCGACGCCATTCATTCCTCTGGATGAATAATAAATATAACAATGTATTGGTTGAAAAAGGATGACACCTACTAACCACGGAATCCCCAATCGAATTACTTTGCTCAAAATAAATCTTGATGCACCAGTTTTTCTAATTGATTTAAGAACAAAATATCCTGCAATAAAAAACATTGCCGGCATTAAAGAAATGTCACAGATACCCAAGAAAATATCAAACAATACTGAATTATTATCATTAACTGGCCAATGGGGCATCATACCGCTATATGCCACAGCAACGTGCAAAACCACAACCAGCAGAACAATTAGATAACGAATATTATCTAAAAATACAACTCTTCCATTTTGATTAAGATCTTTTTTTAACACAGTAGATTTCCTGCAATATTAGTTTTTTGAATAAGAACTATCATTACATCTACCTCTATCTTACCTTAAGCCTGATTTTTTGTAACTATTCAGCGGAAAAGCATAAAAAAGTGCTTGACAGGTTTTTTCCGGAATTTTTGCAAATTCAGCAACAAAACATGCCCCTTTATATATCTTCTATTCAGAAGCTTGTCAGAGGCTCTTGAGGACAGGAAAGCTACCCATATCACCGCAAGCCCTGTCTAAAAATTGTCTCGTTCCCACTCTGTGAGTGGGAACGCATATGCACTAAGAGGGTATTAACTCCCGCGTACAACGTGGGAACTAGTAAAATAACTCTGAACCTTTTGATCTATAAATCAGCTTGATAGAAACTAGAAACCGATATTAAGGGAAATAAACGCAGAGTGTGAATTATTGATCAGATCCTTAGAACCCGTTGTTGATTATTATGAGGTATCGTTAGGAGAATTTTTTTGAAAAAAGCCAGAATTTGTCGGGGATTTGATAAATATACAAAAGTCGTCATTCCTGCCTTCGCAGGAATGACGGTGTGTTTTTCTTGGGTCTAAATCAATGACTTTAATCTATTGATTTTCTGATCCTTTTGATCACTGAATCGTTAGGGTTAGTAGCGATCAATGAACCTGACCCCATTGATCTTTGACCCCATTGATCTTCAGAAATTGCTTAAGGGTAATTGACTAATAGAAAACAATGGGTTATAAAATAAGTATTAGCTAATTAAACTTATGAACTAAAAATTCCACGAACACACGAACAAATAAGACGAACAGCAAAGTGAACACAAGCAATAAGCACACAACATTGAATCTCCTGAACACTACTCTCTCTTTAGTGAGCGTGGTCGTGGTGGTCGTGCTTTGCATGCGAACAAGGTGTCGTCGGGATTAGTTAATTAAAAGATTTCAAACAAAACCCCTGTCGGCACAAGTCGACAGGGGTTTTTTTTTGCATAAACCCCAACCATAAAAAAAGAGTGATAAAGGCGAAAGAGATGAAGATAAGTGGAGCAGAAATAATTATCAAAAGACTTGAAGAGTGTGGTATAGAGCAGATAAGCGGAATTCCTGGTGGTTCAAACCTTCCAATATTTGATGCGCTATACTCTAGCAACATCAAAAACATAATACCGAGAAATGAGCAGGGAGCTGGGTTTATTGCTCAGGGAATTTCTAGAAGCACTGGCAAAGTTTCTGTATGCATGGCAACCTCCGGGCCTGGGGCAACAAACTTAATAACTGCAATTGCGGATGCAATGGCTGATTCAATTCCAATAATTGCAATTACCGGTCAGGTTAATAGTTCATTGATGGGGACAAATGCTTTTCAGGAGATAGACTTTGCCAAAATGACTAAGTCGATCTGCAAAAAAAGCTTTTCTATAGCATCGGCAAAAGAGTTGATCTCAATAATTCCAGAAGCAATTAATATTGCTGAGTCAGGTAGACCAGGGCCTGTTGTAATTGATATCCCCAAAGATATTCAAAATGAGATTATTGAGATTGATAAGTGGCCAGACATTAATAATCAAGCCATCAACTCTAAATCAACTGCAGAGTCTGATTGCAAGGGCTTGGATTACAATAGCTCGTACAGCAATACAGATAATATTAAAACGATTGCCAAATTAATCAACAGTTCAAATAAGCCTGCAATCATTGCAGGAGGTGGAGCAATCAGTTCAAATGCAACAAAATATATTGCTGAAATATCACATAAAAATTGTATCCCTATTGCTACAACATTAATGGGTATTGGGGCAATTCCTTCAGATGATAGCTTGTGTTTTGGGATGATAGGGATGCATGGCAGAAAATCTGCTAACAGATTGATAAAAAATGCCGATGTTATTATAGCCTTAGGAACCAGATTTAATGACCGTTCAGCAAGTAATAATGATTTTTTTGCAAATGATGCTCAAATCATACACATTGATATTGACCCAAAAGAGTTTGGTAAGAACATAAATTCATCATTTAATATCCATATGGATATAGCAGACTTCTTGGAACAAATCACCCCACTTATCGAGAGCAATAATCGCCAAGAGTGGATTGATACTGCTACAAAGTTTAGCGCTGATGATGAAGATATGTACTCTGAATCACCAATAGCAAAAACAATTATCGGCGAAATAACCTCTAATGAAATAACCTCAGAAAATAAACAGGAAATGATTATTGCCACAGACGTTGGTCAACATCAGATGTGGGCAGCTCAATTTGGAAAATATTTATCCCCAAGATCATTTTTAACATCCGGTGGAATTGGCACTATGGGGTTTGGTTTACCAACAGCTATCGGAGCTGCTTTGGCTAATCCTGATAAAAAAATCATCTGCATCAGTGGTGATGGATCTATCCAGATGAATATTCAAGAATTTGCGACAATGCAAGAGCACAACTTAAATATTACAGTTTTCATTATTAATAATTACCAATATGGAATGGTAACCCAGCAGCAAGATATCTTGTATAAAGGGAGAAAGTCATCATCAACATTTGATAACTCACCTAACTTTTGCACGATTGCTGAAGGCTATGGCATAAGATGTTACGACGCTAAAGACTTTATCTCGACAAGCTGTGCTATTAAAACCGCCTTATCTGATAATGCTCCAACAATAGTTAATATTCCTTTCATAGAAAACGAAACAGTATATTCAATGTTTGTAAAAAAGGAGTTTCATAATAAATCTAGTAATGAACAGGTTGCTTGATTTTAAAATGGCTACAACCGATAATCACCTTTATTTCAAAACAAGTGTTTCACAACAAGGATATCGTAATGGACTTAGAAAAAGAGATGCAGCTTCGCTCAGAAATAGTTGCATCACAAAAGATACAAGCAGACTACCTTAAATGGAAACTAATAACTGTAGCAGCATTATCAGCAGTTGCTTTGGGTATTAACCCATCGATAAAACAGGCTGTATATCTTTTATGCGTTGTTCCACTCTGTTGCTTCTATACAGATCTATTAAGTCTTCATTCAATGATAAGAGTAGTAACAATTGGCAATTTTCTAAAAAAAGAGGGTTGCAAGTACGAAGAATATATTGATGAAATCAGGCAACAAAAAGCCACTCCTCTAAAATTTGAAAATTATGCACTAATATGCTCAAGTGTATTTTTTAATTTAATCCCAGTAATATACGGACTAGTTCAAATAATATCCTTTAAAAGCACTCTAACAGGAATCTCTTTCATAATTTCAGGACTTGTCGGGGTAATGCTCACAATATTTCTTGTTATTAGAATAGGAAAATTTGTCTCAGACATAAATAAGTAATATGAGATTCAAACAAAAAAGATAATAGCTTTGTTGGGCTTCATTCTTCAGCCCAACCTTCTATGAGGATGACTTTGTCAAGCCACCGTTTTCAATAAATCTTTATTTCCATTCTAATTCATATTTCTTTCCCTTAATTGCAGAGTATTTGAGAAAGTAGCTGCTCAGGTTTTATATTCTCGTCACTCCTTAAAAGGACATGACCACCTTCTATCCGTTCCGGTTAATTTTCCGGTTACCTTAAACTGCGTTCGCTTTAACGCCGCTTTAAACCTGGTGTAAAAATACCCCTTCTACAAAGACGGTTAAGCATTTTGCTTACCAAGGGTGCCTGCGGGTATTTTTGACAACTCTTTTCTCTATACTCAATAACATCTGACTAT
>QZLD01000024.1 GCA_004796385.1 Gammaproteobacteria bacterium | reverse complement strand
TTCTTCCTGAATGCCTTCTTCCTGAATGCCTTCTTCCTGAATGCCTTCTTCCTGAATGCCTTCTTCGACATCAGAATCTACTGCCAGCGCAACTGAGCTGGATTCTGTTACTTGTTCTTCTGTATCTACTGCTTTTACTATGAAATTATAGTTGCCTTCTTCTGCTGTTAACGTGTATGAGTATGAATCATTATCTCCGGCGTTAAGAGAGCCAACAAGAGCTTCGTTGTTGTATAGTTCTACTGTAGTTATGCCGTTATCATCAGTTGCAATAACAGTAATTACAACCTGATCTCCAGCAGTAACATCGGTTTCAGGTGATACAGCTACGGATTCAATTACTGGAGGGGTGTCTTCAACTTGTCCTTCCGGTTGCCCTTCTTGTTGTCCTTCTGATGAGGAGTTACCACCACCACAGGCTGAAAGAGCCAGTAGTGCAGCAGCTATTGTGCCTGACTTAATATATCCTGAAAATTTCATGTTAAAGATTCTCCTGTTTAATATTTTTATTGCAAATCGATACATTTCACAAATTATGAGTATGATTGCATGTTTACCAAGTCATGTTACAAAGAAAAGATACAGTCCATTTGTTTTGATTTTTCTTTGAGATATTACCGTGCATTAGTTAGATAGTAACAGCAGCACAAATCTTATTTTTCCCTGTGTAAGATTTTGCGGAAAGTTGCCTTATTACATTACGGTTTTTAGCTTTATCTGTGATGCTATTGGTAAAAATGTGAAAAGGCGCACAGATTTAACCATTTTTAGCTCCGCATTGCAATAATTAATATATTACGATTAGATGAAATAGGTGTGTGAGTACTTACTTTAACTTAAACAATTTTCTCATTCCCATTTAAAAATGGAAATGAGAGAGATTGTCAGTAGTCTACCAATATATAATCTGTGGACTACCAAGTGTTTTTTATTGAATTTTATTGGAGGCCGCTAAAATTTTCGAGAACCTTTCTTCCAGTTCAGCAGCTTTTGTTGTTGTTACAATGCCAGTGCTATACCACTCTTTTTGTAACTCAATAAACTGGAGACCAATATTTGCTTTGGAGTTTTTCATGCTAGACTCAAGATTTTCCATTTGTAGTTTCATCCGTTGTTCACGAAATTGTTCAGGCGAGTCGACTCCAAGAAGAATTTCACCTTTAAGACATATTTTCTCCTTGTTGCAAAGGTTTTCTTGCGCTAGCTGTTCAATTTGCTCCCTGTCTGCATCTAACAGCTTCAGGTTGTTTTTAAAGCGGATGTCTAAAATTTTATCATTAGCGTTATTTTCGCTGGCAAGATCCTGCCACTCTGATGTTATTTGATCTGCTTCTGGTAATTCGGTACCGGAGAATATTTTTTGTTCAAGATTAATGCAGAAATTGTACCTGTCATTGAATTGCTGTTGTTTCTCCAGCTCTTTTTTATTCAGTAGAGTCTCTTCATGGCGTTTAACCTTATAAAGGGCTTTTTTCAGTCTCTCTTCGGCACTTTTATGGTCTCTTTCAGATATTTCCGTTATCTCATTCCATGAATTTTGCAGTTCTTCAACTTTGGATTTTTCATGAAAGAATGAATCTTCAGGTAGTTCAGCTATCTTTTCGATCTGCTCTACTAAGCTGTTTTTCTGTTGCAGGTTCTCTTTAAGAATGCTGTTCTGTTCACGGTTTTGTTGGCGTCTTTTTTCAAAGACTGCGTCACAGGCCGAACGAAATTTGTTCCATAGAGGTTGCTCGTCACTTCTGAAAGTCGGGCCGATCTCTTTCCACTGTTTTTGGATGAATATAGTCTTTTCGATTGCGGAGTTGATATCATCAAGTTCTATATTGGAAGAGACTTTTTCTATAAGTTCTTCCTTGTCTTTTTTATTTTCCTTGTAGTAGCCGTTTATATGCTGTTTCAGATTTTTTATGGCACTGTCAAAGCGGTTATTGATGCTTTTTAGATCTTTTCTGTCAACAAAACCAATCTCTTTCCATTTGCTGATCTGTTTATGATAAATAGAGATAATCTCTCTCCATGCGGGCTTGTCATTCCAGTCAGTGTCGCTGAAAAGCTTTTCCAGAGTAGCGCAGATATCCTCTTTTTGTTTTAGATTGTTACCTCTTATCCTGGTCTGTTCGTCAAAATGTTGGCTGCAAGGCTCATAGGCTTTGTCTGCCGCTTCCTTAAAGCGTGTCCATAAATCCTGCTCTCCGTGCCCAACTACTGAGCCAAGTTTTTTCCACTGCTTTTGTAGTGACTGGATCTCCTCCGCAAGTTTTTCCGGAGGTATTTCACCGCCGATAAGTGCTTCCATCTGTTGGCACAGCTCCTCTTTTTTCGGGGCAGTAGCCCAGCCTTTCCAGTCTTGTAGTCTGTTTAAGCTTGCGTTTACAGATTTATATCTGCGAAACAGGGCAGAGCTTTTTTCCGGTAGAATATCGGCAAGGGCGGATGTGCGTTTATGGAGCTTTTTCGCCTCTTCCAATTTGCCGTTTTCTATCTCTGTTTCCAGTTTATCAAGAAGTCCGGGCAGCTCTTTTCTGGCATTTGAGATTCTCTCTTCCTGTTTTTGCAGGTTCGATTCTGCCTGAGTAAGGCAATCAAGCAGGCTTGTTAATGCCTGCGGTTTATCTCCAAGTATTACCGGGTATCTTATATCTCGAATTTCTTTTGCAAGCTGCTGCAGTTTTCGTGGTGGAATAAACTTATTTTTGTTTACTGTAGCTGTTAATTTCTCATGCAGAGCAGATATCTGCTCCAGTATCTGAGGGCGTTTTTCAATCTGTTTACAGAATTCATTAAGGCTTTTAATGCTTTTATTAAAAGTTTCACCAAGAAGTTTTTCATCTACTAACGGCAGGTTGTCCAGTGTTCTCCATGCGTTTTCCGAATAGCTTATCAGCTCTTTAACATCGCTAAGATCATCAAAAGATTCCTGCTTTTTCAGCTCTTTAAATTTTTCCTGCAGTGCATCGCATAAATTTTGCTTCTGTTCTTTTATCTCTCTGTTTTTCTTCTCCTCAGCAGCCCTCTGTTTTTCTATCTCCTCATGTTCTTTGAGAATAGCATCAGCTTTTTTTATAAGATCTTCATATCTGCTGTTGCATGATTTATCTTTTATCTCTTCAAGATCAGACCAAATAGATTTGTTGCGCTCAATCTCATGGCGAAATTGCGCGTCGTAGCCTTTTTTGACAATGGTTTCCAGCGACTGACATATCTGCTTTTGCTGAGCCAGAATCTTTAACGGTTTTTCTCTGGCGTCAATTATAAGGTTTAGTTTTTCTTTGGCAGCTTTGGTTATTCTCTTGCTTTTGGTGCGCATTTTTTTAATGATTCTTTCAAGCGCTGCTTCGCTGTCTATCTTTTCAAGGGCAAGCAGTTGAGTCTGTTCGTTGTTAGAATCGCAAACCATAGACTCAATCACTGATTGCTTCTCAATTTTTGCTATTAGACTGTTGCTTATTTCAATATCATAATCGGCTTTAATGATTGCTTCGAGAATATCTGAATCGTGTTCTGTTCCGGCAATTCTCTTTATTTTTGCCGTATCTTTAATCTTTTTACCTAAAATAGCTTTAATAAGAAGTGTTTTTGCCTCTTTTTGAATATCTTCATTGCTATCCTGATGCATTGAGTTGGCTATGAGGGTAATATCTGCAACCTTTTTTAAGGCTGCAAGCCGGACTTTTGGGCTGCTGTCTTCTTTTAATAAGTCCTGAATTATTTTTTTGTTTTCTTCGGTATTTGTTGCAAGGGAAGTAATGGCTGCTGCTCTGATATTCTCGTCTTTGTGTTGCCATTTGGGTTTTAGAGAGCTAAATATATTTGATAAAAACATTATTGATTCCGTTTGTTTTGATTATATTTTCCGTACAATTCAATGGTGATTTTTTCAGCGGCTTTTTATCTGTTTTTCTGTTGCCGCGAAATAGTGTATCCTGTCGCGAAATTACAGCGTAGTCAATATCAAATAACGGTAAAAGTATGAAATTATTTCTGGCAGTAGCACTTGGCGGCGCTCTTGGTGCCCTATCCCGGTCGCTGCTTTCCGATTTTGTGTATAATCTTGCCGGAAAAGAGTTTCCTTACGGGACTCTGTGCGTGAATATTGTTGGTAGCTTCATTATTGGAGTTTTATATATTGTCCTTAGTGATAAAATGAACAACGGGGCTCTGGCATCTATGCTGATTACAGGTTTTCTTGGCGCACTTACAACATTTTCAACTTTTTCGCTAGATACTGTAAAACTTTTGGAAAACGGAAGAGTGGTAGCAGCACTTGCAAATGTTTCATTAAATATTGCAGCTTGTCTGTTTGCTGTTTGGATTGGAATATCGTTGATGCGAATGGTTACAATAAAGTAGATTTAGTTTAGGAAGGATAAGATATGCTTGATCCCAAAATTCTTAGGAATGACCTTGAAGAGACTGCCCGCAAAGTAGGGCGCAGAGGTTATCAGATTGATATAGAGAAGGTGCGTTCTCTTGAAGAGGAGCGTAAGACCATTCAGGTGCAGACGCAGGATCTGCAAAATAAAAGAAAGGTCATCTCCAAAAATATCGGCATTGCCAAAAAGAGTGGTGAAGATGCCACCCCGTTTATGGAAGAGGTAGCACAGATAGGTAAAGAGCTGGATAACGTAAAATCCAGACTTGATGAGATTCAGGCAGAACTGACCACAATCCACATGGATATCCCCAATATTCCTGATGATGAAATTCCCGACGGAACCAGCGAAGACGACAATCGCGAAATCCGCAAATGGGGTGAGCCGAAGGAACTTGGTTTTACTCCTAAGGATCATGTCGATATCTGTATCGAAAAAGGCTGGATGGATTTTGACGCCGGAGCAAAACTCGCCGGTTCCCGTTTTGTAGTAATGCACAATCAGATCGCCAGAATGCACAGGGCGCTGATTCAGTTAATGCTCGATACTCACAGCGAAGAGCATGGATATGCCGAGATCAATGTCCCTTATCTTGTAAATTCCGATTCCATGCGAGGTACAGGGCAACTGCCAAAATTCGAAGAAGACCTCTTTAAGACAAACGACGAAAGAGGACTTTACCTGATACCTACAGCAGAAGTTCCGGTTACAAATCTTGTCAGGGATGAGATCATCTCCGCAGAAAATCTGCCATTGAAATTTGCCTGTCATACTCCGTGCTTCAGAGCCGAGGCTGGTTCTGCCGGAAAAGATGTTAGAGGCATAATTCGTCAGCATCAGTTTGAAAAGGTGGAGCTGGTAAATGTAGTAAAGCCGGAAGATTCAGATCAGGCACTGGAAGATTTGACTGCCTGCGCCGAAAAAATCCTGCAAAAACTGGAACTGCCATACAGAGTGGTAGAACTTTGCACTGGTGATATCGGGTTTTCAGCAGCTAAAACCTACGATATAGAGGTCTGGTTGCCGGGGCAGGGCAGATATCGTGAGATATCATCCTGCAGTAACTTTCGCGATTTTCAGGCAAGAAGAATGCAGGCGCGCTGGCGCAACCCGGAAACAGAAAAACCGGAACTTGTGCACACGCTTAATGGTTCAGGACTTGCCGTTGGGCGTTGTCTCGTTGCAGTGCTGGAAAACTACCAGCAGGAAGATGGCAGCATAA
>QZLD01000132.1 GCA_004796385.1 Gammaproteobacteria bacterium | reverse complement strand
ATTCTTGCCAAAAGCAATCTTACCAAACACAGCCTCTCCATAAATATAATCAAAAAAGCAGTAGTTTTACTGATAACTATGGTTGTAGCATTTTTTGCCGGTATAGCTGGAGCCGAAGATACAATCAAGATAGCCGTTGTCGGGCCTATAACCGGGCCGGTTGCTCAATACGGTAAGATGCAGATGGATGGTGCCAGCGTTGCAGTAGAACAGATAAACGCTAAAGGCGGGGTTCTGGGTAAAAAGCTGGAAGCTGTTCTGCTGGATGATGTTTGTGAACCGCGACAGGCAGTGGCCATTGCCAACAGGGTTGTAAGCCAGGGGATTAAGTTTGTAGTTGGGCATCTATGTTCAAGTGCAACCCAGCCGGCAACCGATATTTATGATGAAGACCAGATTCTTATGATAACCCCGGCAGCTACCAATCCGGCTATTACAGAAGGAAAATACCCGCTTATTTTCAGAACAATAGGGCTGGATCAGAAGCAGGGAGCCATTGCCGGAGAGTATATAGTTAACCAGGTGAAGCCGAAAAATATGGCTATTCTGCATGACAAGCAGCAGTATGGTGAAGGTGTCGCTACTGAGGTTAAAAAGTATGTTGAGGCAAAAGGTATAACTCCGGTTATGTTTGATGGACTCAGCAAAGGTCAAACCAACTTCTCAGCCCTTATCACAAAAATGCAGAGTAAGAAGGTAGATTTTGTTTACTACGGAGGTTATCACCCTGAGCTGGGAATTCTTCTAAGACAGGCTCGCGAAAGAGGTTTCGATGCCGGATTTATGGGGCCTGAAGGTGTTGGCAATAAAGATATCAGCGCCATAGCAGGTGAGGCGTCAGAAGGACTTTTGGTGACCCTGCCTGCCGATTTCAGTAAAGATCCTGCCAATAAAGAGCTTATAGAGGTGTTTAAGGCCAAAAAGATCGATCCTACAGGACCTTTTGTAATGCCATCTTATGCAGCAGTTCAGATTATTGCCGAGACAATTGCCAAAACCAAATCTACCGATCCGGTTAAAATTGCAGAGGTAATGCACGCTACGGAATATGCAACACCAATCGGTACTGTGAAATATGATGAAAAAGGCGATCTGCAAGACTTTAAATTTGTAGTGTTTACCTGGCACGCAGATGGCTCTAAAACCGAAGCAAAAGCTGCAGCGGAGTAATTAGCGGAGCATGAATATTTCGCAGACAATAGTTGACGGCTTGGTTCAGGGAGGTATGTACGCTATTGTTGCTGTCGGTTATACCATGGTTTACGGCGTAATCGGTATGATTAACTTTGCCCATGGTGAAGTTTATATGATAGGTGCCTTTACCGGATTAATGGTTATGACCGGTCTTGCACTTATCGGGATTACCTCGGTGCCGGTAATGCTGCTGCTGGCACTTATCGTGGTTATTATAGTTGCTTCTGCTACAGGGGTTGTTATTGAGCGCGTCGCCTATAGACCTTTGCGCGGCAAGCACCGCCTTATTCCTCTGATCTCTGCTATAGGGGTATCGCTGTTTTTGCAGAACTACTACCAGATAACACAGGGGAGTCGCGTATTTGCTGCTATGGATGTTTCAGAAGGTGGGAAAAATGTCTATATGGTTGGAGAAATTGCCATTACCCCTTTGCAGCTAACTGTATTGATGGCAGCAATAGTAATAATGATCCTTCTTAGCCTGTTTGTTAGTAAAACCAAAATCGGATGGGCATGTCGTGCAACTGAGCAAGACAGGAGGATGGCAAATCTGCTTGGTATAAATACCGATAACATTATTTCACTGGTTTTTGTAATTGGTTCCGCACTGGCAGGTATTGCCGGTGTTTTACTCAGTTTGATTGAGGTCAGCATTACCAGTTTTATGGGGTTTGCTATCGGGATTAAAGCATTTGCAGCAGCAGTACTTGGTGGTATTGGCAGTATCCCTGGTGCATTTATTGGCGGCTTTATTATAGGATTTGCAGAAAAGATCTCTCAGGGCAGCGATCTCATAGGCAGCGATTACAGTGATGTTATGGTGTTCGGGATTCTTCTGTTGATACTTTTGGTCAGGCCTTCAGGAATACTCGGCAAGCCTGAAATAGAAAAGGTATAGCTATGGAAGATATCTCTGTGAAAGGTATCGGAAAGAGAATTGCTGATGCTGCTGTTGCAGCACTTCTGGCATTTATACTGCTGTTCATAAGCCTTGGTATAAAGATAGATATGAGCGGAGTGGAAACGCTCCTGAATGCGCGCCTTGTTCCGGTTTTATTGGGAACTGCCGCAGTTTTTTTTCTGCGTCTTTTTCCATGGTTGATATGGACTCCAATAAAAAACAGATTTGGTAATCAACTAAATGATCTGAAAAACATTTCGCTGTTTTCAACCGGGGTTTTAGGGCAGATACCTGAATATAATCGCCGAATTATCTCAATAGTTTTAAAGCTACTGCTGCTGGTTTCTCTTCTCATTGTGCCTTTTGCCCTTGGTAGTAAGCAGTATACAAGCATGTTTATCAATATCTATATGTATATCCTGCTTGCCTTGGGGCTTAACATAATAGTGGGTTATGCAGGGCTTCTGAACATTGGATATATCGCCTTTTTTGCTATCGGAGCCTACACCTACGCCATTTTAAACAGTAATTACAATATATCATTCTGGTTTAGTTTGCCGTTGTCTGCTATTGCTGCCGCAATAGCAGGTTTGCTGTTGGGTATTCCCGTGCTGCGGTTGCGGGGGGATTATCTGGCAATTGTGACACTTGGGTTTGGACAGGTACTGGTACTGCTTCTGAAAAATCTCAGAATTACAGGTGGTGTTGATGGTATTCTCGGTATCGATAAGCCTACGCTGTTCGGATTGGAATTCACCAGAAGGGCCAAGCAAGGCGGCACTCCCTTTCATGAGTATTTCGGTATAGAGTATCAGAGCATATATAAGGACTACTTTTACTATTTTATTATTCTGGCAATGTTGTTGCTATCCATCTTTATAATCAGCAGATTAAAGAAGATTCCAATAGGGCGTAGCTGGGAGGCACTACGCGAAAATGAGATTGCCTGCAAATCTCTGGGTATAAATCCTGTAATGGCAAAACTTTCTGCATTTGTCATAAGCTCTGCCTTTGCTGGATTTGCAGGCTGTTTTTTTGCAGCAATGCAGGGTTCTGTCTCTCCTGAATCATTCGTATTTACAGAGTCGGTTTATGTTCTTTCTATAGTTGTACTTGGGGGGATGGGGTCTACTGTAGGAATTATTCTGGCGGCAATATTTTTTGTAATTCTTAAAGATTACACCCTATTTTTTGGCGACTATCGCATCGTAATCTTTAGTGTTTTGCTGGTATGGATGATGCTATGGCGACCAAAGGGATTATTTCCAGCCGGCAGAAGAAAAATCAGCAGAAGGACTATATCTGATTTTGCCTTGGGAGTAGATGAGATCTATCTCTCATTTGGTGGTCTGGTAGCAGTAGATAAAGTCTCTTTTCAGGTTGAAAGGGGGCAGATATTCAGCATTATCGGCCCCAACGGAGCCGGAAAAACAACGGTTTTCAACTGTATAAGCGGGTTTTATAAGCCCGATAACGGTAATATTACCTTTGATGGCAGGGCGATAGAGGGTAAAAACAGCCACAGTATTGCCCGCTTCGGGTTAGTTAGAACCTTTCAGAATATTCGCCTGTTCGAAGGGATGACGGTAATAGAAAACCTGATGATTGCCAGAAATAATACGGCAGATAAACGTCTGTTTTCGGGAATTACAATGTCTCAGGAATTTCTTGATTCAGAAACGTCGATTGAGGATGAAGCGTTTTTCTGGCTGGATCAGTTTGGGTTGAATGGGCTTGAGAATCAGGCGGCAGGTTCACTTTCATATGGGCAGCAGCGTATGCTTGAGATTGCCAGATGTATGATGACCCACCCTAAAATGCTGTTGCTTGATGAGCCCGCTGCCGGACTGAATCCTGTTGAAACTGAAAATCTTGACAGAATGATTGTGCGCCTGCGCGATGAGTTTAGCCTGACAATTCTGCTTATCGAGCACGATATGAAGCTGGTTATGAATATCTCAGATCATATTATGGTACTGGATCAGGGGCGGGTTATTGCTTCAGGCAGACCTGAGCAGATACAGAACAATCAGGCGGTAATCAAGGCGTATCTCGGAGAAGAATAAAATGTCTGATAGTGGAATGTTGACAGTAAAAAACCTCTATTCCGGATATGGAGCGATTAAAGTTCTAAAAGATGTTTCGTTAGAGATTGCGAGGGGAGAGATAGTTACTGTAATCGGTGCAAATGGCGCCGGAAAAAGTACCTTGCTGATGACAATATGCGGTGATGTAAGAACCGATTCAGGAACTGTTTTGTTAAAAAACAGAGATATAACCAACAAGCCAACCTACGAGATAATGCGCGACGGAGTGGCAATATCACCTGAGGGCAGGCGCATATTCCCCAAATTGACAGTTGAAGAGAACCTGCTATTGGGCGCATATCACATCGAAAGCTCAGTAGCCTATGAAGAGCTGCAAGGTATTTACCAGATGTTTCCGCGCCTTGATGAGCGCAAGGGGCAGCTTGGAGGCACACTTTCAGGTGGTGAACAGCAGATGTTGGCTATAGGGCGGGCGTTAATGAGCAAGCCGGAACTGCTCTTGCTGGATGAACCATCACTTGGACTTGCGCCGATAATTATCCAGCAGATATTTGCCACTCTGGAAAAGATCAGGGATGCCGGAACTACAATCTTTCTGGTAGAACAGAATGCCAATAAAGCGCTGGCGATAGCAGACAGAGGTTATGTTCTTGAGGGAGGCGAGATAGTGCTTTCCGGGACTGGTGAAGAGCTTTCCAAAAGCCCTGAGGTGAAAAAGGCATACTTGGGCGGGTAGTTTTTCTTTTTTAACAATACCAAATTAAAAAAGGGGAGTAGTGCTCCCCTTGTTTTTAATGAGTTGTTTCTTTAGTGGATTATGTAGAGGCCACCACCATAATAATCTGTAACAAAAAATGCGCCTTGTTCAAGAGCCCCGTTTTCATCAAATGAGACGCTGCTAGGATCATATCCGGTAGGTGCAGAATACTCTTTTTCAACTTCACCAGTATCTATGGAAATAAACTTAACTTTTCCTTTTCCGGATTTCCCATTTGGATTTGGTATTTCTGCTGCAACAAAGTTTTCTCCTGATATGCAGAAATCATCAATAAGGCTGCCTGTAGGGGCGGTATATATGATAGAGGCATTGCCTGCGCTGCCATTTTCCAGGATTGGAATTGATCTTATATTGGTCTGGTTTGCAAGATATAAAATATGGTTTCTAATGCGTATTCCATTTGCCATCACCATGGAGGTTGTAAACCATTTTTCCATTTGTATAGTGAATTCGGTTTTATCCTCAATAGTGATTTTCGCAATTGTAGCGCCAAAGCTACCATTCTGTGAGTCGGAGATGTAAATGCTACCGTCTTCATCAACTGCCATTCCATTTGGAAGCTTTAATCCGGAAATTGAGGCTTCGTCAACCTTGTCGCCATTATCCAGATCAATTCTAACCAATACGGTTTTAGGGTTAAAAAATGCAAATGGATTGCTGCAAGATGCGTAGAGTATATTCCCTTGCGAAGTCAGGCCGGAAAACATGCAGTCGCTTGCCGTATACAAAGGTTGTGAAACATAAGTGTCATTTCCTGATTTGGTTATTTCATAAATTGTTGATGGAGCTGCCGTGGCGCTTGCAACAAAGAATCTGCCGTTATCGGTAAATGTGCCATTTTCGGTATTTGGAAGCTCATTTGGTGCGAAAATTCTTTCT
>QZLD01000226.1 GCA_004796385.1 Gammaproteobacteria bacterium | reverse complement strand
TAAAAAGGTCGAAGGGTATTGGGAGCTTGCCAGGAAATTTGGTGTAACTTTATAACAAAAACCAAAGAGGTTATGCTATTCTAAAACGGTTCCATAAAAACAGTTATCGGGGTGCCGAATATGAAAGATATAGAGGTAGATGTAGCAGTAATCGGAGTTGGTAGCGCGGGTCTCAACGCCTATCATGCAGCAAAAAAAAGATCGGCATCAGTTTTAACAATACAATATGGTCCTTATGGCACTACTTGTGCTCGTGTTGGCTGCATGCCCAGTAAACTACTTATAGCGGCGGCAGAAGTAGCACACACGGCAAAACACGGCGAAAAATTTGGTGTGGCTTGCACAGCTAATGTTGATAAAACCGGAGTTATGCTACGCTTGCAGAAAGATCGGGATAACTTCGTTTCATCTGTTGTAAATGGTTCCGTTAAAGCTATTTCCGATTGCGATAAAATTGAAGGGTTTGCTCATTTTATCGACAACAATCACATCCGGATTGATGATCACACCACAGTAAAGTTTAAGAGCGCCGTTATTGCAACTGGATCTAAACCGGCTGTTCCTCCACTATTTGAGAGCGCAGGCGATAGATTATTAACCACTGATCAGTTTTTTGAACTGAAAACATTACCGGAGTCAATAGTTGTTTTTGGCCCCGGAGTAATCGGTCTTGAGTTGGGACAGGCACTGGCACGTCTTGGAGTGCGAGTCAGGCTTTTCGGTATAGGGAAAGAGCTTGCCTCAATTAGTGATCCAACAGTTAAAGATATAGCGTACCAAATATTTGCAGAAGAGTTTTATCTGGATACCGATGCCAATGTCAGCAATATCGAAAAAATAGGAGCAGAAATCATTATCACCTTTATCGATAAAAACGGTGAAGAGAAGATCGAACGCTTTGATTATCTGTTGGCCGCAACCGGACGTATGCCCAATGTGCAGAATATTGGTTTGGAAAACACCTCTTTAAGACTGGATAAGCGAGGAGTTCCTCTGCACGATACGAATACCATGCAGTGCGGTGACAGCAATATTTTTATTGCCGGCGATGCCAATAACAATGCCCCTCTTCTCCATGAAGCAAAAGACGAAGGTAAAATAGCAGGAGCAAATGCAGCTACATATCCTCAAGTAGAATCCGTGGAGCGTAAAGCGCCATTAGCAATTGTTTTCAGTGATCCGCAAATTGCCTTTGTCGGCATGAAATATGCTGATATTCAGGATTGTAATTATGTAGTAGGTAGCGCTGATTTCAAATCACAGGGACGCAGCAAAGTAATGCTGAAAAACCGTGGTATTATGAGCCTTTATGCCGATAAAGACAGTGGTCGATTCCTTGGCTCAGAAATGGCAGTCTCGGCAGCAGAACATATAGCTCACCTGTTGGCATGGTCTTACCAGCAACGTCTGACAATTGAACAGATGCTGGATATGCCTTTTTACCACCCGGTTGTCGAAGAAGGCCTGCAAAATGCTCTGAATGATTTACTAAAACAGCTGAAATAGGGGGTGGGTTTATACCTCTTATTATTGTAGTATTGCCGTTTTCAAATTTGGTGAATAAAAAATGTCTATAAATCAAAAACTATTGGATATGCTCTGTTGTCCGGCTACAAAAATTCCCGTAGTTAAACTGGAAAAAGAGGCCTTATCGGATCTGAATAGCAAAATCGAATCCGGTGAAGTTTTTTATAATGACGGAGTAAAGGTAGAAGCTCAAATAAAAGAGGCGCTAATAACCAAGAATAATGAATTAATCTACGTTGTTGAAGATGGCATCCCGATAATGATCACTGAAAAGAGCATTGCTGCGGATTTTATAGATCAGAACCTTTTGTGAAATGCAAACCATCGGTAAATGTCTGCGCTCATCATCGGCTTTGCTGACAGAAAGACTGAGTCTGACTTTGCGCGAAGCAATGGTAGAAAGCGAGATTCTGTTGCAGAATGCCATTGGTAAAAATCGCACATACCTAAGTACCTGGCCGGAAAAGATTCTTAATACAGCACAGCAGGATTTTTTTCAGAAGATATTGCAAAGGCGCCTGAATGGAGAGCCTATTGCCCATATAATCGGCACTAAAGATTTTTGGGATTTTACCTTAAAGGTTACAAAAGCCACTCTTATCCCCCGCTCCGATACAGAGCTGATAGTTGAAACAGCACTACAAATTTCCGAGAAGCAGCAAATAACAAAGATTCTGGATATGGGAACAGGCAGCGGAGCAATCGCAATCGCCCTTGCACGAAAGCTAACAAAAGCAGAGATTCACGCCAGCGATAACTCAAGTAAAGCACTAGAAGTAGCAAAACAAAACGGAACGGTTCTTGCTGATAATAAAATAGTCTTTTATGAGAGTGATTGGTTTAAAGAGATAACGGAAACAGGATTTGACATAATACTGTCAAATCCTCCATATATAAGTACATATGACAAAGATATTTCTCCGGAAGTTGCATGTCATGAGCCGAAAACAGCGCTCTTTTCCACAGATAATGGATTGTCTGATATTAAAAAGATTGCTGCTGAAGCAGCTGGTTTTTTAAATCACGATGGCTGGCTGCTTTTGGAGCATGGTTATAGACAGGCAGAAGATGTGGCAAAAATAATGTCGGTAAGCGGATTCACTGAAATAACAACAGCACTGGACATACAAGGGCATCAGAGAGTAACTTACGGTAAGAAAAAGTAATAAACACAATCAGGAGCATAGTGAAGTTAAAATGAGTATCAAAGGTCTAGAGAACATAAATATCGCCTCGCAGGAAATTCTGCCGTCACCAAGAGAGCTGAAACTCAAACTGCCGATCAGCGAAGAGGCAAAGAACAATATCGGCGAATTCCGTGAAACCATTGGGCGAATATTAAAGAGAAAAGATGACAGATTGCTTGTTATTGTAGGCCCTTGCTCCATACATGATTTTGAGGCGGCAAAAGAGTATGCCGACAAGCTAAAAAAACTTGCCGATGAGCTTAAAGAAAATATCTACATAGTTATGCGTGTCTATTTTGAAAAGCCACGAACAACAGTTGGCTGGAAAGGATTTATTAATGACCCATATCTGGATGACTCATTTAAAATAGGCGACGGTCTACTCAAAGCGCGTGAATTACTTATTCATTTGGCCGATATCGGCTTGCCTGCCGGGACAGAGGCTCTTGATCCAATCACCCCACAGTATCTTGGAGATCTTGTTTCCTGGACAGCAATAGG
>QZLD01000264.1 GCA_004796385.1 Gammaproteobacteria bacterium | reverse complement strand
CCCTGCAGGGCATTTCCGGTTTTACCGTAGGCCCACATATGCTGGAAAACCAGATCCATCCACTCTCTTATTAGTGCGGGAACGCTAAACCATAAAAGAGGGTGGTGAAATATAACAATATCATGCTCTGTCAGCAGGTTTTGTTCATGTTTAACATCAATATTAAAATCCGGGTATTCCTCATAAAGATCAAGGAATGTCACGCCATCAAGATCTTTAACATACTCTATAAGCTGAGCATTTACCCGTGAGTTTTGTAATGCCGGGTGAGCAAAGATAAGTAATATTTTGTTTTCAAAGGTTTTCATGGTTTATAAGTTCAGATATTAGGGAAAGCAGATGTTAATGATGTTGCCTGTTTGTTTCAAGTTGTTTTGGTTTTGAAAGGTTTTCCTGGATATTTATGAAGCATTTGGGTTGTGTATTTGTAAGGCAACCTGGCTACATCTGCACCGGATAGTCAACCTGAGGTTGTATTGACTCGATTTTGGGTTGCAGGGAGTCGATGATATCTCTTAGCAACTCTGCTTTCTGATTGTGTCTGTTATAAATTACATAAATAGATTGGGTGAATTTGGGGCTATCTACCAGCGAGACCTGTTGTTGCAGCTCCGGCTGGAGCAGGTCAAATGGCAAAAATGCACTGCCTGAGTTTTGGAGGATAAATTCGAGGGCTATATCTGCAAGAGAGGTTTCAATAATCGGTGGCGAGATTTCGCTAAAGTTCTCCAGGTGCCATACCTGAAAATTTTTACCCCAGTTTATGTGTATATAGCGGTTGTTTATCAGTTCATTAAAATCGGTTGGAGGTAGTGTGGTTGTAAGAGCTATGTCAAAACTCATAAATTCGCGAAAGGCAAGGTTTTCCGCGTCCGGTTTTTCAAAGATAAAGGCTATGTCTACCTGATTTGCCTGTAGCTTTTTTAATAGAGCAGTATCACTGTCGATCTCGGTTTTCAGTAGATGGTTGGGGCTGTTTCTGTATATGAAGTCGAGGCTCTTTTGTAGTAACAGGCTCCATAAACCTGCAGTTGCACCAATAATCATTCGCGTTTTACCGTCGTTGTGACGGGCTAATTCCAGCCTTGCTGATTCCCACTTTAAAAGGATGTCGGCGGCGTGCCTGGTTAGCTTTTCTCCGGCAGGGGTTAGTTGAATATTGTTTCGCAAACGCGAAAACAGAGGCGTATCGACGATGGACTCCAGCTGTTTTACTCTTGAGCTAACAGCAGCCTGAGTTAAAAACAGGTTCTCTGCAGCCTTGCCGAAATGTCTTGTTTTACTTACCTCTAAGAAGGTTTTTAATAGCTCAATATCCATAAAATTATTTTGTGGTGATAATAAAAAAATGTTGTTTTACCGTATGCGAAGTATCCAATAAAATCCGGCGGTTGTGAACATAAATAGCGTTTATTTATGGGTTCCCAGCAAAAAATAACCATTTACCCAAAGGAATAAAGCAGATGAAAAATATCTTTGTAATCATTTTTGCAACACTAATGTTTGGCACATCTTTTGTTAATGCTAATGAGCAACAGCAGAAGGAAGAGACTACTGTTGAGCAAAATGCTGATGAGAATCAGGATGTGCAGGATGAGGATACTCAGAGTGATGAAGAGTATCAAGAGGAAGAGACTGAAGAAGAGAGCGAATAGTCTACAAACTCTTAAACAAAAGCCGGTCTTCGGACCGGCTTTTTTATTTGCGATACAGAAAAAGAGGTGCAGGCATGAAAGTAGCAGTAATTTACAACCGTGAAAGCCAGAAGGTGATTAATCTTTTCGGGGTACCCAACCGTGAAAAATATGGTTTAACAACTATAGACAGAATTCTTAATGCCTTAAAAAAGGCTGGGCATCAGGCAATTGCGCTGGAGGGAGATAAGGATCTTGTTGATAATCTGGAAAAGTTCATGCCACGTGTGCTTAAGGGAGAGCGTCCCGGTATTGCCTTTAACCTTTCATATGGTATTCAGGGGCAGGCGCGTTATACCCACGTTCCCAGTATTCTGGAGATGGTGGGGATTCCCTATGTCGGTTCCGGGCCATTAGCCCACTCTTTGGCTTTAGATAAGGTTGTTGCCAAAATGATTTTTGTGCAGGAGGGCATTCCCACGCCGGATTACGCAGTACTGCAATCTACCGGTTTCGATGTGCCTGCTATGGAATTTCCGCTTATTGTTAAGCCGAAAAACGAGGCAGTCTCATTTGGTATCCGTATTGTTAATAATGAGTGTGAATTGCGAGAGTCGGCTCAGGCTATCTTCGATCAGTTCCAGCAGCCGGTTCTGGTAGAGCAATATATTGATGGTGTTGAGATAAACGTGGGTATTCTGGGGAATAGTCCGGCAGAGGCGATGCTGCCGGCGCAGATAAGCTTTGGTAGTGAAGGCCCTAAGATATATACCTATGAAGATAAGGTGAAAACTTCCGGGCGCGATGTGGGTGCTGTTTGTCCGGCACAAATAAGCTCTGAAATAACGGAAAAGGCGCAGGCGATTGCGGTGCGGGCGTTCAATGCCCTTGGTTGTTATGATTGTGCCCGTATTGATATGCGTATTGATGCAGAAGGCAATATCTTTGTGCTTGAGGTTAATAGTCTGCCATCACTTGGTCAGCATGCCTCTTATGTTTTGGCGGCTAAGCAAATGGGGTTGGATTTCGATGATCTGGTGAATAGGCTGGTTGAGGTTGCCAGCGCCAGATATTTTGGTACGCCAACGCCGCCGATGATTGACGATTCTTCATCGGCAAAGGATCTGCTTTTTAATTATCTTACAGGAGAGCGGGATAATCTGGAGCAGTCTGTTCAGGATTGGGTGATGGTGTCCAGCAGGTCTAACGATAGTGTTGGCATTCTTTCGGCTGTGGATTTGCTGGAGCAGAAGCTGGACAATATCGGTCTTAAGTCTGTAAGAGAGTTTACAAACAGGCGACATACCTTTTGCTGGGAGACAAAGGCGGGGATGGATGATGGCATCCTTCTTATAGGTCACGTGGATATTCCCATTAATCCGTATCTTGCATTTGAGGCATTCAGGTCTGATCCTGAGCTTTTATATGGTGAAGGTGTTGGCTCGTCACGTGCGCCAATGGTTATGATGGAGTACGCATTAAAGGCGTTAAGGTATATAGATAGACTGGATCAGCTTAAGCTGGGTGTTTTGTATTATGGAGATGAGGGGCGTGATTGTGTTGATAGTGAAGATACAATCCGTAAAGCATGTATGTCGGCTAAAAAGGTTCTGGTGCTGCGTCCCGGGAATGCTCCTGATAAGGTTATAACTTCACGTCGCGGGCAGCGCAGATATCGCCTCATTGTAGAAGGTGAGCCAAAACGATTGGGGGCAAAGGGGAGAAAACCGGATCTGCTTCGGGTCTTATATAGCAAGCTGGATCAGCTCTCAAAGCTATCTCTGCGCAAAGAGAGGCTGGCGGTTTCGGCGGTAGATATTAAAACCGAGGCGCATCCGGGGATGATTCCTCATCGGGCAATAGTAGAGATTCAGATGACCTATCCTACCAAAGATAAAGGAGTTCAGCTGGAAAAGAGCCTGAAGGAGATTCTTTCAGGGGATGATCTGAAGTGGCGTTTGGCAAAACAGTCAGATCGTCCGCCTATGTCAGAGAGAAAGATTAATCAACGCGTAATGAGTTCGTTAACCGGTATTGCCGCAGAATGGGATATTCCTCTATCTCGCGAGTCATCTTTAATGCCTTCTGTTGCCGGGTTAGTACCGCGTAATGTTCCTGCTATATGTGGGATTGGTCCTGTGGCGCATAACCTCTACACATCACGGGAGTCTATAGAGAGAATCAGTCTGGTGCAGCGTACATTGCTGCTGTCACAGCTACTACTGGAGCAGTCGCTATGAGTCAGATAGACAGCCTGAATGTGGCGCAGGACTCGGATTTTTTTGACCCGCATGACAGTCGCATTATTTATCCGCAGAGGGCTGCTGCATCTAACAGATCTATGGTTTCTGCAGCACACTATGAAGCAACAAATGCAGGTGAAGCTCTATTGGCGGATGGAGGTAATGCCTTTGATGCAGCAGTAGCCGCAGCTTTTGCTTTAGGGGTTTGTGAGCCTGCTGCATGGTTACAACAATTGGCAGAGATGTTCAGGGAGTACTTTGACGATGTATCTATCAATGTCCCGTTTTCCGGAGGTTACATAGTGGCATCTCACTCTAATGAACTGCCATGGGTGCAACTTGAATTTTCCCGCTCAGAAGAATTTGACACCGAGTATAAATCCAGAGCAGTATTGCAGGTAATAGAAACATGGATTGATGAAACTTTTTGAGAAAACGCAGATTAACTCTGCGGAAAGGAAGAAAAATGCAAACTCCCCTGATATTTGGATGTGATCTTGATGACGAAGGTGATTCGCAGAGTTGAATTAGCGTCTGATTGATCTAATCTTTAAGGACGATT
>QZLD01000005.1 GCA_004796385.1 Gammaproteobacteria bacterium | reverse complement strand
GCTACAAAATCAGACCTCCTGCCATTCCATATCAAATAGCTTTTCCAGTTCCTTATCTCTGTTTTCCGTTTTTTTGGCCATAATTCTTTTTACCCATGCAGGCAACTCATCATTAGCCATTTTGTTCTGCATATCATGAATAATTGTTTTTATTGAAGTTCCTTCATCTACTTTCACCGGATGTATTCCACTCTCCATCAACCTGCTTACTGCTCTTGGCCCAACTGCTGTGCAGTACATTGCAACACAATCTTTAATCAGTTCTATCTTATCTGCAAGCTTATCATCACTATGCCCGGGGTTATATTTTTTCTGCTGATCAAAACCTGCCGCCTCAAGCATTACTGATTCCTGAGCGATGATTTCATATATGACAAAACCTTCAGCCAGACCAAAGTGCTGATTTACCTCTAACATCCCTACCGTTGCAAATGCTACTTTTAGTTTTATATCATCAGTCTCTTTGCAATCGGCATCGCTACCGGGGATATCAATGACTCGCATATGACGTCGACGCTGTATCATAAGCATCTCCACTATAACGCCTGAAATCTGAAATATATGGCTCGGCACCTTCCGGGCGTCTCTGCCAAATAAGATTTGCCATCTCCACTGCAATATCTGCCGTCCCTTCATAACCGACACGACTAACCCTGCTACCACCAATACGATCGTAGATGGGGTATCCAGCCCGATAATGCGCCAACTCCTGCTCTTCACAGAATTCCGTTAGATACGAATTAGCTACCACCAAATCCACACTATAACTACAAATTAGTTTTCTAAAATCTTCAAAATCTCCCTCCTGAACCTTTTGGTAGTTTGACTCTTGCAGAGCTGATTTAACATCGGCACTGTAACCTATATCACTTGTAACGCCATATTGAAGCTCTATACCTATTTCGGCAGCAAGTGATTGAAGTGCAATAAGAAGATCCGGGTCAGATGCTACAGCCATTTTACTCTGGCCCAGATAAAAATGCGTATCCAAATACGCATCACGAAGCCTTTTACGTTGTCGCTTAAACATTTCCGGAACTGCATTTCCTGACAGCTGCATAAGGATTGATATAAAACTATCGTTTGCTTCCAGACCAATTAATCCATCCATATGAAAAAAAGGAATGCCGGCACGCAGA
This sequence comes from Gammaproteobacteria bacterium, assembly GCA_004796385.1. Lineage (GTDB taxonomy): Bacteria > Pseudomonadota > Gammaproteobacteria > QZLD01 > QZLD01 > QZLD01. Next base: position 979 of record QZLD01000005.1, on the reverse strand, counting down.
TGCAAGAGCATACCGGCATTCTTCACAGAACGCCCGACAGTGATAACGCCAAGAGAGTTGGCAATGCGCTCAAAGAGGGTTTTTGAGCATCCCCCGTAACTTATCGGGCTATAACGCAAATCGGATAGATGCCCATCAAGAGAAAGACTTAAATCAGGCAAAAATATTGGGTTAAGACCGAACATCTCGATTATCAGCCTCATTGTTTCTATGTCTGCCGGAGTGTGCATTGCGCTTGGGATAATCACCAGATCATTACTATGGCTTTTACTTCTTTTCTCAATAAAGCGCTGAACTATAACGTTTTCGATTATTGACTCGACAGCCTTGGCATAACCGGATTCCAGACACCCCTGGTAATCCGGAACACTAACCGGAATAAGAAGCGTATCATCATGCTCCGGAAACTCTTCCCGAAACTCTTTTATGACTCTCTTTATATCTGTACCTTCTGCCTCAGTGACTCCGGTTGTTAATACGCCAATCACCTCCGGCTTGTCTTTTTTACAGATAGTCAACATGGCCTCTTTTAGATTTTTGTCCGGTTCCATTATTGCAGATAAGTGATCAAGCGCAGTTGTCTGAATTGGAACAGGCTCTAAAAAGTGGCGAATAAACAGAATTTTACCGTAGGCAGAGCAACCCTGATTACCATGCAGCAGCGGCATTGACTTATCCAGTCCTAAAAATGCCAGCGTTGCACCCATTGTCTGGCTTACCTTTATTGGATCAACTGTCATTGGTTTGCTCTTTTTAACTATTTTTACCATGGCTGCTGTACCTTAATTTTTTCTGGTTTCAATCTCAATCAAAGGGGTCAGAGTCATTTGATTGACTGTATCGTAATACCAATACATAAAGCATCAACAAATATACTCCGTCATTCCCGCGCAGGCGGGAATCCATAACTCACTGAATCCAAATGGATTCCTGCCTTCGCAGAGCCTGCCCCTGTGTAGACAGGGGAATGACGTGTATC
>QZLD01000008.1 GCA_004796385.1 Gammaproteobacteria bacterium | reverse complement strand
TTTTTTGGTTTATTTTATTGTCGGTATTTATATTAGGCGTCTCTTTTGTGTGAATGTGTTGATTTTATTTATCATTTTTGACGCCTAAATACTTTTATACTATTCTCTTTGGTGTATAACTTATTGAAATAAGAAGGGTATATTTTGAATATGAAAATTGTTTCTGTGAAAAAACCTCTTTTAAAGCAACTGAAGGAGCGTGTGCGAGTTTTGGGGTATTCTATCCGAAACAAGCATGCTTATTATGATTGGGTAAGGAGGTTTATTCTTTTTCATGATAAGTCGCATCCTGAAAAGATGGGGGGGGGTTGAGAAAGTTGAGGAGTTTCTTACTTATCTTGCAGTAAAGAAAAATGTTTCTGCATCAACTCAAAATCAGGCTCTTGCAGCAATTTTGTTTCTGTATCGTGAGGTTTTGCAAATTGAATCGCTAAAAAAGTAAAAGTAAAAAACAGTGTCTATTTCTGACCTGAGCAGGCATTCAGAAACCTAAAACAGTTACCGTTTTTTAGATTTACGATTTAATAACCACATAACCTGCACCCCTAAATATAAGCATTTATCTACATTCCACACGCAAAAACGAAGTTATTGAATAAGATTAAAAATGACGTAAAATGGCGTGCTGCCAATGTTTGGCAAATAATAAAATGTAATTTAACGATTTTCAGGGGGTTGTACCGTGTTTCCCTGTTGCGTAACAAATATTACTCCACTGCATGACTAGGAGAGTCGTAAATGAATTCTGATAATCTTTATAAGAAGAAATTAATAACTACTGAAGATGCGCTTGGCATGATTCAATCAAACTTTAGCATCGTTTCAGCAATGGCCGCCTCAGAGGCACCAGGCTTCTGCTCTAAACTACATGAAATCAAAGACCGTGTTAAAGATGTTTCCGTTTGCACCTGCCTGCCAATGCAGCCGTACAAATGGTACACAGATCCGGAAATGAAGGAGAGCTTCTTTAACGAAGCGTGGTTTTACGGGCCTGCTATCAGAAAGGCTCACTATGAAGCAGGAACCAGCTCATTTATTCCAAATCACCTTCATGCATCAGGCACAGACAGGCTGCATTATAAAAAACCTAATATTTTTGTCGGCACCTGTACTCCTCCGGATCGCTTCGGCTACGTATCTCTCTCTCTAGGGGTCACCTATGAAAGGCTGATGATTGAAGCTGCTGACAAGGTTATTCTGGAAGTTAATGAAAACCTGCCCCGCACTTATGGTGATACCATTGTCCACTTGGATGAAATTGACTACCTTATCGAAAACAATGCGCCAATTCCTGAGCTTGGAGAAGTTCCTATCGGTGACAAAGATCGTATGATCGGCAGATATATTTCCGATCTTATCGAAGACGGCTCAACAATTCAGCTTGGTATAGGCGGCATCCCGAATGCTGTTGCAGCTGAACTTCTACATAAGAAAAACCTCTCTATCCATACTGAGATGTTCACAGACGGCATGGTAGATCTATACGAAGCCGGTGTAATCAGCACAGTTCCAAGAAGCGTAAGAGAAAAAATTCTTACCGGCAGAATGGTTGCTACATTTGCACTTGGCTCTAAGAAACTCTATGACTTTCTGCATGAAAATCCTGCTGTTGCTCTTATGAGAGGCGACTGGGTAAATAACCCTTATGTTATATCCAGAAACTACAAACAGGTCTCTATTAATACCACTATAGAGGTCGATCTTACTGGCCAGGTTTGCTCTGAGTCTATCGGGCATAAGCAGTTCAGCGGAACAGGTGGTCAAGCGGATACTGCTATTGGCGCGCAAATGTCCGAAGGCGGCAAATCGTTTATTGCTCTTTACTCAACAGCCAATGTCAAACAACCAGACGGAACTCGCAAAACAGTTTCAAAAATTGCGCCCCACCTTTCACTAGGTGCAGCAGTTACTCTTCACAGATCAAACGTCGATTATGTTGTAACTGAATATGGAGCTGTAAGACTTAAAGGCATCACCATTAGAGAAAGAGCCAAAAGACTTATCTCTATCGCCCATCCTGATTTCAGAGAATGGCTGGAAGAGGAAGCTAAAAAGCTACAGATAATCTAATTCCTGTACCTCTAAGATAAAAAGCCGGAACCGTAAACTCCGGCTTTTTGTATATATAGACTATTCCCATATTTAACGCTATTGTCATATTAATATTTTTATAATGCAGGATTTAACCAGAGAAAACTCCGCAGATGAACCAGCAAAACAACAGTAAAAGCGAAAGCAATAAAAGTGAAAACATCAGTTTAGATATCAGCTCTCCGGAATTCTACACGAATAGAGAAATCAGCCTGCTGAAATTTCAGGAAAGGGTTCTTGAGCAGGCAAAAAATGAAAAAATCCCCATTCTTAACAGGTTAAGATTTTTATGTATATCGTCAACCAACCTCGATGAATTCTTTGAGGTCAGGGTTGCCGGCCTGAAAAGACAGATAATGCTAAATATCTCCCTTCTTGGGGCAGATCATCCCGATCAATTAACCCCGATACAACAGTTAACCGAAATAAGAGAAGAGTCACATAAATTTGTTGAAGAACAATATCGCGTATTAAACCATGTAATAATCCCGAAACTGCAAAAGCAGAGCATAAACATTACCAGAAGATCGAAGTGGAGCACTGAACTTGTTAGCTGGGTAAAAACATATTTTGAAACCCAGCTTTTCCCTATACTCACACCTATCGCTCTTGACCCTGCTCATCCATTCCCAAAAATTCAGAACAAGAGCCTTAACTTTATAGTATCTCTTGAGGGTGAGGATGCCTTTGGACGAGCCAGCGAACTTGCAGTAGTACAAGCCCCAAGGGCGTTACCGAGAATTATCCGCGTTCCTGATGAAATAGCTACTGCTAAAGATGAATTTATATTTCTCTCCTCAATAATGCACGCCCACATAGATCAACTTTTTCCGGGAATGCAGGTTCACGGCTGCTTTCAGTTCCGTGTTACCAGAAACAGCGACCTCTTTATAGATGACCAGGAAGATATGGAAGATCTGCTTCACGCTGTTGAGGGCGAACTACTATCCAGAAAATATGGAGATAGCGTTCGTCTTGAGGTTGTAAAAAACTGTCCTGAAGAGTTAGTGAAGTTTCTGAAACATGAATTTCACCTTGGAGAGGAGGATGTATTCAGGGTTGACGGCCCTGTAAATCTCAACCGCTTGGTAAATATTGCCGATAGTGTCAACAGGCCTGATCTTGAATACCGCCCGTTTACACCTAACAACAATTCAGACCTCGTAAAGGGAGCAAATATCTTTGAAGAGATTGCCAAAAAAGATACGCTTCTTCACCATCCGTTTGATGCCTTCTCCCCAATAATCGAGCTGTTGCAACAGGCTGCACACGACCCTCATGTAGTCGCCATTAAACAGACTCTTTACAGAACCGGATCAAACTCGGTTTTGGTTGACCTGCTAATGGAAGCCGCCAGAGCTGGCAAAGAGGTTACTGTTATTATTGAACTTAGAGCCCGCTTTGATGAAGAGGCAAACATCCAGCTGGCAAATACTCTGCAAGAAGCCGGAGCGCATGTAGTTTACGGTGTAGTTGGCTACAAAACCCATTCGAAAATGCTTCTTATCACCAGGCGGGAGAAAAAATCTCTCAGACACTATGTGCACCTGGGAACTGGAAACTATCATGCCGGAACAGCCCGACTATATACCGACATAGGACTTATAACCTGCAATGAGCACATTGGCGACGATGTTCACAGACTCTTTATGCAGCTCACAGGGATGAGCAAGAGAAAGCCTCTGCAACTTCTTCTTGACTCACCATTTACACTGTTTGAAAGCCTGAAAAAATTCATACGCCGCGAAGCAGAAAATGCAAAAGCAGGCAAGCCTGCCAGAATTATCGCAAAAACAAACTCACTTACTCACAACAAGATAATTCAGGAACTTTACAAGGCATCGAATGCTGGCGTAAAAATTGACCTGATAGTTCGCGGCATCTCATGCCTGAAACCGGGAATTGAAGGAGTGTCAGAAAACATAACCGTGCGCTCAATAGTCGGTCGCTTCCTTGAACACTCACGCATCTACTACTTTGAAAACGATGGCAATAAAGATGTGTGGCTGAGCAGCGCCGATCTTATGGAGCGAAATTTATACTACAGGGTTGAAACCTGCTTTCCGGTCCTTGATCAAAAGTTAAAAAAGAGAGTAATAGAAGAGGGACTGGAAATGTACCTTGATGATAACTGTCAGGCTTGGGATCTGCAACCAGACGGGCAGTACATAAATGCTAAGCCCGGAAAAAACAGAAGAAGAAAGGCCGCTCAGGAAAAGCTAATGGTGAAAAGCACTAAAAGATAGACCATACTGTTTAGATGGAAATAAATAACGCCTTTACAATTGAATATATATTCAATCTTGATCACTCTGTAACCGAGAGATTTCAGTTTATTATTGATGGAAAGACACTCGATGCCATCCACACTGACGCCCAAAGATATCCTGATTGGACAAGATTGGAAAATAACAAGTGCCCCAATTGCTCTTTATCTGAAAAAATTCAATTTTGCCCTGTCGCCCAAAGCCTGGCGGTTATAACTGCCAGATTTGACAAGATCATCTCCTATACGGAAATAGATCTGCAGGTAAAAACTGCTGAAAGAACCGTAATCCAAAAAACATCTGCACAATCCGCCCTAAGCTCCATGATAGGGCTTGCAATGGCAACCAGCGGCTGCCCTCATACAAAATTCTTTAAACCAATGGCAAACTTCCACCTGCCCCTGTCAAGCGATACTGAAACGTTTTATAGAGCAGCATCTATGTACCTGCTGGCACAATACTTTATCAAAAGAGAAAATGGCAGCGCAGATTTAGAGCTCAGCGGGCTGGCAGAAATATATAATAATCTTCGCATAATCAATCACCATACAATAGAAAGAATAAAAAGAGAGACCAGTGCCGACTCCTCCGTAAATGCTCTTGTACATCTGGATATGTTTGCTCTCTCCATGCCTATGATTATTGAAGACTCACTGGAAGAGATAAAGTATCTTTTCACACCATATCTTGATTAAAACCATTTAAAACTTGACAATAAACACTATATCGAGGTATAGCTGATTAGCAGCAGGTCAAACTGTAAAAATGAGTAAAACACCATTCTTACAGGGAGATTGATACAGGGAAATTACGGAGGAGAGTAAAATGCTAAGAGTCGTATTTAATCAGAAAGGCGGTGTTGGTAAATCGACCATAACCTGCAACCTGGCAGCAATAAGTGCATCGAAGGGATATAAAACACTGGTGGTAGACCTTGACCCTCAAGGCAACTCATCTCAGTACCTTCTTGGAGACGAAGCCGATAACCTTGAACTAACAGCAGCAAATTTCTTTGAACAGATGCTCAGCTTTCAGCTATATAAACACGAAACAGGCAATTTTATTCATCAAACCCCTTTTGACAACCTCTTTGTACTACCTTCCAGCCCGGCACTTGAGTCACTACAGGGCAAACTTGAAGCCCGCTACAAGATGTACAAGCTACGCGAATCTCTTGCCAAGCTTGGTGATTACGACATGATATTCATCGATACACCTCCTGCGCTTAACTTCTACTCCAGATCAGCCCTGATTGCAGCAGACAGATGCCTGATACCATTCGACTGCGATAATTTTTCCAGAAGAGCCCTATACAGCGTCCTGGATAACATTCAGGAGATCCAGATGGACCATAACCAGGATCTGGCTGTTGAGGGAGTAATTGTAAATCAGTTTCAGGCGAGAGCCACCCTGCCACAAAAACTGGTAAATGAACTTATAGAAGAAGACCTGCCCATCCTTGAAACCAAGATATCAACATCGGTTAAAATCAGGGAATCTCACGAAAGTGCATCACCAATGATCTACTACGCACCTAAACACAAAATCACACAGGAATTCCTGAAACTTCATGAAGACCTTGAGCATGTAACTCCGCAAAAAGGCGAAGCAATAAAAACTGCGTAGTAATTTTTCATCGGTCCAAAAAGAGCGGGCTGTATTTTATACGGCCCTTTATGTGCAAATATAACCTCCTATAACAACACCAATCAATTTCGATTTTTTCTGTTTTTCTCCTTCTGTTTTTCAAATGAGAGATCTTATAGAGAGCAATTTATGAAAATTAAAACCACCATATTTTTAACAATTATCTTCGCCTTTTTGGGAATATCCGGATGTAACCACCCCAGCATAATAAAAGAAACTGCAAAGCAAGAGGTTAAATTCTGGCCTATCGAACCCCCATTGGTTGTGAACTACGATAATTTTGGCAGGAAAGGCTTTTTACAGATAGCTCCTTCGATAATGACCTTCGACTCTTCAGTACTGAAAAATGTAATAGCACATTCGCCAGTTATAAGACAAAAGCTTATACACCTCTTTGAAGGCAGAAAATTTGAAAATCTTTTTGGATCTGAGAATCAAATAAAGTTACAAAAAGAGGCCTTAAATGAGGTAAACCGAATACTTATAGAATTTACAGGAAGAGGTGGCGTTGAAAAAGTCTTATTTACCTCCTATGTATTACAGTGATTTTTTGCAATTTCCACTCACAATGGAAAAAGCAAACAGAGGCCCCATGAAAAGTAAAAACATATTGATTATATTTATAATCCTGCTGCTGCCATATTCAGTAGTTTTTGCAAATAATAACCATGAAGCCCCTTTCAGTATTGCAATAAAAGCATACAAGGAAAAAAATTACTCTACAGCTATCAAACAATTTGAGACAGCAGCCATAAAGGGAGATACGGAGTCACAATACTATCTCGGAGTTATTTATGACAATGGCTATGGTGTAAAAAGGGATGCTGATGCTGCAATAAAGTGGTGGCAGATTGCTTCTGAAAATGGTCACGCAAAATCTCAATATAATTTAGCAATGATCTATTACACAGATAAGGGGCACAAAAATAACCACAAAAAAATTCTAAACTGGCTAAGAGAATCGTCAGATCAAGGAAATATAAAAGCAAAAAACAACCTTGGAGTCTTGTCTATGGATTTCGGCAAACCATATTCCATATCTGAACGCTCTAAGACTATGAAACTGCTATCTGCTATTTCCGGTAGCTCCTTAGGGATAGTGGATTTTAATATTGCGGAAATATACCTGAATGATCACAGAATAGATAACCACGTTAAAAAGGCGGTTCCATATTATAAAAAAGCGGTAAAACATGGGCATAAATATGCTCAAAGTCGCTTGGGGCATATGTATCTATTTGGAATAGGCGTTCCTCAGAATTATAAAAAAGCCATTAAACTTCTAAGGTCTGCGGCGCAACATGAAGTTCCTGATGCACAGTTCAGGATGGGGGCAATCTACGAGTATGGAATTGGAGTAAAACGTAATTATCGTGAAGCAATAAAATGGTATTCACTTGCCGAAGATTTTGGATATAAAGATGCCCTGGATTATCTCGTTATTACTAAATACAAGCTGGCAGATGAGCTATATCTTAGTCATAAAAATAATGACAGTTACAAAGAAGCTTTTAATTTATATCAATTTGCAGCAAAAAATGATTATGGCAAAGCATTTATAAAAATTGCTTATATGTATGAAAATGGACTGGGCATAAAACAAGATTATAAAAAAGCATTTCGCTGGTATGAACGAGCGGCATCGAAAGGAAAAGGTAATGCCTGCGCTGAATATAAAAAAGGATATTTAACCGAAAAAGGCCTTGGGGTTAAACAAAGCAACTATGCAGCCTTTGGATATTATAAAAAAGCCACCGTCAGAAAAAGCAAAACGCCATCAGCCGGATACCTTCAGGAATTTGATAACGGTTATGACGTTCCTTTTGATTTTATACTAGCTGTGAACAGATATATAGATGATGCAGATAAGGGAGATAAAGTATCACAATATAATCTTGCCGAAATGTACTATAGAGGATGGGGCGTTGAAGAAAGCGAGCAAAAAGCGATTGAATTATTAACCGCATCGGCAAATCAGGGGTATATTCCTGCACAAATCAGACTTGGAGAAATTTTCAAACACAGTGATGTGCATAAAGCCATAGACTGGCTTAAACTTGCCTCCGCTAAAGGCAGTTACAGAGCCATGTATCTCCTGGGATTAATTCATAATAATGACTATCGCAATGGAATATTTGACAGAAAAAAACATTACTCATTAATGAAAAAAGCAGCAAAAGGGGGCTATAAACCTGCAATATTTGAACTTGCACAGGCTTATGCAAGTGGCCACGCTGTCGATCAGGATTATGCAAAAGCCGCAGCCTTGCATAGGGAACTAACCTATAATATCTGCGAAGAAGAGGGCCTTAAACACTCAGAAATAAACTCTTTGCCAAAAAGAGATTTTTCACATAAATCCAAGGGTAAAAAGAAAAA
>QZLD01000282.1 GCA_004796385.1 Gammaproteobacteria bacterium | reverse complement strand
CGTCTATATAAATGCCTATGTGCTGCGTAAGGTGCGCGCAATATTTTTTATATTCACTATCGATATCATTGATGCAGATACTGAAATCAAGATATACAATAGTAACAATGAACTATTCCTTAAAACAGATTCTGCAGAAGCTGAATTTATGGGAGGGGGTGTATCAAAATATATCAAATATATAGTACCGGTTCTTGGAAATGATAAAACCTTACCTGAAGGGCGCTATACCCTAACCGTTGAGCACCCTAAAAATGCCTCTAATCCAAAGCACTGGAATAATCGCATAATACATTCTGAAACCAATGAATACACTCTGGCATTTAATGTAACATTTCCATTAAAGACGCTGGCTGGTGAATTTGAGATGGCTTGCGCCGACCCAATTACGTTGGAAGAAGCCTTGGTGCAACAATATCCGCAATACTATTACTATCTGCTTAATGAATATCTCAAGGAAGAAAAAGCTGAAACCGCAAAAGAGGACAGCAATGCTGCTAAAGCGGCAAAGGCGATAGAACCGTTTTTTAATTATTGGCAGCTTTCTCGTGAAGTAGCGTCACTTGGTACTGATATTCTTGGTCTGGAGCTGGAAGATATTCCAATAGCTAAAGGAGAATCAGATTCGGATGGCAAATCAAAAGATAAGAGAATAAATAAGCTTGAGCTTTTTTCGATAGTTGCAAAGTTTATGCACGATACATTCAGAAAGGCTGAGCACCCAGAATTGGCAGCATCAATCGATACCGTGTTCCAGATTAAGGACACCATTGATACGTGGGGAGATCTTAGAAAATCTGCCAATGATCTCCTCCAGCTTATGGATGAAGCCAAAGGGATCGAAGATGCTGCAGATAATACCAGAAAAATGGGAGAAGCCTTTTCAGAACTATTTTTGAGGAGGAAAGAGGCTGTTCAAGTAGGAACCCAAGTAAATTTTGTTGAAAAAGCAAAAGATGCCTGGTTTTCGAAAAAAGCATGGCTTGGTGATCCAACCGATCTCGATTTGGCAGAAGAACATGCCAATAGGCTTGCATCCTCCTTTGGTATTTCCCAAAAAGCCTGGAATTTTGTTGGAAAGAGCCTGGATGTAGTTGATGTAGCAGTCAGCGGATATGAATTTTATAAGAAAGTAGATGCGTTATTTAAGGCAGCAAAAGATGTTGAAAATGCGGTAGATGACTTTGAAGATCTAACTAGTCAATACCTGACTTTTTTGGGTATGGATGACCCGTATCTTTGTGAGTATGACCTTGAAATAAGATTTAGATTTAGCCATCCATTAGAGAATGGCGAGCTAACAGTTGAAGATATTCTGGATGAAGACGAAGTTGGCGAAAGGTATGATAACGCATCAAAACTAAAAGAATTTGCCGAAATACTTAAAAAGAATAAAGAGATAGTAATAATTCAGGGCCATACGGACCGTGTTGATACCGATGAATACAATTTTGCCTTATCCGATAGAAGGGCCAAAGCTGTTGTGAACAAGCTGGTTTCTGAATATGGCATTGATGAAAAAAGGTTTCGCACTGTAGGATTTGGCGAAAGCCGTGTAGTGGTTGATACTGAAGGTCCTGAGCAAAGAAACAGGCGGGTGGTAGCAATTGTTCCACAGTATGAAGAGCTTGCCCCTGCATGTCGCAAGGGAATCAACATACTTGAAAAAAACCGCTATCGAACCGTAACGCAAGAGCTTAAATATTACGAAGAAATAGTCAACCTTATTGATGTTGCTGTTGACCTGGTACTTGCTGTCGCATCTGTAATACCGTTAACTGCTATAGCTGCAAATGCAATAGCGCTGGCTAAATCAGCTTTAGAATCTATTAAAAGTGTAGATTCCCTTATGTTCGGTAAAGCTGCACAGAAGTATGCCGCTGACTTTTTCTATGGTGGAAAGCTAAGACAGGATCTTCTTTTTGAATCATATGCAAACCAGACGTTACTTAGAAAATCTATAATTAATAAAAGTAAAGGCGAAACTGTTACTCAGACACCAAGTCTGCCTGAAAATACAAAGTCCACAATCCAGCTTAGACTAAGATCAGAAGCCATTGGTGGTTTGCTTAGATTAATAACTCGTGCTTCATTAGCTGCCGGAAAAGACAGAGCCGCATTTGAAAAGAAACTGACTGAAGATTATAAAATTGATGCATATATACAAAACTTTATCTTAAATGACGGTTGGACAATGCCATTAAAGCCCCCTATTGCCTTCTCGATGGATGAATTCTGGCTTTATGCTATTAATGATATGAGTATGGATCCTGTTGAAGCTCGTAAAGGTTTTGGGCTTGATAAGGATGGTTATTTTTTAGAAAATTTAGTAAAAGATGTTGCGACATTAGGCTATGTTGTCTCCGGTTTACCGTGGGCAAAACATATGTTTGAATATGGATACGATTATATTGATACAGGTTTTAGTGGCAAAGGAGCAATTGCCAAAAAATCATATGTTATGTCAAGACATGCCTGCGTTCCAGATCACGTTAATACTACATTTCATGATAACTACCCAATTCATCACTTGGTAGCAGATAATGTCTTTGATATGGCTTCTGGCCTTAATCCTGATTTTGGTGCCCTCAACAAAGATATCTATGAATTCACCGGTATATATGGCCTTGTTGAACAAAAGGATAAAACATCTAAGTGGATATCAATAGCAGAACTAGAAGAAGATTATTACAAAGAACAAAAAGCCAAGAATGCTTCTACTGCTATAGACCCGGTTAGTATTAAAACTGTTGCAACCGTTGAAGAAGAGAGTATAAATCAGGAAATAACTGCTGCCAAAGTTGCGAAAAACACCGTTAAAAGCATCTCAATTGTAGGGTCATTAATGGATAGTCTTAATAATAGTGTTCGCTTTAGGTCAGTAAAAGAATACTCTCCTCTAATGCCTATCAAAATAGTAATTATTTTTAAAAATACAAAAGGCAGTAATGATTTGAGCAAGGTAAATAGGCTTTGCCCGGTATCTCTTCAGATTAATCGCGTCAAAACCTGGAGAAATTTAAATGGCCCTCTATATAAAACCGTTGCGCGAAGAATAGCAAGAGCTGATATAGAAAACCTGGATTTTACGGAAAAGCAAATCCAAAACATACTAGATAATGAGATGTATGGCTGCATTATAGAACCGTTTTACCAACTAGGAACCGTTACTTATGCCGGTATTAAACCGACTGAAAAGTACTCTAAAGACGAAGAAGTGATTGAGGATTATAAAGATGGTGATCTGACAAATATGCGCCATTTCTTTAAGTGTAAGGTGGGAGACAATGATGACACTGTAAATAATATTCCAATCCACACTTATAATTATTGGAAAGATATCAATCCAAAATCAAAAATGCATAAAAAGCATGAAGATAGCTGGCTTAATGTATCATCTACAAAATTTGAAAATGAGATACACACTTCACTTGTTAATGATAAAGCGCATAAAGCAATGTTTAATTATGCATTTTTTAGTACAAATACTACTTCAGGAAATAAAAATAATTTCCCCCGTTTTTTTGATGAATACTCAACGTTAGCTGATTCTGATCCAAAGCTTGATGCCAGAGTGTTTGTAAGAGTTGGTGGAAAAGGTAAATATAGAAGCACCATTGTAGATAGGTATAAAGAAAGAAATTACAGTGAGAAAACCAGCTTACACAAATCGGTCTTAACCTATGACTTGTCATTTAATTGGAAGAAAACCCCTGTAGAATTTATCACTACAGTTTGCTGCGAAAACCCCGGGTTTGACTATTACAGATATCAGGCAAAGCAGGATTTTACACAAATACAATGTTCTGCAAACTTAATTAATACCGAGCTTTCTGATGCCACAGGTCCTGCTATATCTCAAAAGAAAGAGGATAATATTGTTTACCTTGGAGAAGTTAATTGTTTTAAAATCCAAGGATCACTTCTAGGTGAATTCAGAAAACTAAACATAAACAATAAACCAATTTATAAACTCAGTGATGCAGAAAAAGAAAAACTGAAGGAGCTTGTTGATAAGTCATCAAGAATAAGAGAATCATTGAGTGAAAAAGCTCGTGGAACAAATACTACTGTAATGTGCTACCACTTTACTCCTTACTCTGCAGCCTTGGCAAACAAAAACATATCTCCCTTAGCTAAAGAGTATTTGGCTTCTCCTCGCTTATCGTTGTTAGATGAAAGTCTAACAATTAATAAGAGCTGGCATTACTCTCCTATTGATTGTATTTATGCTACTTACGGTGTTCATGATTTGATTAACACTGTTCCTCCAAGCCATTTTGATAAGCCTCAAAGTAAATTTCATTTGTTTGCTTTTTATACCGCCCCAACATACAACCACCCATTAACAGGTGAGGCTATTAATTGTATAAGGCCGTTCGATGATGTTGTTGGAAAATATTCCTTTGGGGCAGAGTATTACTCATATCGTGTTGATGATATTGGCACTAGCGGTAACTCATCCGGAGGTAAAGCGTTAAATGCAATTTGCCCAGAAATGAAATTCCCCGCAAGAAATGCTATCAAACATCTTAAACCAAGCAGTAAGTTTCTGTCTTCAAAGGTGTGGAAGGATAAGCACAAAGATTGGCAAAAAGAGATCAAAGACTGGATTGAAAATAACATAACTGATACTGAAGGAGCTAAGAAGCTATTTGATAATATGAAGGATGAAGAGGCTAAGCTAAAAGCAAAAAGAGATAAGGCCATTAGCGATATAGTTAAAAACCTTAAAGCGAGGGCATATTTCCCAGAAGGCAAAATCCAAGAATATGTTGAAGCACTTCCATATTTATTATCAAATGAAGAAATATTGAATAGTCCGCAAAGAATTATGAATATACCTGACGCAGATTTAAAACAACATGTTAATGAAGTAATTCAAACTAAAAAGAAATATACAGCGGCCTATAATAAAGGAGTTACTTTATATAATGACGGCAGAGAAAAAATTATCGAGGAGGGAACTAAATTCCTTTCTAACTTCTTTAAAAGTTAAATAAAGGGAAAAGATAAACAACGCAAGTAAAGAATACGCACATCTAGTGTTCGTTTAAGTTTAGATATAGTTTTACATCTAAACTTCTATTAGGATAACAAAAATATATGGGGTGATGATGGATTTATTAAAAAGAATTCAGGCGAGTCGGTTTTTTTTGCAAACGTTTGCTGAAAAAAACGGAGTGCTATATTTTAACCCAAATGTTCATATATTTAATATGATGCGGGTCATCAAAGCTATCATGGCTGCGTGTTTTATTTTCACACTTATTTTT
>QZLD01000119.1 GCA_004796385.1 Gammaproteobacteria bacterium | reverse complement strand
GCAAATCAGGAAATGACATCGAAATAGAAGTCCCAATAGGAACAATAATAAAAGATATCGACACTGATGAAACCATTGGAGACCTGCTGGAAAACAATCAGAAAATACTGGTTGCCAGAGGCGGCTTACACGGGCTTGGAAATATTCACTTTAAAAGTTCTACAAACAGAGCTCCGCGCAAAGCCACACCGGGAACCCCCGGAGAAATAAGAGAACTAAAACTAGAACTTAAGGTACTGGCTGATGTTGGCCTGCTCGGACTACCCAATGCAGGCAAATCAACTCTTATAAGCGCAATTTCTTCAGCAAAACCCAAGGTCGCAGATTATCCATTCACTACACTTTACCCCAACCTTGGCGTAGTTCGTGTTGGACCTCTACAGAGCTTTGTCGTTGCCGATATACCCGGTTTAATCGAGGGGGCATCTGAAGGAATAGGGCTTGGAGTACAATTTTTAAGACACCTGTCGCGCACAAGCATCCTGCTCCACATCATTGATATCGCCCCTATTGACGAACAGAATGACCCGGTAAAAGATGCTCAGAAAATAATTAAAGAACTGGAGTCATACGACAGCGAACTACTGCAAAAAGAGAGATGGCTGGTTCTGAACAAAACGGACATGCTGCTCGACGAAGATGCTGATGAGATCTGTTCACGCATCATTAACGAATTAAACTGGAGCAATAAACCGCATTACAAAATTTCTGCAATCGCCAAATCAGGAACAGAAAGGCTCTGCCAGGATCTGGCAGCAAGAATATGCCGAAACGATGAATAGCAGGCAAATTTGCTTGCAACTATATATTGTATATTCAGATATTTTGAACTACTATTTGTTGTGTTTAATGCTATCAAAAGGAAATGAGTATGGCTGCAAGATACGAACCGAGCATTCTTTATAAGAACTACGACATAACTCCTGTAATTCAAATTGCCGAAGATGGCTCAGAAGGCCCGGCACAATATATTATTAGTGACATCGAAGGCAAAGACTTAGGCGACCCTCTACCAACCCTTGGTCAAGCATGCAAAATGATAGATTCTATTAATGATATGCTGGATCTGGATGAAACGGTAGAAGGTTGTTTTATTGCAACAAACAACGACCCTTCAAAGAAAAGCGCTTGATAACAAAAAAGGGTAACGAATAAGCAATTCGCTTATTCAAAAAAAGCGATGATATCCCATCGCCAAGGGTGTTATTCCCTAAATTTCAAGCGGCTATAACATCACCCCGCTTTATATAAACATCGAACACTCACTAACAGCATCGCACTGCTTAAAATTCAAATAACGTTTTTCCAAACCGAAGATTTATACAAAAAGTCAAAGGAAACTGTTGTTTTTATAGGCATTTGTCGCTTTGCGCGCCTGTTTGTTCTGGCGACATAGCTTTGATATTTCGTCCTTGGTTTTATTTGCAAATACCTGAAGGCGAGAATTTATTTCCAAAACCTCGCATATAATAGCCTGTAACTGGGGCTGATCTTTATCATCCACTTTTGATGAAAATATTTCCCGAGCCAGCGCCATTCTCTCAGACTCATGCTCAATGGCATACGCAATATCCGAATCGGCCAACCTCGATTCAATTTGCGTAGATAACAAAAGCAGTTGCTTTGCAAGCTCCAGCTTATTGGCCATATCTTTTTAAACCAATTCCTGAGAATATTTTTCTCTGACATCCACAGGAATAGAGTCCCACGCCTCTTTAATTTCCTGCATAAGAGAAATCACCTCATTAAATTTACCTTCATCATTAGATAAATTTCCTTCAACCAGAACACGCTGCATATAGTCGTACAGATCATTCAAATTAACAGCTATATCACCACCTTTTTCCTGATCAAGGCTGGCTTTTAGACCGTCAATTATAGAAATTGCCTTGCTTATGCTTTCTCCCTTAACTGCAACCTGCCCTTCCGCCATCGCAGACTTTGCTATAGAAACTTTATCCACAACTCCCTGCATAAGCATCTGAATAAGTTGATGAGGATTAGCAAAGGCTGCCCCTGAATATGAATCAATATCCTTATATGTCTGAGTTGCACTTTGATAGCTCATGAGTTATCTCCACTTCATTATTTTAGTCATTATTAAACATGGTTACACCGGGAAGCAAGTCTAATTGCTCCGTAAGGTAGCTTCCTATGGAATTATACTCGGAAACCAAAAGATCCATTGCGTTAAATGTTTCCAGATATCGCGCTTCCAGCTTTTCAATCCTTAATTCGAGCTCACTTCTCTCAGTATCTATATTGGTTATGCTTGACTCGATCCCATCTATTTTCGATTCAATTAATCCTGATGATTTAACATATTCATCAAGAAGATCAAAAAGCGAATCTCCTATTCCTCTTGAAAAATTAACTGATCCGCGAAGACCTGTTTGCATGCCTGCGATAGTAAGCATTAACCCTTGAGTCTTACTGCCTGCTCCAGTTAATTCCTGACCATCACCAACAGCAAGTTCTCCACCGATAGTTCCGGCAACATCTACACCGTCTGTACCGGAACCAACAGCAAAGCCAAGCTCTGCTTCACTATTGGTATCTACAGAGACAAACGATATCTTTGAACTCGATCCATATAGAGCGGAAGTAAATGT
>QZLD01000052.1 GCA_004796385.1 Gammaproteobacteria bacterium | reverse complement strand
AGACAGAAGAACCGCAGGCAGAGACAGAAGAACCGCAGGCAGAGACAGAAGAACCGCAGGCAGAGACAGAAGAACCGCAGGCAGAGACAGAAGAACCGCAGGTAGAGGCAGAAGAACCGCAGGTAGAGACAGAAGAACCGCAGGCAGAGACAGAAGAACATTCGATAGGTAAAGAAGATTTAGATCCGGTTCTTTGTGATATCTTTAGTAAGGAGGCTGATGAGCATCTTAATGTTGTTGAAGAATTTATCCTTGCAGTAGAGGAAGAAACTTATGCAACTCAGGATATTGTTAGAGCGTTGCATACTCTAACTGGTAGCGCAAGAATGGCCGAGGCTTCAGATATTGCAGAAATGGGGCACCTGCTTGATATATTTGTGAGAGGATTTGTAGAAAGACAAATACCATTAAAAATAGATGAAGTAGAAACCTTGACTTCAGGTGTTGACGTAATCAGGGAACAAATTAAGTTTTTAACAGAAAAAACTCCACAGGTAAGAGATTACAATGATCTTAAAGAATATCTCCAGCAGGCGGAGCGAGATTACGATGCCAGAGTACAGGAAGATTCAGGTATAAGGCCTGTATCTGAAGATATTGATTCTGAGTTAATAGAGATTTTTATCGAAGAAGCAGATGACATAATCTCATTTTTAGAAACAACTATGCAGTCGTGGGAGGCTGATCCTCTTAGCGAGACAATTGTTGCAGAATTGCATCGTTCACTCCATACGCTGAAAGGCGGATCCAGATTAGCAGGATTTAGTGGCATAGGTGATTTGTGCCATATACTCGAAACAGCTTCCGAGAAGATTGCATCAGGTCACGTTAAGGCAAATGAAGAATGTTTTGATCTGATAAATAACTCTTTTGACAGACTGGCAGATATGGTAGAGCAGGCAAGAAACGGTTTGTCTGTTCCTGCATCGGAAGAGCTTCTTAAGTCTATTGAAAACCTAATCTATCCTGATACACAAGGAGATATAGAAAACCTTCTTAGTAGTGATATTACAGAAGAACAGGATTCAGAACTGGTTGAAGTATTCTTGGAAGAGGGGGATGAAATAATCACTGCAGGAAATGAAGTACTGCAGAAATGGATTGATGACCCCGATAATTCAGAGCTTATTGTTGAGCTGCAACGTGCGCTGCATACCTTGAAAGGTGGAGCCAGGATGGCAGGGTTCTGGCCGATTGGTGATCTTGGCCATGCTTTTGAAACACTGCTTGTTGATGTTCTTGAAGGAAGGCTTGCAGCTTCTACGGATATGTTCGACGTGCTGGAGACTGTTCAGGACAGGCTGCATGATATGTTGCAGCAGGCTGGTAGGGGCGAGAAAGTAAGCGATGGTAAAGATTTAATTGCACTTATAGAAACCTTACGTAGTGGTGATAAAACACAGATAGCAGAAAAAATAGTAGAAACTGCTGTTGCCGAAACAATTGAGAAGAAAAAACCGCAGGTTAATGATCAGGAAACACTACAGCATAAAGAAGGAGAGTCGCATGAAGCTGTTGTTCATCATGAGATGGTTCGTGTCAGAGCAGATCT
This sequence comes from Gammaproteobacteria bacterium, assembly GCA_004796385.1. Taxonomy (GTDB): domain Bacteria; phylum Pseudomonadota; class Gammaproteobacteria; order QZLD01; family QZLD01; genus QZLD01. The sequence goes on along the minus strand of QZLD01000052.1, from coordinate 7,926 downwards.
TCTGGATGATCTGGTTAATTATGCTGGTGAAGTCAGTATTTACAGAGCCAGAACTGAGCAGCAGGTAAGTGAATTCAGAACAAATCTTGAAGAGATGGATCAAACAGTAGCAAGGCTTCGAGAACAGCTGCGAAAAATGGAAATTGAAACAGAAGCGCAAATTCTGTTTAGATATGAAAGAGATAACGATAGTATAGATAAAGAAGATTTTGATCCACTTGAACTGGATCGTTTTTCACAGATACAACAACTATCAAGATCACTTGGTGAAAGTTTAAATGACTTACATAGTATTGGCGGTTTCCTTGATCAATTAGCTCGTGATTCAGAAACTCTGCTTCTACAACAGTCCAGGGTAAATACCGAGTTACAGGAAGGTTTGATGAAAACCCGTATGGTACCGTTTTCAAATATGGTTCCAAGAATGCGTCGTGTTGTCAGACAAACCTGTGCTGAGCTTGGTAAGAAGGCTCAGCTCAAAGTAATTGGTGCACAAGGAGAAATGGATCGTAATGTGCTGGAGCGAGTGATAGCGCCGCTGGAGCATATGTTGCGTAATTCCGTGGCTCATGGCATTGAATCGCCTAAAGATCGAGCTGCATGTCTAAAAGAAGAGTCAGGAACAATAACAATATCCCTTAGCAGAGAAGGGCCTGATATAGTTATTCGAGTTGTAGATGACGGAGCAGGAATTAACCATGAAGCAATTCGTCATAAGGCAATATCTCTTGGTTGGATGACCGAAGACTCAACACTGTCAGATACCGAAATTGTACAGTTTATCCTCGAAACCGGATTTAGTACTGCATCATCTGTTACGCAGATTTCCGGGCGAGGTGTTGGTATGGATGTTGTAAATAACGAAATCAAGCAGCTTGGAGGAACACTTGGTATAGTTTCAGAGAAAGGACAGGGTACGGAGTTTACAATTAGGTTACCATTTACCCTTGCTCTTAATCATGCCCTTTTGGTTAATGTAAGCGATGACACTTTTGCTATACCTCTTTCAGCAATAGATGGTATTGTCAGGATGAAACATGAACAGCTGGAAGATTTTTTTAATAGTCAGGACGAAGCAATATATGAATATGCAGGGCAAAGATATAATGTGGTGAATGCCGCCGTTCTTCTTGGTGTGGGATCACCGATTCTTCCCGGCAATGGAAAAAGAACGCCAGTGGTTTTAGTGCAGAGTGGAGATCATAAACTAGCACTTCATGTTGATGGACTATTAGGTAGCAGAGAGATAGTTGTGAAGGCGGTAGGGCCTCAAATTAGCTCAGTTCCAGGAATAATGGGCGCAACAATTCTTGGAAACGGAAAGGTTGTTCTTATTCTTGATATTGGAGCTCTTGTAAGAACAGCGGTTTCCAGTCAGTTAGAAGAGATACAGAAAGAGATTGCCAGAAATAAGCGAGTGGTGAGTCGTTTTATGGCAATGGTAGTTGATGACTCAATAACAGTAAGAAAAGTAACCTCAAGATTACTGGAGAGAAATGGTTTTGAGGTGGTTACAGCTAAGGACGGTGTGGATGCAGTAACTCAAATGCAGGAACAGAAACCGGATATTGTTTTGCTTGATGTGGAAATGCCGAGAATGGACGGTTTTGAGGTTGCAACACATATGAAGAATGATTTAAACCTTAAAGACGTTCCGATAATAATGATAACTTCAAGAACCGGAGATAAACATCGTGAAAGAGCTTCGAGAATTGGGGTTGATCACTATATGGGCAAGCCTTATCAGGAAAATGACCTTATAAACAGAATACTGAAACTTCTCGGGATAAGTGGTTATGGACGTTGAGATCAATATAAGATCTCCAAAAATTGCATTAATGAATACATCCCCAAGAGGTAGGGAGAAAGTAAAAGAGATTCTTAAGGCGAATGGCCTGGAAGTAGTAATAGCAATATCTGTTTCAGAGTATCTGTTTAGCAGGCAATTTAGTGAAGATATTGATGCGGTTTTTATTGATATAGATGAAGAATCAGACGAAGATCTTGATTTGCTTAATAAAGTTCTTGCAGATGCAAGTTTTCCAGTAGTATTTTCAGATTCATGTAACTGGGATGATTTTCAGCATTGGGGGCGCAGAGTATCGGTAAAACTGTTTAATACAATACAGCATCATTTGGTTCATGGTAAAGCCAAAGAATATGATGGAATAATCGTCGAGAGTATAGATCTTTCCGAAGCAATTGACGAAATAGATTCAAGTTTGCAACAAGCGGAAGATAGCGAACAAAATGTCATAGTTCTTGCGGCATCTCTTGGTGGCCCGGTAGCGGTCAGGCAGTATATAGAGGCCATAAATGCAAGGCCGCAAGCCTGCTTTATTCTTGCGCAGCATATTGGTGAAGGTTTTAGCGAAGTGCTTGCCGCACAACTAAATAAATGCAACGAACTAATAACTGTAGTAACCGCAGAAAGTGGTTGCCGAATAGAGAACGGAACAGTATTTGTTGCACCTGTAGGAGAGAGAATCATAATTAATCCCGATGGCTTGATGACATTGGTAAGAGAAACCAGGCCTAGTTTATATAAACCGTGTATAGATTTTATTATGGAAGAAGTTAGTCAAAGATATGGGGAAAATTCCTCAGCAATAATTTTTACCGGAATGGGTGATGATGGTAGCAAAGGATGTTTACACATAGTAAAAAGCGGAGGAGTTGTTTGGGCTCAGGATAGTGCTACCTGTGATATCTCGAGTATGCCTGACTGTGCCAGAGATACAGGGCAGGTTACTTATACCGGAACACCGACTCAGCTTGCAGGGAAAACGATGGAATACTATGGATGCAGAAAAATAGCTGTAGAAGAGTAGATGTTTATGTATAAAGCAACAGCTGTTAAATCAATAACCGGAGGAAAAAAATGGATTCAGTAAGAAGCCTGTTTATTCCAGTAGAATCAGGAAATCTGTTGGTACCTAATGCAGCTATTGCAGAAATTGTAAAGTTGGTTGATCCGGAGCCATTTTCAGGCGGTAATGGTTCCAAAAAAGAGTGGTTAAGAGGGGCTATTCAATGGAGAGAACAAAAAGTGCCTCTTATTTCATACGATATGATGATTGGAGAAAATCTTCCTTTGCCGGTATCCAGTGCCAGAATAGTAATAATGAAAGGGCATAATGACCTTAAAAAACTACCTTACTTTGCAATTTCAACACAGAAAATCCCCAAACTGGTTACAATTTTTTCAGAAAGCATAGAAGCTCTTGAGGATGAAGAAAGAGCACTGCAGGATTTTGAAATTTGCAATACACTGGCGAATGGTGAGCCTGCAATTATTCCAGATATTGAGAAGATAGAGAGAAAAATAATTAAAGAGCTGAAGTAATATCTGTTACAAGAATGCTTGCTGCTATAACAGAGTTTATTTGCAATAATTTTTTGATTATTTAAAAGAATTGGTAAAGGAATATGTTTCTTACCATATTTTTTTTAACGTAGGCAGCAGTTATGCTAGAATCGCCACGGACAGATCATAGCGACTATCGGTGCTTTTTGTGACAAAAACAATTTTAATGATTACCTACAATTATCCTCCGCTTACCATAAGTAGTGGTATTCAGCGTAGTTTGGCGTTTTCACGGTTTTTACCGGAAAATGGTTGGCAGCCGATTGTGTTAACTCCTTCTTCCGGAGCCTATGCCAACAAGTCGGATTCTGGAGAAAAGTTAATTCCAGAAAAGGTAATAAGAGAATCTTCTTTTGCTCTTGATAGCAGCAGACATTTGGCACCATTTGGCAAATATCCTGAATTTATGGCGTTGCCGGACAGATGGTGGACATGGCGTCTGAGTGCCGTAAAAAAAGGACTTGAGCTGATAAAAAAATATAAACCGGATGTTATCTGGTCAACATTTCCTATCTCAACGACTCACTGGATCGCATCCATTCTCAAAAGAAAAACGGGAATTCCCTGGGTGGCTGATTTTCGTGATCCCATGACAAAAGAGGGATATCCGGTGGAAAGGCTTACCAGAGCAGTCAGAAAAAGTATTGAGAAGAGAACAGTTAATCTTGCTGATGTTGTTACCTTTACAGCTCCAAGTTCAGTTAAACTTTATTCCCAATGCTATCCGCATCTTTCTCAATCTAAGTGGCAGATAATATATAACGGTTATGATGAAGATAATTTTTCAATAGCTTTGAATATTGCCCAGTCACAAACCGAAAAAGCTAATTTAAGCGATCAAAGACCTAAAACGCTTCTTCACAGCGGCACGCTTTATCCACTGGAAAGAAATCCTGAATCCTTTTTTCAGGCAATAAAAGAATTGAAGGAGGGGGGCGTTTTTACGCCTCAGAGAATAAAGATCGTTCTTAGGGCAACAAACAATGACGAGCTTTATAAGAGAAGGATTGCAGATGGGGATATTGTTGATCTGGTTGATATACTTCCTCCGGTTAAATATGAGGATGCCTTGGCAGAGATGGTTTGTGCCGATGGGCTTCTGGTATTGCAGGCGGCTATCTGCAATCATCAGATTCCTGCAAAGATCTACGAATATTTCAGGGCGCAAAAGCCAATACTGGCTCTAACTGATCGTGATGGAGATACTGCTTTTATTCTTAAAAAAGGCGGGATAGAAAATATTGCCGATATTACATCAGTTGCGGAAATAAAAAGGCTTCTGACAGAGTTTGTTAATGGAGAGACTGCTACAGTTATGCCTTCAGAAACATCATATCTGGAATTTTCCAGAAAAAATCAGACAGTAGAATTTGCACGCTTATTAAATGAGCTGACAGCAAATGGATGAAATTAAAAACAGTGAATTTAAAAACAAGGTATTAAGTGCAGTTCGCTGGTTTGCGTTGATTAAATTTGCATCTCAGGCATTTGCCTGGTTTATGACCTTCTTTGTAATGACCATCCTTAAACCCGAGGATTACGGTCTATTTGCTTTGGCTACAGTAGTTATCGGTTTGCTGACACTGGTTAGCGAGCTTGGTTTAGGAGCGGTTCTTGTACAAAAAGAGAAGCTAACCCTTTATCAAAAGCAGCAGATATATGGCTTGGTAATAGTTACCGGAGTGATAATATGTCTTATTGTCATGTGTTCAGCTCCATTGCTGTCATATATTTATAAAGAGCCAAGATTACTGTTTATAACCATAGTGTTGGGGTTGCAGTTTTTGCTGGTGCCATTTCAGGTAATCCCGTTTTCGCTTCTGGAAAGGGAGCTGGATTTTAAAAAAAGATCAGGTGTTGAGTTTTTTTCGGCTGTTATCGGTGGTTTATCAACATTAATAGCAGCTTTGAATGGAATGGAGGTTTGGTCTTTGGTGATCGGTAATCTTATGGTGCTGGTTGTTAAGATTATCGGTTTGAATATCGTTGCTCCATTCAGGCATAAACCGATATTCGACTTTAGCGGTATACGCGACATGCTTAGTTTTGGAGGGTATACCATAGGTTCACGCTCACTATGGTTTATCTATTCAAATGCCGATGTGATGATCGCAGGTCTATTTCTTAAAACAAAAGATGTAGGCTTATACAAATTTGCCACTCATATAGCCTCACTTCCGGCCCAGAAAATTTCACCTATAGTAAATCAGGTGGCATTTCCCGCTTTTTCCAGAATTCAGCACGATAAGGAGCTTGTAGGAGCGCACTACTTAAAAGCGGTAAGCCTTATGAGTCTGGTTGCCTTTCCAATATTATGGGGGTTTGCCTGTGTAGCTCCATCCATACCATTCTATCTCGGTGATCATTGGAGTGAAGCTGTTTTTCCGCTTCAACTTATGTGTTTTGTAACACCTTTTCGAATGCTTAATAGTCTTACGCAGCCAATTACCAGCGGTATTGGGCGTGCAGATATCAGCTTTAGAAATCAACTCTATTTTGCAGTGGTACTGGTTTCTTCATATCTGATAGGTTGTTGGCAGTGGGAGTTGATAGGGCTTGTTTGTGCATGGGCATTCAGTTTTCCGTTGGTTTCCATGAGAAACCTCTACTTCTCTTTGCCGTTGATATCGGTATCCCTTTTCGATATGCTTAAGCGTCTTGTCAGGCCTATGGCGATTTCATGTGTTATGGCCGGTACTGTTTTCGTTTTGAGAGCATTATTGATCAAGTATGTAGTTAAAGATGTTATGGCTGTTGCAGTCTTCTCACCAAAATTATCTCAAATACAGCAATTGTTAGAGGGAGGTGTTCTTGGAGGGGTTATTATTTCAGGGGCTGTTATCTATATTGTTTTGAGTATGCTGTTTAACCGGGATAATGCTCAGGTTTTACTAAAAGTTTTTGGTAAAAAGTAAATGTGGTTTAGTTCTTTTCTTCTTATTGCTCATCTCTTGTTGTGCGCCGCAACATATTGATATTATTATAAACTTTTGTTGTTATGCCGCAAAAAAAGTGTGACACACATCACATTAAATGATAAGATCGCGCTAATATTAATCGGTTTTTTATTGAATCGCTTTAAGATATTTTTGCAACATTTTGTTAGTAAAAGATATTTATAGCTGAGAATTAATTACTTAATAATCACAATCTGGAGGGATTATGTCTTTCTCACGAGTTACCTGTACGGCTGTTTTTGCAGCTTCGATGGCTATAAGCGCTGGTGTTTCCGCTTATACTCAATCTGATCTTGTTGGTGTCGGTGCTATTCAGAATGAAACAGCATGGGCAGAAGGCACAAACTGGGAATATGTTTCTGATTTTAAAGGTCAGGGATTTAACGCTTGGGTCTATACCCCGGAAGTAAATACTAAAAAAGTTACCGATAAACAAGGTGTTGTCTTTCACCTTATGGGTTGTGGTCAGGAAGCATTCCAAGTTGCTCAGGGAGCAGGCTGGGATCAGGTGGCCGATACAGATGGTTTTATTATTGTTGTTCCTGAGCCAACACAACCGGCTAAGCCTAATAAGATGGCTACAAATGTTGAGTGTTTTAACTATGGTGTTGGTATGATTACTCCTGCACCTGGGCCTGATCAGGATAAAATTGCAGCAGCTGCAAGGGTTATGGCAGGAGAAGAAGGCGTTGATGCCGATCAGATATATGTTTCAGGTCTTTCTGCCGGTGCGGCAGCGGCAACACAGGTTGCTTGTAAAGCCCCGGATGTGTTTTCAGGTGTTGGTGTTGCGGCAGCTCCGGCAATGGGTTCAGCTCAGGAATACGCAATCAGAGCTCCATTAAGTGCTAATCATGCCCCGCCTTCGCCAATGATGGGATGGCAGGACAGCTCTGTCTCTTCTATAGTTTCAACCTGTAATAGTTTTGCTGGCGGAAACAAGTCTGAACTGGCAAACATGACATTTATTGTTATTTCAGATGATAACTCTACTCCAGTAGGTAAACCTGTTCAGATTAATGGACAGTACACCATGGATATATTCATGGAAGAGACTGTATGGGATGGCGATAAATTCTGTCCGCACACCTACAATGAAATGAATGCGGAAGCGTTTGCTCAACTTATAGGTGTTGGCTCTCCGGCTGCTACAGACACTTCAATATATGACTCTGAAGGTGAAGTGATAGCGGGCGTGGGTATTGGTTGCAGTGATGCTATAGATCCTAAAAATGTTGTAGATACATGGGATGGAACTTCAGAAAACCCTGGCGGTTATTCCAATGCAAATCAGTTTGGAGCTATGTATGGCTGTGAAATGAATAAGGCTGTTTACAGAAACTGGGAAGCAAAAGCAAAAATCTGGAGAGATAGTGAAGGTCGTGACAGAGTTATCCAGATTGAAATGGATACCCTGAGACATGCTTGGCCAACAGGCAAGAGCGCACTTACTTCGTATCTGAAAATTACTCCTACATATAACGATCTTTTTGAAACAGGGATTGCCTACAGGGCACCTGTTGATTATAACAACGATGGTGTTGAAGATGACTTCAATGGTGATGGCGTAGTAGATGAGACAGACTACAAGGTTTCAGCTTT
>QZLD01000302.1 GCA_004796385.1 Gammaproteobacteria bacterium | reverse complement strand
GGCATAATCTCCATGCCGCTGATACTTTTGCGCGGAGCATTCTGGCGCGGCACAAAGGCGCGGTCGAATCCGTGTTTCGCTGCTTCGCGCAGCCTCTCCTCACCACCCTGCACCGGTCTGATTTCACCTGCAAGCCCCACCTCACCAAAAACAATGGTCTTACCGGAAAAAGGAACATTTCTCAAACTCGATAGTATGGAAACAAGCAGAGCCAGATCACTACCAGTCTCACTCACCTTTACACCACCTACAGCATTTACAAATACATCCTGATTAAACATAGGTACACCGCCATGACGATGCAACACTGCCAGCAGCATAGAGAGCCGGTTCTGCTCCAGCCCAACTGTAACCCTCCTCGGATTCTGCATATGGCTTTCATCGACCAGAGCCTGTATCTCAACCAGCATTGGTCTTGAACCTTCTCTGGTGGCCATAACCACACTACCGACCACATCCTGTTCGTGACGAGATAAAAAAATTGCCGATGGATTGCCGACCTCTTTTAAACCGGTATCGGTCATTGCAAAGACACCAAGCTCATTAACCGCACCAAAGCGGTTTTTGACCGCGCGAATCAGTCGATAACGACTGCCGCTGTCACTCTCAAAATAGAGAACTGCATCAACCATATGTTCCAAAACTCTGGGGCCTGCAATTGCACCGTCTTTGGTTACATGTCCAACAAGAATAATAGTGGTTCCGGTCTGTTTGGCGAACTTTACCAATCTGGCCGCAACCTCGCGCACCTGCCCTACTGAACCTGGTGCCGATTGCAGCATTTCCGTATAGATTGTCTGAATGGAGTCAACAGCCATAAATCGTGGTTTCTCCCTCGTCGCCATATCAATAATTCTTTCAACACAGGTCTCAGTATAGAGGTTGATTTTCTCACCGCTAAGCTCCAGCCTTCTGGCGCGCAGGCTCACCTGTCGGGATGACTCCTCCCCTGTTACATATAGCACCGGATTGTTTTCGGATATCGATGATAGGGTCTGCAACAGTAGAGTCGACTTGCCTATACCCGGCTCTCCACCAAGAAGAACAACCGAGCCATCCACAAAACCACCACCCAGAACCCTGTCCAGCTCTGTAAGCCCTGATGCCTCACGACTCTCTTCGTTTATCTCGACATTAGCTATGGAGAGCACAGCCGACTCGCCTGCATATCCGGCAAAACGTGTAGAAGAGTTACTCTTTGCCGATGCTGCAATCTTTACACTTTCGACCAGACTGTTCCATGCCCCGCACTCACCGCAACGACCAGACCATTGATATGCCTGTGCACCGCATTCTGAACATTCAAACAGATTTTTATTCTTTGCCATAGATGGTTCTCACCCTTCTGGTTACACCGCACAATAGTTCATAACCTATAGTATCGCTGGATGCTGCAATCTCTTCAATCGGCAATCCCTTCCCCCAAAGCACCACTTCGTTGCCAACCTTAGCTTCCGGCATATCGGTAACATCAATACAGATCATATCCATAGTTACTCTGCCTGATAAAGGTACTTGTTTGTTATCAACAAGAACCGGCGTACCATCAATAGCATGACGTGGATAACCATCACCATAACCGATTGCTGCAACTGCTATTCTGGAATCCCTTTGTGCCTGCCACCTGGAACCGTAGCTGACACATTCACCACAAGCGCAATCCTTAATCGCAATCAATCTGCTTTTAAGCGTCATTACCGATTGTAACTTGGCTGTATATTCTGAAAATGGAGAGACGCCGTAAAGCATTATTCCGGGACGACACCAAACCTCTCTGCCATAACAAATTTGTTTATAGATCTCATTCTCTCCCCACTCCATAATTCCGGCTGAATTGAGTAGTGAGACTCTTTTACAATCATTCAATTCACAAAGAACATCTGCAAATATATGTAATTGCTGTTGAGTATGGTTACTATTAAGATCATCGGCATTGGCAAAATGTGTTGCAAGGCCAATATCCGAGGAGACTGCTGTCGCTGATTTCAACTTTCCGTATGCACTAATTGCCTGCTTTGGAGCTAATCCCAAACGATTCATACCTGTTTCAATCTTTATCCACACTTTTAGATTCAAACTGCGTTTTTCGGCCATAAGTACCTGTAACTGCCAGTCGCTGTGAACCACCATCTCCATATTATTTGAAGCTATATAATCAATCTCATCTGCGGTGTGCACCCCTTCAAGAAGTATTATCTTTTTTGTTATTCCAGCACCTCTTAGTTTTTGCGCTTCATCAATACAGGAAACGGCAAAACCATCTGTTTCATTTAGCGCTTTTGCAACAGGAATGACTCCATGCCCATAGGCATCACTCTTAACTACAGCCATCATCTTTGCCTGTGGCTGCAGATTTTTAGCCAACTTAAAATTATTCTGTAGAGCTGAAATATTAATGGTTGCGGTTACGTCTCTGGACAATTGATGCTCCTTTAGTAGTCATCCTGAGAATACATATCGGAAATGTGATTCTCAAACTTGGTATATTGCCCAAGAAATGTCAACCTGACTTTTCCGGTAGGGCCATTCCTCTGTTTACCGATAATTATCTCTGCTGTGCCTTTGTATTCGCTATCTTCGTTATAGTATTCATCGCGATATATAAAAACAATAACATCCGCATCCTGCTCGATTGCTCCAGACTCACGCAAATCTGACATTATTGGTCGCTTATCAGGTCGCTGCTCCAGACTACGGTTTAGCTGCGACAATGCTATAACCGGCACTTCCAGCTCTTTTGCCAACGCCTTGAGAGACCTTGAGATCTCAGATATCTCTCCGGTTCTGTTCTCTTTGGAACCCGGAATCTGCATTAGTTGCAGATAGTCGATGACAATCAGTCCGATATCATGCTCCCTTTTGAGACGGCGCGCTCGTGCTCGCATCTCCCCAGGCGATAAACCACCAGTATCATCAATAAACAGCTTCGCATTTGATAGCAGACCGATTGCAGATGTCAGGCGTGGCCAGTCTTCATCTTCCAGCCTGCCGGAACGCACCCGCTCCTGATGAATCATACCCAGAGAGGACATCATTCTTAAAACCAGAGAATCCCCCGGCATCTCCATACTGAATATTGCCACAGCTTTATCGCTTGATATTGCAGCATGTTCGGCTATATTCATGGCAAAGGTGGTTTTCCCCATTGATGGTCTGGCAGCAACAATAATCAACTCACCTGGCTGCAAACCCGAGGTCATATTGTCAAAATCGCTAAAACCAGTTGCCAAACCTGTGTGTGTGCCGTCGCTTTCATAAAGCTCTTCGATCTTCTTTACGGTTTTTTGCAGAAGATCATTAATACCTACAAACCCTGCCTTCTCTCTACCTTCCTGCTCTGCTATCTGAAAGATTTCACTTTCGGCATACTCAAGTATCTCTTTACTGGTGCGACCTTCTGGAAAATATGCAGCATCGCCGATATCAGTTCCAATACGCACCAACTGCCGCATTATAGAACGTTCACGCACTATATCGGCATATGCTTTTATATTTGCGGCCGTTGGGGTATCCTTAGCCAAAGAGGCGAGATAAAGCATTCCGCCAATATCATCCAGCTTATTATTGTTCTCCAGCCATTCGCTGACAGTAACGACGTCGTAAGGCTGATCTTTTACCTCGGCCAGATCTTTTATTGCTGTAAATATGGCTTTGTGATCATGGCGATAAAAATCGATATCAGATACTTTATCAGCCACCTGATCCCAAGCCTCAGAATCTATCAGCAGCCCACCAAGAACTGCCTGTTCTGCCTCAATTGAGTGGGGTGGTATCTTTAAGTCTGCCACTTCTGATATTGCAATTCCGTTACTATCCTGCATCTTTTTTCCAGATTAAATTTATTTTTCGGGCAGGGCAATTTACCACCTTAAACAGATTTTGTCCAAGCGCCAGCATTTTAATATTTTACTTAAATAACAGTGTTTTACTTTTCGCGAAACATCTATCTTTTTGAATTATTTAAGGAAGCGCCAAACAAAAAAACCGGCAAAAAGCCGGTTTTTTCTGCTGTAGAATCCGAAGATTACTGCTCAGGAACAACCACAACATTTATTGTTGCGTCAACATCAGTGTGCAAATGCACCTGAATCTCGTACTCACCTGTTGCTCTAATAGCACCTTCTGGCATACGAATCTCTTTTTTGTCCACTTCGATATCCATTGCTGCCAACGCATCAACAATATCAACAGTACCAACAGAACCAAACAGCTTACCTTCATCTCCAGCTTTAGCCGGAATAGTAACTGTTGCTCCATGAACTTTTGCAGATCTACCTTCAGCCAGCGCAAGTGCTGCGGCTGCAGCTGATTCAAGTTCTGCTCTCATAGCTTCAAATTCAGCAACATTAGCTTCCGTTGCGGCCTTCGCTATTTTTTTTGGTATAAGATAATTACGGCCATAACCTGATTTTACTGTAACCTTGTCCCCAAGACTACCGAGATTGTTGACCTTCTGTAGTAGAATAACTTCCATCTCTTTGCACCTTAAATATCATTCTTAATATGCCATACACTATGTACAGCGCTTCGTTTAACCGCCAGCAAAAATTAATGCTGATCTGTGTATGGCAACAACGCCAGAAAACGTGCTCTTTTGATAGCTGTAGCCAACTGCCGTTGATAGCGAGCTTTAGTCCCGGTAATTCTACTTGGAACTATCTTTCCTGTTTCTGTAATGTATGCCTTAAGTGTCTGCAGATCTTTATAGTCGATACTTTCTGTACCCTCTGCGGTAAAACGGCAAAACTTTTTTCTTCTAAAATATCGTGACATAAATCTTCTCCGGTCTATTATTCTGTTTCTACAGTTTTTTCTTCTGCAGCGGTCTCAGCTTCCTCAACCTCTTCTTTAGGTTCTTCAGCTTCTTCTTTTGCTTCAGCCTCTTTTCGGGCTACCTGCTCATGCTCTTCCTTTTCTTTCTGCTTTGCCAAAGGCGATTGCTCCGTTACAGCGCCTTTCATAGAAAGAACAAGATTACGCAATACTGCATCATTAAACTTAAATAGTGATTCCAACTCTGCAAGCTCTTCTGTTCCACATTCGATGTTCATCAAAACATAGTGCGCTTTGTGCAGCTTCTGGATTGGATAAGCAAGCTGTCTGCGACCCCAGTCTTCCAGACGATTGATCTTGCCGCCCTTAGACTCAACAACTCCACGATATTTTTCGATCATAGCTTCTACCTGATCACTCTGATCAGGATGAACCATGAATACTACTTCATAATGTCTCATAGATATTATATCTCCTTTTGGATAAATGGGGTCTCCCCCATAAAGCCCTGATAACAGTAAATTCTCACCATAAAAGAGCAAGGAAGGCCGCACATATTTAATATGCACAACCAAAAAGAACGCGGTATTTTACTTAAGGAAAAAACCTTTGGCAATATAAATATTCACTAACGGATAAATATTCCTTAATAATCACTACAACTAAAGCTGCAACTGCTTCAGATACTCAGTAAACCCATCTTTAAGATCCTCATGCTCCATTGCCAACTCAACTGTTGCCTTGAGATACCCCAGCTTATCACCACAATCGTATCTAACCCCTTCAAATTCATAGGCAAATACCGACTCATAGGCCATTAAGTCTGCAATAGCATCAGTAAGCTGAATCTCACCTCCGCTTCCTGGCTTTACCTGCTTAATCTGCTCAAATATTCTTGGAGTAAGTATATAACGACCCACAACACCAAGATTTGACGGAGCTTCCTCCGGCTTTGGCTTTTCTACAATTGCTGTAACTTTCTCCATTCTATCTTCATACGCTTCTGTGCTTACAATACCATATCTATCAGTATGCTCCGGAGCTACCCTCTCTACACCCAGTATACTTGACCTAACTTCTGCATACTGATCAACCATCTGCTTCAAGCACCCCCTTTTACCATCATTTACTAAATCGTCCGCCAAAATCACTGCAAATGGCTCATCGCCTACAACACTTTCTGCACAACCAACAGCATGACCTAACCCCAATGCCTCAGACTGCCTGATATAAACACAAGTAACTCCTGACGGCAGAATCTCCTTTACAATTTTCAGCTGCTCATCTTTTCCGCTTTTTTCAAGCTCTGCCTCAAGCTCATATGCTTTATCGAAATGATCCGGAATAGAACGTTTATTACGACCTGTAATAAAAATTAATACTTCTATACCCGCTGCCACAGCTTCTTCAGCTGCATATTGAATCAAAGGCTTATCTACAACTGGCAACATCTCTTTGGGATTTGCCTTTGTTGCAGGCAAAAATCTTGTTCCCAATCCAGCTACCGGAAATACTGCTTTTCTTATTCTATCTATCATATAAATATCCTTAAACTTAACTTGCAAAAGAAATATGCGCCAATTACAACTGTTTCTACGACCAGCGAAACCATAACAATCTGCTCATCAAATCACAATAAAATTATTTCACGCATTTTCTGCTGAAATTTAGTTATATGCGAATAAAAAAATGAAAAAATCAGTCTCTTCAGAAAATTTTGTTGCTCAGCGCGCAACAAACCCCAAAAAAACGGCCATATTGCTGTCACTTTTGACAGCTACAAATAAATTTTAAGATGATAGAATTCTTATTGTGGCTGTGGTTATTTCCTTAACCTTAGTTACTATGACCGATAGTGTTCTGCCCACATTAAAACGTGACGGTGATACAATTTAAACTATGCAACGTTGGGGAAAATGTTGCTGGTTTTGATTCCGTTATT
>QZLD01000333.1 GCA_004796385.1 Gammaproteobacteria bacterium | reverse complement strand
CCATCTATGGAGTAAATTTACACAGATTTTTAAAAAAGGTGTGCCTAAAGTATGATTAGAGTTTTACTGGTTGATGACCACCAATTGATAAGATCCGGGATCAGAAGGATTCTGGAAGATGCAGATGGAATTGAAGTAGTAGCAGAGGCAAGTAGCGGAGAAGAGGCAATAACTGTTGTTCGTGAACATCGTCCTAATGTGGCATTGATGGATGTGAGTATGCCGGGTATTGGTGGAATTGAAGCGACCAGAAAGCTGTTAAGGGTTGATGAAAATCTGAAAATTGTCGCATTAACTGTCTATGCTGAAGAGCCATATCCCACAAGCCTTTTAGAGGCTGGCGCAGCCGGATATCTTACGAAAGGCTGTGAGGTTGATGAAATTATCAAGGCTATAACAACTGTTCATCGTGGTGAAAAATATCTTGGCAAAGAGATAGCTCAGCAAATGGCTCTTTCCGGGCTTTCCGGCGGTTCTAAAAATCCTTTTGATAAACTTTCTCAGCGCGAAGTGCAGGTTATGCTGATGATAACCAAGGGTCAGAAACTTCAGGAGATATCCGACAAGCTTTGTCTTAGTCCCAAAACAGTAAGCACTTACAGATATCGTCTCTATGAAAAACTGGGTGTTGATAACGATGTTGAGTTAACTCATATGGCGATTCGTTACGGGATGATAGAAAAGATTCAATAAACACCATGGCTTTTGACAGCATGAACTTTCTGAAATACTTGACTGAAAGCCCTGGTGTATATCAGATGTTCTCTGAAAACGGCGATATCATCTATATTGGCAAGGCATCAAACCTCAAAAACAGAGTCTCCAGCTATTTCAGTAATACCTCCTCGCAGTCTCTTAAGACGCAATCTCTGGTAGCTTCAATAGCCGAAATCAAAACAATTATTACAAATACTGAAAGTGAAGCTCTGATACTTGAAAACAGGCTGATAAAAGAGTACCTGCCTCGCTACAATATTCTACTGCGAGATGATAAAACCTATCCTTATATTCAAATGGATAGCGAGCATGATTTTCCTATGTTGTCGCTTTATCGTGGTGGAAAAAAGAAGAACCTGAAATATTTCGGCCCTTATCCTAACGTTGGTTCTGCTAAACAGTCTCTTGCAAATATTTATAAGGTTTTTCATCTAAGGCAGTGTAATAATTCAGGTTTCTCCAACAGGTCCCGTCCTTGCCTGCAGCATCAGATTGGCAGATGTATGGCGCCATGCTGTGGTTATATCACTAAAGAGCAGTATCAGGAGCAATTACAAAAAGCGGTTCTGTTTCTTGAAGGCCGGAGTAGTTATCTTATCGATACTCTTGTAAATGAGATGAATGAATCAGCAGAAAAAATGGAATATGAAAAGGCAGCAGAGTTGCGTGACCAGATATTTAGCTTAAGGCAGTCAATAGAGACGCAAGCTGTGGAAGGGGAGAGTGGTGATCTGGATATTATTGCAGCAGTGGCAGCAAACGGAGTTACTTGCATACAGGTTACTTTTATAAGAAATGGACAAAACATAGGCAGTAAATCATTCTTTCCCCAAAATAGTAAAAACAGTAATGAGGCTGAAGTCATAGCTGCATTTTTGCCTCAGTATTACCTAAGGCATACGCCGCAGTCAGAGATAATAACAAGTCATAATGTGCCTGAAAAAGATGTTTTAGAACAGGTGTTTGGCGAAATATTGCAGAAAAAGGTCGAGATAAAAGCTAATGTAAGAGCCAATAGACGCTTATGGTTGGATCTGGCGCTAAAAAACGCATCTGTTTCACTTTCTATGAAGCTGGCAGCAAACAGTACCTCGCAAAAGCGCTTTCAGCAGCTTGCAGAGTTTTTGGGTTTAGATGAATTTCCGCAAAGAATAGAATGTTTCGATATCAGCCATACGTCGGGTGAAGCGACAATTGCTTCCTGTGTTGTTTTTTCACCTGAAGGGGCGCAAAAGCAGGATTACCGGAGATTCTCTATTAAAGGAATTACCGGAGGAGATGATTTTGCCGCAATGAGGCAAGCGATAACCAGAAGATACGGCAGGTTACTTAAAGAGGATGGGATCATTCCGGAAATTCTGCTTATAGATGGAGGAAAGGGGCAATTGGCACAGGCAATTGCAGTAATGGATGAGTTGCAATTAAATGATGTAATGATTATAGGGATTGCCAAAGGGGAGGGGCGTAAGCCCGGTCTTGAGAAAATAATAATTCCAAGTAAACTATCGGAAACCGATCTGCCGACAACGTCCGAAGTCTTACATCTTTTGCAGCATATAAGGGACGAAGCGCATAGATTTGCAGTTGCCGGTCACAGAAGCGGTCGCGCAAAAAATAGGCGCAAGTCTGTACTTGAAAGTATCGAAGGATTAGGAGTAAAGAGAAGACAAACTCTATTGCAGCAATTTGGTGGTCTGCAAGGTATCGCAAAGGCAGAGATATCTGATTTGTGCAAAGTAAAAGGCATAAGCAAAAAGATCGCAACTTCGGTATACGATCTTTTTCATGATGAGGAAAACAAACCATGAACATCTCCTGGAATATTCCAAATATTCTAACCTCGCTCAGAATCATCCTGATTCCGGTGTTTCTGTTGGCATTTTTTATTCTTCCATACTGCTTTTCCGATGGAAACCCATGGCCAAGCCGTATCTCATTCGGAATCTTCTGGGTTGCTTCCGTTACCGACTGGTTTGATGGTTATCTGGCTCGTAAACTTAACCAGACATCTCCTTTTGGAGCTTTT
Source organism: Gammaproteobacteria bacterium (assembly GCA_004796385.1). Classification (GTDB taxonomy): domain Bacteria; phylum Pseudomonadota; class Gammaproteobacteria; order QZLD01; family QZLD01; genus QZLD01. The sequence goes on along the minus strand of QZLD01000333.1, from coordinate 9,236 downwards.
CTTGATCCGGTTGCGGATAAACTGATGGTTGTCTTTGCGATTATCTGTCTCACAACCAGATTAAATCAGGCTTACTTTGTAATTCCTGCTGCAGTAATTATCGGTAGAGAGATTGTTATCTCGGCGTTAAGGGAGTGGATGGCAGAGTACGGCAAAAGAGGAAAGGTTGCCGTATCCATACTGGGTAAGATTAAAACAACAGCTCAGATGTTGGCACTAATGTTTCTACTGTTTAACAGTGATCTTTTTTTATTTATGACGAAGAGATTTAACCATATAACCGGCGTTGTACTTTTGTATGTCGCAGCAATTTTGACAGTGGTTTCAATGATTGATTACTTGAAAGCAGCTTTCAGTGAAAATGATTAGGGAAATTTTTTAACCTCTTTTAAAAAATATGACAGATAAAAAACATGAATTGGGTCATGATACCCTGGTTCAGGAGGCTAAACCTGAACTTAAACGCCCACGGAAGTTCAAAGTGGTTCTGCTGAATGATGACTTCACCCCAATGGATTTTGTGGTTGATGTACTTATGAACTTTTTTTCAATGGATGAAGCAAGAGCAACCAGAGTTATGATGCAGGTTCATATACAGGGTAAAGGAATTTGCGGCGTCTTCAGCAGAGAAATTGCAGAGACAAAGGCAGATCAGGTTAACAGGTATGCAAGGGGTAATCAGCATCCGTTAAAGTGTGTAACCGAAGAGGCAGAATAGATATTTGCCTACTATAATTAAATAAAATTGTTTTTTCATAGCGTACTTATTCAGACGCTTAGTTATTAAAGGTTTTTACAAAGATTATGCTTGGTAAAGAATTAGAAATATCGCTTAATATGGCGTTTAAAAGAGCAAGAGAAAAGAATCACGAGTTTATGACAGTAGAACATATGCTCCTGTCTTTGCTCGAAAATCCGTCAGCTCAAATAGTGTTGCTCTCTTGTGGTGCAGATATTGAAAAGCTGCATAAAGAGCTTGAAGAGTATATAGATGAAACAGTGCCGGTATTGTCTAGTGATGATGGACGTGAAACTCAGCCGACTCTAGGTTTTCAGCGTGTTTTGCAAAGAGCAGTTTTTCATGTGCAGTCATCCGGGCAAAAAGAGGTTACCGGAGCAAATGTTCTGGTAGCGCTATTTAGTGAGCAGGATTCTCAGGCTGTGTATTTGCTTCAGTCCCAGAATATAAGCAGGCTGGATGTGGTTAATTTTATTTCTCACGGGGTAGCAAAGGTTGAAGGTTTTGCTCCAATTGAAGAAGAGCATGTTGCAGAAGCAGCTAGAGAGAATAAAAAAGACCAAAAAGCTATTGATCTATATACAGTAAATCTTAATAAGAAGGCTGCCGAGGGAATGATTGATCCTCTGGTTGGGCGTGATGGTGAACTGGAAAGGGTAATTCAGGTGCTTTGCCGTCGTCGCAAGAATAATCCTCTGATAGTAGGTGAGGCTGGTGTTGGTAAAACGGCTATTGCTGAAGGATTGGCTCAAAAAATTGTTATTGATCAAGTGCCGGATAAACTTTTAGATCAAAAAATATACTCTCTTGATTTAGGTGCATTGGTCGCTGGTACAAAATATAGAGGAGATTTTGAAAAGAGATTTAAAGCTGTAATCAATGACCTTAAGAAAATTTCCGGAGCAATTCTGTTTATTGACGAGATTCACACGATTATTGGCGCAGGGTCAACTTCCGGTGGTTCAATGGATGCGTCAAACCTCATAAAACCGGCTTTGTCGAGCGGAGAGATAAAATGTATAGGATCAACCACATATTCAGAGTTCAGAGGTATTTTTGAAAAGGATAGGGCTTTAGCCAGAAGATTTCAGAAAATAGACATAATAGAGCCGACAGTTGATGAAACCTTTCATATTCTTAAAGGACTGAAATCCAGATATGAAGATCATCACCAGATAAAATACTCTGTAAAAGGATTACGTTGTGCAGCGGAATTATCATCAAGATACATAAATGAAAGATTTTTGCCTGATAAGGCCATCGATGTAATAGATGAAGCAGGTGCTTATCAGAATATTCAGCCTTCAGATAAAAGAAAGAAAACTGTTGGTGTAAAAGAGATAGAAGAGATGGTAGCAAAAATAGCCAGAGTGCCGGCTAAGAGTGTTTCCGCATCAGATAAGAATGCTCTTAAGAATCTGGAAAGAAATCTCAAGATGGTAATATTTGGTCAGGATGAAGCTATAGAGACGCTGACAACAGCAATAAAAACATCACGTTCCGGTTTAGGAAATACAGAAAAGCCTATTGGTTCATTTCTGTTTTCCGGGCCGACAGGAGTCGGTAAGACAGAGCTGGTGAAGCAGCTTGCATTGGCTCTGGGTGTTGAATTTCTGCGCTATGATATGTCTGAGTATATGGAGAGTCATACCGTATCAAGGCTTATAGGAGCTCCTCCCGGATATGTTGGATACGATCAGTCCGGTTTGCTTACAGATTCAGTGCTAAAGCACCCGCACTCGGTTGTTCTTTTGGATGAGATAGAAAAAGCTCATGGTGAAATTTACAACCTTCTTTTACAGGTTATGGATCATGGAACCCTTACAGACAATAACGGCAGAAAAGTATCATTTAAAAATGTAATTCTGGTTATGACGACAAATGCCGGAGCCTTTGAAATGGGGCGTACTTCTATTGGGTTTAAAACGCAGGATCACTCTACAGATGGACTGGAAGCAGTGAAAAAGATGTTTTCACCTGAGTTTAGAAACAGACTGGATGGAATAGTGCAGTTTAAGTCTTTGGCAGAGAAGAATGTTAGAAGTATTGTTGATAAATTTATTGGTGAGCTGGAAGGACAACTGCATGATAAAAAGGTAACAATTGATCTGGATAGCGATGCAGTAAAGTGGCTCTGTATTAATGGTTATGATGAGAAGATGGGTGCCAGACCGATGGCTAGAGTTATTCAGGATAGTATTCGAAAACCTCTTGCCGAAGAGTTACTTTTTGGAAAACTCACCAACGGTGGGTATGTGACCATAACAGTTATTGATGATAAACTTGAACTTGAATTTGAAAAAGAGATGGAAACAGTAGATTAATTCTATTTATTTATATTTATCAGGAGTAATAAATGATTTGTCATGAAGTAGACTATGAGATTTTTGGGGATGATATGCAGCTTGTGGAAGTAGAGCTTGATCCGGGAGAGACAGTTATAGCAGAAGCCGGAGCAATGAACTACATGGATGAGGGAATAACCTTTGAAGCGAAGATGGGAGATGGTAGCGAGGCTGATCAGGGGTTTATGTCTAAACTGTTTAGTGCAGGAAAAAGAGCACTTACAGGCGAATCCATATTTATGACCCACTTTACCAATACCGGACACGGCAAAAAAAGAGTGGCATTTGCAGCACCGTATCCAGGTACAATTCAGGCTTTAGATATGGCGACTATCGGTAATAGAATTATATGCCAGAAAGACGCCTTTCTTGCAGCAGCTTTAGGAACAAAGGTCTCAATAACATTTAATAAAAAGATTGGAACAGGGCTTTTTGGTGGAGAAGGATTTATATTGCAGCTGATTGAAGGGGATGGAATGGCCTTTATTCATACTTCAGGAACTCTTGTCAGAAAAGAGTTGCGAGGAGAAAAACTGCTTGTAGATACAGGCTGTCTGGCAGCATTTACCGACGGCATAGATTATTCAATCGAAAGAGCCGGAAACCTCAAAAGTATGGTTTTCGGAGGAGAAGGACTTTTCCTTGCCACTCTTCAGGGAACAGGAACCGTGTGGCTGCAAAGTCTGCCGTTTTCACGCCTTGCGGATCGAATTATTAAGCATGCTCCATCAGCTGGTGGTAGCAGTAAGGGGGAGGGGTCACTGCTTGGATCAATTGGCAATATGTTGGACGGAGATTAATTTATTTGAGGCGGTTTATAAAAGAACCGCCTTTTTTAAAGGCAAAACTGGTGGAAGAAAAAAATAATAATATATGGAAGGAGAAGTACCAGAGTCTTCTTAAAAATATGTATGCTGGAGTAGCAGTATACCAGCCTATAGATAATGGACGGGACTTTATTTTTACAGACTTTAATCCGGCTTCAGAAATAATAGATAAAGTAGCCAGGTCCGATGTTCTTGGTAAAAAAGTGACAGAAGTATTTCCCGGAATTGAAAGTTTTGGGTTACTGGAAGTATTTATACGTGTTAACCGGACAGGAATACCGGAACATTTTGATATTAATGAGTATAAAGATCAAAGAGTCTCATTTTGGCGGGATAATTTCGTTTTCAAAACCAGTCATGGTGAAATTGTAGCTGTTTATGAAGATATGACAGCAAAAAAGAACACAGAATTGCATTTGCAGGAATCACTTAAAACCCTGCAACAAATCAACGATATTATTAACAAAACCAACTCAATGATTTTTGCCTGGAAAAATAATCAAGGAAACTGGCCAATTGAGTATGTAACTGAGAATGTAGAAAGAATACTTGGATACAAAGTAAGTGATTTTATAAGTGGCCAGATTTTTTATGAACAGATAATTCATCCTGATGATTTGAGTAAAATATCTTCGGAAGTAGAACAGATCGTAGATGGAACTTTCAAACACTCTTTATACCGGATAATTGCCGCAAATGGTGATATTAAATGGGTAAAGGATCACTCTTATCCGGTTAAGGATGAACTGGGAAATATTGTTAGTTATAAAGGAGTTGTTGAAGATATTACCGAAGAGAAAAAGATTATTGATGACCACAACAGAGTAGCTATTGAGCTGGAAAGAAAGTCAAAGCATGAAGCTATAGGAATATTTGCCAATAAAATGGCACATGATTTTAATAATATTATTCACTCAGTAAATGCTTTTGCAGAGCTTGCGATCCAAAATATTCATAACCCGGAGAAATGCAAAAATAGTTTGAATAATATTATAAAAGCAGCTGGAAGTGCTGTTTCTGCAGTAAACCAAATAGAAAATACCACAGGAATAATTAATATTAATCCTGCTGATTGCAGTCTTAAAGAAATAATTGAAGATGCTATTCAGACGGTAGAACCATTTGTTATTGATTCAATAAAAATTTCCACCAGTATTGTTTTGGATTCGGACATTATTTATGTTGATGCCGATTTACTCGTCTTATCAATAATAAACCTGTTAAAAAACAGCATTTATTCAATGCGGGAAAGGACAGGTGAAATTATGATTTCTGCAAGAGCCGTATGTTATTCAGATGATGTAAACAGTATTGATAACACTGATACCAGTATGATTATTATTAAAATAAGTGATATGGGAGAGGGGATTGGTGCAGATGTAATAGATAAGATTTTTGATCCTTATTTCTCAACCAAAGGCAGTAAAGACAGGGGGCTTGGTTTATCTTTGGTATATAACATAATTACCGGGCATGATGGGCGTATAGAGGTGGACTCAAAACAAAACCTGGGAACCACATTCAGAATATTTTTACCTGATAAAAATACTCAACAAGTACAAGTATCTGAAGATTGTTCATCAAAAGTGGAAAACTGTAGAGAAAGTATGGATATCCTTATTGCTGAGGACTGTAATATTATTACAGAATTTATTGAGGAAATCTCCAGAGCAGCTGGATTTAATTGCAATACATTTGTTGATGTAACCTCTCTAATCAACTATCTTGAAAGCGAAAAAAGATATCGTTACCTGATAATAGATGCTGGAATAGCTTCAGAAAAAGATATAATTAATACAGTAAAAAAAGTATGTAAAAATGCAGTCACTATAATTACCAGCGGTAGTAAAATTGCTCTTGATAATCTTCAGGAGAAAATTACCATTCCCAATATAATCTATTTGTCAAAACCATTTACCTCAGATCAGCTATTAGAAATTATAAATAGAACCAGTAATTAAACTGTTTGTATTAGGTTGTTTGTAGCTTTTTTTGTCTTACACTTTAAGTAGAACTGTTTTATCGTGATGGAGTCCGGTGGAAAATTTTGCTGATATTGTAATACTATTAATTTCCTCTGTATTGGTGGTTGGCCTTTTCGGGCGCATGAAATTGCCACCTATTCTGGCATATCTATATGTGGGGCTTTTGATAGGTCCTTATGGATTGGCATTTATAGATGATTCTGAAAGTGTACGTTTTCTGGCAGAGTTTGGAGTAGTATTTCTATTATTTACAATAGGATTGGAATTTTCTCTGCCGCAGCTTATATCCATGAAATGGATAGTTTTCGGATTAGGTGGAGCTCAAGTTGTTATTTTTACTGCTGTAGTTTCCATTATAGCGTGGTTGACCGGCTTTAGTTTTGCTGCATCATTTATTATTGGCGGAACAATGGCAATGTCGTCTACAGCTTTAGTAATAAAGCAGTTGGATGACCAAGGAGAACTGAATGCTGCCCACGGTAAAACTGCTGTTGGAGTTCTGATTTTTCAGGATATGGCAGTTGTACCGTTTTTAATTCTTATTCCTATTTTTTCCAGTACAAATCAAGGTTCAATGTTGGAACCGCTGTTTTTCGCATTACTGAAAGGTGCAGCAATGTTTTTGGTTATGCTTGCCGCAGGAAGAATTATTATTAGACCTTTATTTCATGAAATTGCCCTTACCAAATCGACAGAACTCTTTACTCTGACAGTTCTACTGGTAATAATTGTAGCTGCGTGGGCAACTCATTTTGTTGATTTGTCACTTGCGCTTGGGGCATTTTTGGCAGGAATGATGCTTGGAGAAACGGAATACAGGCATCAGATAGAATCAGATATAAGGCCATTTCAGGAAGTATTGTTGGGATTGTTTTTTATTACAATAGGAATGATTCTCGATTTAGCAGTAATCAAAGAGTTATGGTATTGGGTGGTTCCTGTAGCATTTGGCATTATTCTCGGTAAAATTATATTGGTTGCAGCCTTAATGAGGCTTTTTTCATCAAGTAAGCGCGATGCCTTAAGAAGTGGACTTGTTTTAGCTCAAGGCGGAGAGTTTGGTTTTGCTCTTATTTCTCTGGCTTTATCATCTAACCTTATCCTTATTAATGAAAGCCATGTGGTTTTAGCTGCACTTTTTTTGTCTATGATTATCTCACCTTTTCTTATTCGCTTTAACGGAACCATTGTTGGATGGTTTGCAGAAAGGGGGTATTGGGGTGAAACCAGGAGAAGAGCCAGAAGCAACAATAATGAGCAGATAACCTCTGTTGCAAAAGGTATGAGAGATCACGCAATTGTTATAGGTTTTGGTCTTTATGGGCAGAATATTGTTCGTTTTTTTGAGATGGAAGGGATAGATTATATTGTTCTTGATCTTGATCCAGAAAGAGTCAGGCAAGCGCGTATGGCTGGAAATAATGTCTGTTTTGGAGATGCGTCGCGTTTTGAAATACTTGAATCGGTGAATATTGAAAAGGCCGGACTGGTTGTTGTTAGTATGACAAACTTCAATTCCTCAATAAAGGTAATTAGGCAGATAAGGGATACGGAAATAGAAGTGCCGATATGTGCACTTACAAAAGATGATACCTATTTTGGCAGGTTTGAAAGCGAAGGAGTAACCGAGATAATCCCGGAATCATTCGAGACCAGTATTATGCTGGCATCTCACTGTCTTCCTTTTTTTGATGTGCCGATGTCCAGGATAATTAGATATTCCCGTGAGTTTCGTAAGAATCGTTACAAGCAGTTGAGAGGTTTTTTTTACGGACAGCATAAAAATAAAGAGCAGGTTGCAAATAGTGCCGCAAAGCAGCTTAATACTGTTGCACTTGGTGAAGATGGTTATGCAGTAGGAAAAAGGCTCGAAGAGTTAGATTTGCGCTCTATCGAAGTTACAGTAACCGGAATAAGAAGACGCAATATAAGAGTACCTGATCCAACCGGGGATGTGGAATTACTAAGTAATGATATTCTGGTGATTTACGGTTCACCGGAGAACTTGCAAAAGGCCGAACTGTTTTTATTAACAGGAAAATAAAAGCCAATTATTTTCGGTAACAGCAAATATAGTTAACCCCCTGATTACTGCACAGTTTTGACTTGGAAGTAATCGGACAATAACTAATTCCAGAAGAATCAATGATGTCCAAGTTGGCAGAGCGGGAAAAACGGTCGATTTCCGAAGGTTTTAAAAACAGGCGATAGCTATGAGTGCCGCGTGGAATAATATTCAACAGATACTCAGCCCCGAAAATCGCAGTAACCATTGAACGGATATTACGATTTATTGTAGAGATAAACAGCAGCCCACCTGGTTTTAAGGCATCGGCACAGGCGGAGATAATATCCTGTGGATTTTCAACATGCTCAAGCATCTCCATACAGGTAACAACATCAAATTTCTTATTACTGTTTTGCAGAAGTTCATCAAGGGATGTATGCAGATATTCTATATCCAGTTGATTTTCTGTTGCGTGAGACTTTGCAACATTAATCACATCCTCAGCCATATCAATAGCAGTAACTCTTGCGCCTGATTTTGCCAGGCTCTCTGCCAGAATACCGCCGCCACAGCCGACATCTAAGGCTTTTTTATTGTTCAGATCAATATTTTTTTTTATAAATTGCAGGCGCGGTTGATTAATTTTGTGTAATGGCTTGAAATGTCCGTTAAGATCCCACCAGCAGGAGGATATAGCATTGAATTTTTCAATCTCTTTTTCTGAAAATGTTGGCATGGTGATATTTGTATTCTTTTAGATCTCTAAGTTTAATCAGGTTGAGAGCATGAAAACTCTATAATAAGTTTTCTATTATCAATCAGGTTTTTATCCGCTGAAAGCGGTAGAGATTTATGTTTTGAAGCCATAAGGACTATTTTTCCTCCAAGTATGTATGATTTATAATTCTCTGTATAAGTATATACCGTATAAGCTCCTTGAGCTGATTTACAGCCACATTCAGAGATAGGTTTATCTATTTTTAGATCAAATGATAAGAGAGGGATATCGTTTTCTGTTGATATCTTAGTGTTGGTTATATAAGTGCATGCAGAAAGGTTATTATTGATTTCTATTTTATCCGGTTGCTTTGCTGCTGCACATGAAGAAGCAAAGAAAACAAACATTAATGTTTGAATAAGCATTAGTTTTTTTTCTGAGTAATTCAGCATTGATCGCTTAGTTCTGTTTATAACCATACCGCCCAGTCTCCGTAAGTAAATGTTCCTGCACCATGTTGTAATTTGCCCTTTTTTTGTAACTGGGAAAAAGCGTTCCGCATTCTGCCAAGAATTTCAGGGTGAATGTCCAGCGAGTGATGGCCGGGAAAAACT